>JAAYPP010000155.1 GCA_012519765.1 Lentisphaerota bacterium
TAAAACTATAACAACTATGACTTCCACAAAGCACCTCGCTGATAAAGAATTTGTCAAATCAAGCCTTGCATAAAAAGTACATGGAATTATGCATGCTTTCAAGCCATAGCCGGATTTTATGGGATTTTTGTATTCTATGAATTTCGCGCGCGGATTATAATAACAAAGTTGCATATATTCTATCTTTAAAAATTAAAACTCCATCAACTTTAATAATTTATTTGATATAACTGCTAATAAAATCGAAATTCGCGGGTTACATTGTATATAAAAACAAAATAAAGACGAAGAAGAGATGAACGAACTGCTCGGAAAACTGATCGGTATGCATGAGAAAGAGTTGCTTCGTTATGCCTGGATAATAGTAAAAGACCGGATGCTGGCTGAAGACGCAGTACAAAATGCATTTATTGCGCTGACGCATTCCAAACAGACGATAATCGGAAACCACCGGGCATGGCTTTATTGCGTGGTTCGCAACAAATGCCTGAACATAATTCGCAAACGCAAAAACCGTGGGGAACTTCAGCTGGCTGAATATCATGAGTTTGCTGAACATGACGCGTCACCCTCGGATATTATGACGGAAGCAGAGCGGCAGTTAATTTTTCTGCGTTGCCTGAGTCTCTTAAAAGCACAGCACCGTGAAGTATTGATGCTAAAGATTGATCAGAACAAAAGTTACCGCGAAATCAGCGAAATTACCGGATTGTCCGTCGGTAACGTCGGTTTCATATTGCACACCGCCACCACCACACTGCGTAAATTAGTCAAAAAGGAGTTGGGCGAATCATGAACTGCAACAAAACCCTCCGTCTGATGACTGAATATCTCGCGGAAGAAATTTCCGAGCAAAAAAAAGCTGCTTTGCTGGCGCATCTTGAAGCATGTGCGGAATGCCGCAACGAGTTCGAATCCATGCAAAAAGACTGGCAGACCATCGGAAAAACTTTGAAAAATACTGATGCCCCGGAAAGCCTCAGCATTGAAAGTCGAAACCTGATTTTGGATTCAATTCCGAAAAAATCCCCACCAAAAAAAATCTTTCTGCGCTATGCGGCTGAAATTCTAGTCGTCTGTGCAATTCTCGGAATTATTTCCGGGATGTTTCTCCCCGCTTTAAATTCATCTCGCAAAAAAGCGCGGGCGATTAGCGCCAAAGCCGAACTGGAACAGGCAATTACAATTGATTCCGAAGTCCAACGCCAGGATGACGCTTTAGCAGCCGACAAAGATGCTTTATCTTTTGTTGCGCCAGTTGCGGCACCATCGGCACCATTGGTAGCCGAAGATTCTTCAGTTGAGCGTAATTATGGTAGCGAGAGAGGAAAAGTTGCAAAATCGACAGTAGAAAGATCAATGCGGGAAGTTCGAGTCGTCAGCGCGTCGGAAGAAGCCTCCGGTGCTCCTGGAAAATATAAACGTGAAAGCAATGAAATGCCTCCCCATCCCAGCATTGCCGATGGCAGTAACCGTAGCGTTTTGTCGCCACAATACCGTGAGCGCGACATGGCATCAACCGCATTACCCAAGAAAGAGTACGCTGAAAATGCACCGCCGTCACGCAAATCAATCATCGGCAAACGGACCAACTCAAAAGCAGACCTTTCAGTTGTTTCGTCCGAGTCCATCTCTGAACCATCCGCATACATTTCAACGACTGTCCGTTTGAATTTGAAAACCTGGAATCTGACCAGCGAATCTGAAGTGAAAGAATGGTTGAAAAAACATGGAATCAGTGGTGTCGGGAAAATTGCGATTGATCGCGCAGGAAACCGGCTGAGCGTGGAAATCCCGTCACACTCCCTTGAAAAATTCCAACAGGTTGTCCGCAAGCTTACCGCGCAAGAACAGAAGCTCAAAGAATTATCCCAAGGATTGCCCTTTTATCCTGCGGCGCTACGTCCGATATCGACATTTTCAGTCAATACCAACACCGCTTCCTATACTCGCGCCAGGCACGCTGTCATGTCAGGACGCCAACCTAATCCCGAGGAAATTCATGCGGAAGATTTTATCAACTATTTCGATTATCATTATCCTTCGCCGCGAAACGGAGTATTCGATATCATGACGGAA
>JAAYPP010000156.1 GCA_012519765.1 Lentisphaerota bacterium
AACCGTTTAAGAAATTAGCCAAACGGTTGAATCGCTGGAAAGATGGAATTCTGGCATACTTCACCCATAAAATAACCAATGGTATGTCGGAGGGAATTAACAACAAAATAAAGGTGATTAAGCGTAGAAGTTATGGGTTCCACGACGTGGATTATTTCTTCCTCAAAATACTTAAAGCAACCGGGTTTATTCCGGACATGAGAGAGGTCTATCCATGAAAACACCGAAAGAACCAGAATGGAGAATATTATGACACTGAAAATTGCCTTTGCCGGATTCCGCCATGGACATATTATGGGACTCTATAATAAAGCACAAAGTTCTGCTTTATTGGATATAGTGGCGGCATGTGAAGAAGATGACGCGGTCAGACTTGGTCTGGAATCTGCCGGTGACGTAAAAATCACCCACTCGAATATTGATCAGATGCTCGCAGAAACCCCGTGCGATATGGTCGCTGTCGGCGATTATTACTCGAAACGCGGCTCCATCATAATCAGAAGCCTGGCAGCTGGAAAACACGTCATCGCCGATAAACCGATTTGTACCAGTCTTGATGAATTGACTGAAATTGAGAAGCTGGCACGATCCAAAAATCTTCAGGTCGGTTGTCAGTTAGACCTGCGTGGCAATCCCAATATCTACGGAGCACGTGAACTGATAAAAAACGGTGACCTCGGTAATATCCATGCCATTCAATTCGGCGGTCAGCACCCACTGTTGCCAGGTTCGCGTCCGGGATGGTATTTTGAGGACGGCAAACATGGCGGCACGATCAATGATATTGCAATTCACGCTATTGACGTAATTCCCTGGATGACCGGACTTGTTCCTGAAGAAGTTATCGCAGCACGTACCTGGAATGCTTTTGCGGTAAACGCTCCGAACTTTAATGACGGCGCACAATTCATGATAAAAATGAATAATGGCTGCGGTGTACTTGGTGATGTATCTTATTTTGCCCCGGACAGTTGCGGATTCAATCTCCCGTATTATTGGCGTTTTACCATTTGGGGAACCCTCGGCGTACTGGAATTTAATATCAGCGAACCGTTTCTGAAACTTGCACTCAACGGCAGTAGCGGCGTCAGCCAAATAGCGCTTCCGGCCCAAGTCGGTCCCGATTACCTTGATGATTTTATCGAAGCCATCAACGGCAAGAATGTCGAGTTGAATAATGACGCAGTGATCAATGCCGCAAGAAGAACCCTGATCATCCAGCAGGCTGCCGATCAGAAGCTTTATTCAGTTCAGTTATAAGGATAAGGCAGAAAATCAAGCGGCTCATCATCATCCAATCCGGTCATAGAATGACCGATGGTGCTGATGTAGCGAAAACTGTCTGAACTGACGGCGTACTGAAACAGCATCAGCGCCGCCAGTTTCAATATTTTTCGATTATCCCAAAATTCGCATTGTGCAATATTGATGTTCTGAAGTACCTGCCAATTATTGCGGACAGAGAGTCCGTTGCCGTGTCGATCTACAACCATAAAATCATCAACTATTTTGGCAATACGTAATTCCATATTGAAACGATTACCGATTATCAACGCGATGGCAATTAGTATAAAATCAGCGCCGGAACGTTCTTCGAGCACAGGGCCGATACAATAATGCTCGGCATGCAGTTCAGTAACCGCCGGAACGGTAAAATCATTTTTCCGCATAAAATTAGCTAATTCGCTGATATCGCGAGGTTTGCTGCGTTCAGCATTTTTACAGAATTCAACCCATATTTCTTCCAGAGAACGTTTTGAGTCATTGTCGTACCATTGCACATGAACAGCCATCAGTCCTTCGATCAGAGATAAATCCGGATCATTGAGGATTTTAGCGAATTCAGCGCGGCGGCGGCGCAATAAGATTATTGATTGCAGCTGGTGAATCCGTTTGCGCAATAAAAGATTTTCAGTTTCCTGATGTTCTGCAAGAAATGTCTCAAGCTGGTCTTCTCGTTTCAGAAGCTCAACCATTACGGAATGAGCAATCTGTGGCGACGGATCATCAAGGAGCTTCAGCAGGGTTTCAATTTTTTTCATCAAACTTAGCAGCCGGTTTTTTAGGGAATATTCCGGACAGTGCGTCCTGAGCAATTTTTTTCACATCGTCCGGGAAATCCGATTTGATGATCCATTTCAGAAACCCCGGCTCGGAAACGGCCAAATCCTGCAATTTCATGCCGGAATATTTACTAAAACATACCACAACATAATCACCCGACCATTTAAAACGGCCGTTGGCATCAATGCTGTCCGGATCGCTATTGTCGGAATATTGATGAAGTGCTTCAGCAGTATTGCCGATTTCCGGATGTTTGGTAATTTCGCCGAAGAGCACGTCAATAGTGGCCAGGGTGTCAGCTTCGGCACTATGCGCATCTTCACCTAAGGTTTTCCCGCAGAAAAAGGTATATGCGGCGCTTAAACTGCGCGGATATAGTTTGCAGAAAATATTATAGGCATCGATGATTTTGCGCCCGTCAGTTTTAAATTCAATTCCAACACGGGTGAATTCATTGATGAGTAGCGGAATGTCAAATTTGATAATGTTGTATCCGCCGATATCGCAACCTTCGAAATACTCCAGCAACCGGGGAGCGATTTCGCCGAATATCGGTTTGCCGACCACATCAGCGTCAGTAATGCCGTGAATCGCGCTTGATGCTTGCGGAATCGGCATTTCCGGATTGACCAGTCGCGTATAAGATTCTTTAGCGCCGTCCGGAAAAATTTTAACCACCGAAATTTCCACTATACGATCGCGAATAATATTGGTTCCGGTAGTTTCAAGATCAAAAAATATTATCGGACGCTTAATATC
>JAAYPP010000157.1 GCA_012519765.1 Lentisphaerota bacterium
GCCCGGCTCAGTTTCCTTAATGACCTTTTCAATGAAAGTCGGCAGCGTAACGTCAATCGGCGCGCCATTGAACATAAGAATTTTAGATTCCGAGTTTTCAATCAAAAAATACGCGTTGTCGCCGATAACGTCTTTAGATACATGAATTTCTTCATAAGTATCTGAATCACTGAATACAAAGAAGTCGTTGTCAACGTATAAAAATATGGTTTCGCGTTCTTCCAGGTCAGGTTTATCGATTTTGTCAACCGGACGAAACGTACGGTCCATCGTAGAACCGGTAATCAGGTTTTTCATTTTGCAGCGATAAAGTGCTGTGCCTTTGCCTGGTTTGCAGAATTCGAAATCCGTAATTATCCACGGATAATCGTCAACCAGGACTTTAAGTCCTTTTTTCAAATCGGATGCGCTGAACATAAGTTAGTTGTTCTCCAAGTTTTTGATTATAATTGGTTAAGCCTGATAAAATACACTAAAAAAGCCTCTTTTACAAATGTTTCAAGCAGGTTTAATGAGATATTGCGACAACTTCAAAAACTTTCATTGCTCCAGTTTAAAAGAGTGGTATTTTAAATGATTCAAGATTAAAAATCGGAAATGACTTTGACGCAGATAGCAATATGAAAACACTTTTAATAAAAAATGCCGCCGTGTATGACGGTTCCGGTGCGCCCCCCGTACAGACTGATGTACTGATTGAGTCAGGACGGATTGCCGGAATCGACGATAGACCGGCCAAGGCAAACACGGAAATTGACGCTTCCGGCTTGGCACTGATGCCGGGTTTTATCGATGTCCACGGTCATTCTGATGTTTCAATTATTGCCGCGCCCGAAGCAGTCGGCAAAATCAGTCAAGGAGTTACTGCCGAAATCACCGGCAACTGCGGACTTTCACCGTTTCCGATAAGTACACTCAATCGGGAACACCTCGAACATCTCTACCGGCAATACAACTGCCGTATTGAATGGGATGACTTCACCGGCTACCGCCAGGCAGTGGAATCCCGCAATCCGGCGATCAATCTGTTGCCGCTGTGTGGTCACAATACCTTGCGCGCAGCAGTAAACGGCTATCGTGAGGGACGGCTTAATCTGCAACAACTTAACATGGCTGCGCAACTGTTGAATACCCAACTCGAACAAGGCGCGGGCGGATTTTCCAGTGGTCTGCTCTATACGCCGGGCTGTTTTTCAGATGAACAGGAAATCACTGCTTTGTTGACCGCGCTGGCTCCTTTTTCGCGCCCCTACACCACACATCTGCGCAGCGAAGGCAATCAACTGCTTGAAGCAATCAAAGAAGCCATCACATCATGTGTTTCCGCCGGTCAAAAACATCTGCACCTCAGCCACTTCAAAACAGCCGGAAAAGCCAATTGGCATAAACTGGATGATGCGCTTGAACTGCTGGCTCAGGCGCCGCTCCGGATCACTGCGGATCGTTACCCTTATATCGAATCCATGACCAATTTAAGCGTTATCCTGCCGGATCATCTGTCCGACATGACCAACGAAAAGCTTTCGGAATATCTTGCTGAACCCGACCATGCCGCTGAAGCAATAGCGGATTTGCGCCGGTATCCGGCGGAACGCTGGCGTACCTGCCGTTTGGTTTCAACCTCGGCGCAACGCTTTAAAAAGATGCACGGCAAATTGCTGGCGGAATTCTCCGATCCGGCAATGGCCTGTGTTGAAATATGGCGCGACGATCCGGCGGGAGCAATGGCAGCATTCAGCGGAATGTCGCCTGACAACCTGAAACGGATTCTCGCGCTGGACTTTGTCGCCTGCGGCAGTGACGAGAGTGCCCGGCCGCAGGATTACCGTTTCGGCGTCAGCCATCCTCGTGGCTTCGGTTCGTTTCCGGAATTTTTCCGTCAGCAAAAAGACGTGGTCAGTACTGCCGAAATTATCCGGCGCGTCACCGCCTTTCCGGCCGCTATTTTTAATCTAAGCGGGCGGGGAATGATAAGACCGGGTTACGCCGCAGATTTGGCGCTGCTGGATTTGGACGAATACCGTGCACAAGCCGATTTCGCCGCGCCCCACCGCCTGGCTTCCGGAGTCAAACTGGTACTGGTCAACGGCTGCCCGGCTTACGGAGAAATGCTCAACGAAAAACCGGTTCGCGCCGGTAAAATCTTACAACCCAATTGAGGGCCAAATATGAATGACAAAATTTTTATCCGCAACCTGAAAATGAAAACCATTGTCGGAACACTCCCGGAAGAGCGCTTAACTCCGCGTGAAGTAATTCTCAACGTCGTATTGGAATGCGATACGCGCCCGGCCGCCGCGAAAGACGACCTGATGCTGGCGGTAAATTATCTGGATGTACATGATCAGCTGATCAATCTCGGAAAAACATCACAATATTATCTGATTGAAACCCTGGCGCAGGCTGCTGCCGAGCTTTGCCTGTCACTGGCCGGAGTTCAATCCGTGACCGTAACCGTGGACAAACCCGGCGCACTCTCACACTCAGACAGCGTGGCCGTCGAAATCAGCCGCAGCAAATAGTTTAAAATCCGCGCGCGCATAATGCGCGCGCGGATTTTAGCTGAATATTCATCAACGCCTTATTCACGTCCTTGGACTGTTACGTGACTTTGTCGATGATTGCCACCGAAAAGAAAAGTTTTTCCAGCGCGGTTCCAGAAGCCATTTTGCTTAATCCTTTGACAATATTAAAAAAACTGTTATATTCTTATGTAAACGGAGGTTATATATGGTCGCTGTCGGCATAGTTCTTTTTATCGCATTCTGGTTTGGATTTTTCCGTTTTCTGCACGATGCGGTTATCATCCTTGGCTCATCCAAAGACCCGCGCACCATCGCAATGCGGAAAAAATACGAAAAAAGAGCTGACCACCGCTGCTTTTAACCTATTTCCCGTGAATTATTTTCCGCATTTTTTCCCAGTAATCCCAAAAGTATTAATTAAAACAGTTAATCAGTATTTCAGATCAGCGTAATCAACCCAGCCGCCGGCTTTGACCAGTTCCTGGTCAAAAGCGTTGATAGTGAACGGATATTTTTTTTCTTTGCCGCCACCTTTGACCGTAAACTCGAGTTTATCGAGATCAGTAACGCATTCTGCGTCACTGCCGGCAAAGTTATTGAATAAATCATCAATCTGTTCCGGTTCAAGCGAAATTGCCATCATTCCGCAGTTGAACATGTTCTGACGGAAAATGCGTGCGAAATTTTCCGCGATGACCATATTGATGCCGTTGTATTCCAGTACCCATGGGGCATGTTCGCGCGAAGAACCGCAACCGAAATTGGCGCGGGTGACAATAACGCTTTTATCCTCAATGTCGGTTTTCGGATTGAAGCCCGGAATGACCAGGTCTTCCAGGCAATATGGTTTCAGTGCCGACTTGGACGCTTCATTCATATATCGGGCCGGCAGAATTTCGTCGGTATTGATATCGGAACGATCCAGAAACAGGATTTTGCCGTTAAAATTTTTCATAATCAGTTTACTCCTAATTTATACGTTGTAGAGCGGGGAATTTGTGATTACTCCGGCGATGGCGGTAGCGGCAGCAGTAGCCGGACTCATCAGGTGAACCGTTCCGCCTTTGCCCATACGTCCGGCGAAATTGCGGTTAGTCGTAGAGGCGCAGACTTCGCCGTTGGCCAACACGCCGTTGCTCATGCCGAGGCAGGCGCCGCAGGTCGGATTGGTCACGCAGAAACCGGCATCCATGAAAATTTTAATGATTCCATCAGCCAAGGCTTCGGAAAATATTTTCGGAGTTGCCGGCGACACGATACCGCGCAGATTCGGACTGATTTTTTTGCCTTTGAGCACTGATGCCGCAATTCTCAGGTCTTCGAGACGCCCGTTGGTGCAGGAGCCGATATAAACCTGATTGACTTTTACACCGCTCATCTCGGCAACAGTTTTGACCTGATCAGGTTTGTTGCCGAATGTTACCAGCGGTTCCAGTTCAGACACATCCATGTCGATAACTTTCAGATATTCGGCGTCAGCGTCAGGGCGCCATTGGGAATAATCCTGTAACGCGGCTTCTTTTGACGTGAAATCATCTTTGATAAAAGGCCACAAATAATCGACCGTAACCATATCCGGATAACATACGCCGCAAGTACCGCCGGCTTCGATCGCCATATTGCACAGCGTCATCCGTGAATCCATATCCATCGCTGAAACAGCAGAACCGGCAAATTCAATAACTTTGTCAGTCGCGCCGTTGACGGTCAGCATCTTGATTACTGCCAGAATCACATCTTTGGCATAAACTCCGGGCTTCAACTTCCCGTTGAGGTTAATTTTAATGGTTTCCGGATCGCGCATGATGCAGACACCTTTCAGAATCCCTACTTCCAGGTCGGTAGTGCCGACACCCGCCGCAAACGCGCCGAACGCGCCGTGCGTACAGGTGTGTGAATCACCCATGATAATGGTGAAACCCGGTCGGACAAAACCTTTTTCAGGAAAAATCGCATGGCAGACGCCGTTTTCACCGATATCAAAAAAGTCTTTGATGTCGTGCCGGTGCGCCCAGTCGCGAAGCGTTTTGCCCTGTTCAGCAGTTTTCGAATCTTTAGCCGGAGTAACGTGATCAATAACGGCTTTAATTTTTGTTTTGTCAAAAACCCGGTCTTTGCCGCGTGCCACCAGATCATCCACCGCAATCGGGGTAGTGATTTCGTGACAAAAAACCCGATCCAACGACAAAATTGAAACCCCTGCCACCGGAGCATCCACCCGGTGCGCGTCAAAAATCTTCTGTGCTGTTGTTTTACCCATAAAAATAAACTCCTAAGTTGCTTTCCTGAAATATAACATACACCATAATATATTCAATATTTTTATTAAAATTAATTATATTTAACGAATTATGATGCTATTTTATCAAAAATGAGCGTGGAGGCAATATTCATGGAAACTAGAATCGGTAAAAAAATTATCGAGTACCGCAAAGAACACGGATTGTCAATCAAAGATTTCGCGCAACGCAGTGAATTGAGTACCGCGTTGATCAGTCAGTTGGAACGCGGCATCGGCAACCCGAGTTTAAGCGTACTGAAGGCGATTTCGCGCGTGCTGGGCATTTCATTGCCGACACTGCTGGTTGAAGATATTGATAACGGTTCGCTGATCCGCCGCAAAAATGAGCAGGAAAAAATCCATAATCCCAATGAAAAAAACGCCGTTTATTATGCGCTGACTCCGGGACCGGTCAGATCCAATGTCGAACTGCTCCAGATGACGCTGAAACCGTTCAGCGAGAGCAACAGCGGGTTCTCGCAACATTTCGAGGAAGAAATCGCTTATATTGTCGAGGGCGAAGCCGTGATGGTGTTTGAACACGAAGAATTTCTGCTCAAGCAGGAAGATACCATCAGAATTCTGCCGTCGCGCAAACATAAGCTGAGGAACGCCTCCCCCAACCCGGTCAAGGTTTTGTTTATCAAAAGCAAAGTCACCTATTGACCGCGCCGCTTTCTCCTTTCCGCCCGGACCGGCATTTTCAAAATCACCGCCCAAACATTATTCAGAGTGTTTGGTTTTATCGCTAAAACCAGATTCTCAATTTGCAAACTTTCCGCTTCAATGATATACTTTCTACCTGAATTATGAGTATTATTTATTCGTATTAAACGAATTTGCGTTGTAACCAAAATCATCGGCTGAGGAGTCGACTATGGCATACCGACCGCCATTTACAGTAAGTCCAACCGCAATCAGCAAAGTTGCGGAGATTTCCGCATTGATTGAGCGGTACATTATACGCATGGAACAGGAAGACGGCCTGCGTTTGCGCAAGGCAAACCGTATCAAAACGATTCTAGGGTCGCTGGCCATAGAAGGCAATACCCTTTCCGAAGATCAGATCACCGCGATTCTCGATGGGAAACGGATTGTCGCTCCGATTCGGGAAATTCAGGAAGTTAAGAATGCTATTGCGACTTATGATCTGTATCCGTCGTTAAATCCTTATTCTATTGAAGACCTTCTACAGGCGCATGGCATCATGATGACTGCGTTGATCGATACACCCGGACAATTCCGCTCGTCCGGCGTCGGCGTTGTCGCCGGAACCAAAGTCATCCATATGGCGCCACCGGCGGAACGTGTCTCCGGATTAATGTCCAGCCTATTCGATTGGCTGAAACGAGCGAAAGACCATCTATTGATTCGCAGTTGTGTCTTCCATTATGAGTTCGAATTCATCCATCCTTTTGCTGATGGCAACGGGCGCATGGGACGGCTCTGGCAATCATTGATTCTGGGGCAGTTGCATCCGTTCTTTCAGTATCTGCCGGTCGAAAACATGGTATATTCGAACCAGGATGGCTACTATCAGGCAATCAATATCAGCACACAGAAAACCGATAGCGGAATATTCGTTGATTTCATGCTTGAAGAAATTTTGCGCACCTTGAAACAACACTTGGAAACTTCAGATGTCGGTGTAAATGTCGGTGTAAATGTCGGTGTAAAAATTCTCGCATATATCCGGTTGCACCCCGGATGCCGGGCAAACGCGATCGCCGATGCAGTAGGTACAAGCACCCGGACAGTGGAACGTTATATCCGGCAACTTCGGGAGCAAGGAAAGATTGAGTTCCGCGGCGTTCCGAAGACCGGCGGATATTACATTTACGAGGACACAAATGACCAAAGATAAAGAAACACCTTTTTTTGACGGTTTTGATCTGCCGGAAGACGAGAACAACCATAATATAACCGAATGACTATATCCCGGCGATGGAGTGGCTTGACCAGATGATACTCAAAGTTGATATCATCCGCATTTCCCCTAATAAAAACCAAAAACAAAAAGCTGTAGCAGCGCAACTTACCGAGTATTTGGAATTTATGAAAAAGCTGCTTTTAGAAAGTATAAAACAGGACAAGCGCGAGGACTATGAAGAGTTAATCGGGCGTGTGTGGAGTCACATTATGGATTTCCGTATCTTCTTGAATATGTTTGCCCGTCCGGTCTTAAACGATGCCGAATCTGTAAATTATATTTTCCAGCTCTGTTCGAAAATGGAACAAAAATTAAAATTTATGCGTCCGCTCCACGAAAGTACTCGAAAACGTCTTCCCAAAACGTTAAAGGCTCATTTCGCAAAAATGCCGGAATGCGCAAAAAAATATTACACTACTGAAATCAACGCATTGGAGGAACTATAAATCATGTCACAGAAAACTTTTTACAAACTCGAAATCAAGCTCATGGGATGTCATGAGGAAGTGACGCGAACATTAATTGTCCCTGCCGATATCCGGCTGGACTACCTCAGTGAGGTTTTGCTATACACGATGGGCTGGCGCAATGCGCATCTTCATGAATTTCAATCACAATCCGGTAACTACGGTATGAAAAATCCGGATTGGGATAATGATTTGAAGGATGAACGCCGCTCTCGGCTTTCTGTAATAGCCAAACCCAAAATGCCGCGTTTCGATTTCATTTACGACTTTGGCGATAATTGGGCGCATCTGGTTGAAGTTGTCGATTTCAACTGCAATAAAATGCCAGGGAAACGACTGTTCTTTTGTACACAAGCAACCGGGGCCTGTCCGCCGGAGGATGTTGGCGGAACTCCGGGCTACGAGGATTTTTGCGCCGCGATTAATGATCCCAACCATGCAGAACATGAAGAAATGACCGATTGGGTTTACGGTCTTTACCCGGCTTCGCAAAAGTGGCCGGATGGCGTTTCCATTGATAACATCAACAACATTCTTAACAGCTATGAACGATATTATCGCAAGGAAACCACGCCCAAAAAATCCAAACCGCAAAAAATGTGGGTAAAAACATAAAACAAA
>JAAYPP010000158.1 GCA_012519765.1 Lentisphaerota bacterium
ACTACAAAATCCGGCTTACCTGAGCGATTTTACCGCCAGATAAAACTTTTTCGACATTTATGACGAAAACCCGGCTATGACTTGTTGCCGAATCTCTGATTATCTCCTATTTCGCATGAGTCATATTTAAGTTTATTAACAACTAAAAATATTTATTAACAATAATTACTGTTTTTTTTTCAAAACATCACAACAACTGATATCCCCGAAGCACATGATCAGGAAACTATTCGATATAATTGCATTCGAAAGTATTGATTGAACTCAAAATTTATATTTTTTAACCTATTGCACAAAACGCAGTTCATTTTATTGACTTACGTAATTAAAACCATCTATACAACAAATACTTGCGATGAATGAGCCGATATCAGCGACAGGTTATTAACAGGTTATCAACAAGCCGACCAATGCCCCGGCGCACTATAAAATCTAAATTACCGTATAATCAAAAATATGCAACTGCAAAAAACACAAAAAATCTTTTTTTTCGTTTTTTTCCTATCCGGTAAATTTTGTGCTCTCGATAATTGCTTTTGTGGTTTTCAATAGTAATAGTATAATATTGATAACATCCGGGGTAAATATATGAAGAAAATTTCACTATTGACAATTTTGGCAGTCCTGCTGATTGTTGGGGCCGGGCTTTCTGCAGCGATGTGGCGCTTTCGCCTAGGGGTAATCAGCGTAGCTGAAATAACCACATCCCAAGTGAGGGTGACAAATCTTGATCCGCACGCATTCCCCGATAACTACGACAGAACGGCCTATGCCGTGGTCGTCTGCAAGCTTGATCCGATGCGCAGTTTGAGTATTTACGATTTTACGTTGCGGGACAGCAAGTTCCGTCGCTATCCATGTATTGCCTTACGAGCAGGTTTGGGCGATTTTGACGGCGAAAAATGGAAAATTGACAGAACGGTTCCTGATTCATGGTATTCCATGCTGTTCAAGCTGGAATCGCCTATAGTTGCGACCGGCAGCACCGTGAAGATGACACTGGAATACACTTACACCCTTGGTGAAAGTGCCAACCTGGAAGTTCCGTTCAAATTTATCGGAAGAAATTCTCTTACCAGTGTCAACCAAATCCCTTCTACCGGCAAATTGCCGAATCGTCCATGAAAAAAACATCCCTTGCTCCGCCGTTCATCCCAATGTCCAAAGCGGAAATGTTTAAACTGGGATGGGATGAACTGGATATTCTCCTGGTTACCGGCGATTGCTATGTTGATCATCCGTCTTATGGTATATCTTTGATTGGAAGACTGATGCTTGATGAAGGATTCCGTTGCGGTATTATCGCCCAGCCGGATTGGCGTACACCGCAATCTCTTCAGATCATGGGCAGACCTCGCCTGGCCTGCGCTATATCATCCGGCAACATGGATTCGATGGTCAATCTTTACACCGCAGGCCGCCGTCTGCGTCGGGATGACGCGTACTCCGAAGACGGCGCACCGGGATTGCGTCCGCCGCACGCTTTAATCGTTTATTCGCAACTCGCACGCCGGGCATTTCCGGGTCTGCCGATTTTGAACGGCGGCATGGAAGCAAGCCTGCGCCGGGTGGCTCATTATGATTACTGGCAGGACAAACTTCGCCCCGGCGTTCTGGTGGATAGCAAAGCAGAACTCGGCATGTACGGACAAGGCGAACGAACTACGATAGAGGTATGCGCTAAACTTGACGCAAACGAACCCTTGCGCGGCATTCGCGGAACCGTTTATCTTCTAGGCAAAAAAGAAGCGGAAATTTTTGATTTGACCGACTATGTTGAGTTGCCGGACTGGGAAATTATGCAGCAGGACCGTGATGCGCTAATGACAGAAACCATCATCGTTGAACGCGAAATGAATCCTTATACCGGAAGCGGGCTCTATCAGCGCTATGGCGAGCGCATACTGATTTTGGAGCCGCCGCCGGAACCGCTGACCACCGAAGAACTTGACCGCGTCCATGAACTCCCATACAGCCGCCAGCCGCATCCCCAATACAAAAAAAGAATTCCGGCTTTTGACGCTGTATCCGCTTCAATTCCAGCAGTGCGTGGTTGCCCCGGCGGTTGTTCATTTTGCGGGTTGGTTTCGCATCAGGGACGGGCGATTACCTCAAGAAGCCCGGACTCCGTGATGAAAGATGTCATGCGCTTGATTGAAAGTAAAAATTTCAAGGGCACAATTTCCGACATCGGCGGTGCTGCCGGCAATATTTATGGCAGCCGCGTCAAAGATGTTAAAATTTGTCACCGCTGCCGCCGCTCTTCCTGCCTGGTACCCAAAGCCTGTCCCAATTATGTTGCCGACGGATTGGAACTGCTTCGACTGATGCGCAGAGTCAGTTCCACACCCGGAGTAAAACATCTCTACATCAATTCCGGCATCAGGCTAGATCTTGCAGTTCGCCAAAAAGAGTTAATGAGCGAGATGGTCCGTAAACATGTATCCGGACACATGAAAGTCGCCCCGGAACACCTCCACCCTGAAGTTCTGCGCTTGATGCGCAAAAATTCAGCAGAAGACTTCTATCGTTTCATGACATTTTTCGAGGAAGAGAGCCGAAAAATCGGCAAAGAACAATATCTGATTCCGCTGTTTATTTCAAACTTCCCCGGTTGTACAGACCAGGAAATGAAAACCGTGGATGATTTTCTAAATCGGCACAATTGGAGTCCGCAACAAGTGCAGGATTATATACCGCTGCCGATGACTATGGGTGCGGCCATGTATTATACCGGAAAAACACCGGACGGAAACCCTATTACGGTAAACCGCGGTTTAGCCGAAAGACGCCCCCAGATTCAAGTTCTCAAGAAAAAACGTAATCACACAGCAATTCGAAAATCAATTGATAAAAAAGATTTCCGGCAACAATAATCCTTACTCAAATTAGGACATTCGAGAAGTTTTTTTGTAAAAAAACTTCTATCCTTATTTTTGCTGTGAAGCAATATAGGTTCTTTCGGTGTTTTCATGGATAGACCTCTCTCATGTCCGGAATAAACCCGGTTGCTTTAAGTATTTTGAGGAAGAAATAATCCACGTCGTGGAACCCATAACTCCTACGCTTAATCACCTTTAT
>JAAYPP010000159.1 GCA_012519765.1 Lentisphaerota bacterium
ATGTAGGCGATGGTCATTTTCAGTTGGTCATCGGCTTCGGCTGCGGCATAATATGCGGCCTGCGGTTTGTAACAGCAGACCAGATCATGTGTTGCATCAATAATTGCTTTATTGAATTCGAAAATTGGTTTCGCGCTTCCAGCCAGGCAAGCCGGGAGTTTATTGACATCCGGATCCAGTCCGACGCAGACCAGCGAATTATTTTGCCGCCATGCCGCTTCCAGTTTTTTAATGAAACTAATCATCTTGTTTTTCCTCATTTGAGCTTTTTCGTCAAAATATTCATCTTATCCATCTGCTGCTCCATCGACTCGACCAGTTTGAACTGATTACGGCAGCGTTCCAGATTATGAGTCGGACGTTTGGTCTTAAAATAGATATCGCCGTTCAGGTAGTCGGTCAGAAACCGCGTTCCGATCTCCAGCGTGATTAACTTTCCCGAAAATGGCAGATAATGTTTTTCGGCTTCAGTCAGCGTACTACCGCAACTATCCCAGTAGCCGCGCAGCATCGCTTCAAACATTGAAAAATTCATATAGACATTTTCAAGATTGACATCGTCTTCCTCGGCAGGATTGGTTCCTGAACGGATCATATCGCCGAAATCATACAGCGCCAGGCCGGGCATTACGGTGTCCAAGTCGATAACACAGATTCCTTCGCCGGTGGAGTCGTCAATCAAAATATTGTTGGCCTTGGTATCATTGTGGGTAATGCGTTCCGGAATATCACCGGATTTTTGCAGTTCCAGCAGAATACCGGTTTCATCACGTCGTTTTCGCGCAAAATCAATTTCCGCTGATACGGTTTTCGCCCGGTCGGCCCGGTCTTCTTTCACCGCCTGCTCAAGCGCCTCAATGCGCTTCGGGGTATGGTGGAAGTCGGGAATGGTTTCGTGCATGCGTTCGCCGGGCAGATCACTTAAATCGCATGTAAATCTGCCGAATGCCTTGGCTACGTTATAGGCTTGCTCTTCGTTGGCCAGAACTTCGTAAGAGCGCGCGTTTTCCACAAAAATATAAGCGCGCCAAAAGTCGCCGTCATCATCCTGAACATACGGATTATCTGCAAATGAACGCAGAAAGCGCAGGGTACGGCGCTTGCTGCCAAGCGGCTCATGGCGGATTTTTCTCAGCACGTGCTGGGTTACCCGGTCAATATTTTCCATCACCTGCGGAGGATTTTTGAACACATTACAGTTGATGCGTTGGAGAATATAATGAATTCTGGCACCGCCCTGGTCAAAGGTCACCTGAAACGTGTCATTAATATTGCCGTTGCCAAAAGGCACTGCCACCATGAAATCGCCGTAAATAAAAAATTTTGAACAGATGTTCTTGATTAGTTCCTGTCCTTTCAAACCGGATATCTCCTTCTGTCATACTGAAAAAATTAAAAAGTAATTTATCGCCGCTTCCAGTTATTTCAATGTTCGTATAAAATTCGCGCGCGCATAATGCGCGCGCGAATTTTACATACCCCGTATTCGAATAGATTTAATGTACATCGATTTTCAGTATTGGAGGTTGTGGTTTCGGCGGATGTGGTTTCGGCCGCGGTCTTGGTCTTGGGTGCGGTCGAGGCCAGGGGTGCGGTCGCGGATAATAATAAATCGGAACACCCCAACGCCAACTGGTATCGTTGACGTAGATGGTGGTGGTATTCTGTGGCGGTGCGATATTATCCAGGGGGATTTGCTGTGACGGCGACATCGGTGAAGTTTTTTTCAGATCCGTAATAAACTTTTCAATTCGCTGCACAATATTCGCCCGGTCTGAAATAATCACGGTATTGTTGGATGGCGAATAAAGCATCTTTCCATCTGTGGACAGCCATGACCGCCATATTTCATCCACGGTGCCATAGCCGGCATCACCTAACGATACAATTTTGTAAATTTTTTCCGGCGGCGGTTCCGGCTTTTTTTCTGCAGGAATCGCATCAACGGGATCCGCAGTTTTCTTTTCTGGGGGTGTTTGGGCTACTTCATCACCGGCATGCTCTTTCAGTAATTCTTTGGTATGATTGATGAAGCTGGCAATTCTTGCCGCAGCCGCAGGAGTATCACGAATCAGCAACGCATTGTCGGCGTTCAGATAAATCATATCGCCGTTTTCGGTTAACAATGATTTACAGACCTTTTCAACCGATTTAAAATCGATATCGTCCATGGGAATCGTTTTAACATCAATTCTCGGAGCAGACCAGCCGACAAAAGACGACAAAGTCAGCAAAAATACCCAAAAAAATTTCAGCATTTTAACCTCCGTTTTTTTTCTCCAGTCTGGCGATCGCCCGATATCCGATATCGCGCCGGCAAAAACCGCCGCGCCAACTGATTTTATCCGCTGCCGCATACGCGCGTTCAATGGCGGATTTGATATTTTCGCCACGCGCGCAAATCCCTAAAACCCGCCCGCCGGCATTGACAATGGCACCGTCTTTGAATGCAGTGCCGGCGTGGAATACTTTCACCCCGTCCGACTCAGCCGCTGCCAGTCCGGAGATGACATGACCTTTTTCATAATGTTCAGGATAACCTCCGGAAGCCATCACTACGCAGACCGCAGGGTCCGAAGACCATTTCAGTGAAGCTTCTGCCAGTCGTCCTTCGACGGTTTTCAACATCGCATCTGCCAAATCACTGTCCAGGCGGCTGAGCACTGATTGAACTTCAGGGTCGCCGAAACGAACATTGAATTCTAAAACTTTCGGTACTTTTTCGGTGACCATTATGCCGACAAAAATAATCCCTCTGAAGTTGAGTTTATCATCCTGAATACCCTGGAGAAAACGCTCCAGAATCAGCGTTTTTACCTCTGCCATTACCGCATCGTCAACTACCGGGGCCGGGGAATATGAACCCATTCCACCGGTATTAGGACCGGTATCGCCGTCAAACGCGCGTTTATGATCCTGCGACGACGCCAAAGGCACAATAGTTTTTCCATCCGTCAGCGCGAGAATTGAAGCCTCTTCGCCAACCAGGCATTCTTCAATCAGCACTTTGGCTCCGGCACCGCCGAAACGCCCGCCGAAACAATCTTTGACGAATTCTGCGGCGGCATTTTCATCCTGTGCCACCAGCACTCCTTTACCCGCCGCAAGTCCATCGGCCTTAATCACTATGCCCTTTCCGCCAGCCGCAAATTCCTGCCGGATATAGGCAATTGCCGCGTCTGCATGGTCAAAAGTCGCAGCTTTCGCGGTAGGAATGCCGTGGCGCTGCATAAAATCTTTCGCAAAACTTTTACTGCCTTCCAGTTGTGCTGCGGTCTTATCAGGACCAAAAATCTTCAGGCCGCGTTTTTCGAAGACATCGACAATCCCCGCACAAAGCGGCGCTTCAGGTCCGGCTACCGTCAATCCGATGCGGTGTTCAATGGCAAAGTCAGCCAGTTTTTCTAATTCATCAACTCCGATGTCAACACATTCCGCGTCGCGGGCAATTCCGGCATTGCCGGGGGCGCAAAAAACCTTATTAACCATTTTGCTCTGTTTCAATTTCCAACACAGTACATGCTCACGACCGCCGTTGCCAACCACTAAAATATCCATCAGGTAATCTCCAAAATCAGTTCTTAATAAAAATCATTTAACAATACCGCATGAGAATCATCTTTTCAAAATTCTCAGGCGAAAAATATGCGTTCAGCATTGGCATAGAAAACTTGATTCCAGCAGGATTCCGGCACTATCCGTTTAATCAGTTCGATATAGGAATCGTATCCAACCAGCGGCCAGTCGCTCCCGAATAAAAATTTTTCATGATCGGACAGGTAGGTTATCCAGGTTTTCAAATGTTCAATATAACCATGGTAATGTTCGACAAACCAGTCAGCCTCAAAACTACCTTGAGCCAACCCGGACAGCTCAATATAGACATTGGTGTTTTTTGCCGCGACCGCGGTGGCATCAACAATCCACGGATTGCCATAATGCGCCATCACAAAGTTGATTTCGGGAAATTCCACAGCGACCTCGTCCACGGTCAGCGGATGCGCATATTTGAGCAAACCCCGACCACCGGCAGTGTCGCCGGTGTGGATAACTACTGCCTTCCGGTAATGTTGAACCAGTTCATAAAACGGGTAATGGATCCGGTCATTGACAAAAAACTTCTGATAGCCTGGATAGATTTTTATCCCGGCGCATTGACTGGAACTCAAGTGGCGTTCAAAATCATTCAACGATTTTTTTACTGAGCCGCAACCCAGCGCGAAGCTGTCCACTCCGCAACAATAAGCAATGCATTCAGGATGATGGCTTCCTTCAGTTCCGGGAATACCAGCCAAATCCGGAAGTTGCGGCAACCCGGGTTCGCCCGGTTGGCTGCTACGTGTTCCCATTGCGATCGCTTTAACAATATTGTGCCTCGAAAACTCTTTTGCCAGAAATTCTGGACTGTTGATCTGTCCGGCGGCTTCGGCGATCTGTTGGAAATGTTCATTCCCGGAAAAATGAATATGCGTGTCAATTATCTTCATCCCAGCCCTCCAGTGCGCTTCGGATTGCATCGGCATCAAAACCGCGTGATGCTAAAAAACGGTACGCTTTAGCACGACGCTTGAACCGATCACTTTCTCTTTTAAGTAACGTTGTCTTTCCTTCTAAAACCTTCGTCGCCCGCTCTGCCGCCGATGAAGAATCTCTGAACTCCGAAAGTTTTTCTTCAATCAGTTGTTCCGGCAATCCCTTTCTCCACATCTTCATTCTGATCATGTGTTCGCCCTGACCTCGCCCCGCCAACTCGCGGAGATAATCTTCAGCAAATAATTCATCATTCACAAAACCGAGCCGTTCACATTCAGCCACGGCAGCTGCAGCTTCCCGATAGCTGTATCCGCGCGCTGTCAGTTTTCTAATTAATTCTTGCCGTGTATGCGGGCGAATTTTCAGCAACCGAAACGCCTTGTTCATGATTTTTCGTTCGGCATCAGTCATTTTTATCACCGTTGGCACCGTCTTTTTCCGGCAAGAGTGCGGCGAAAAAATCACAATCTTCAGCAGCACAATTCTGTTCAAATGAAATTGGTACATCAAGAATAATATTGCGTCTGCAATTTGCATGCCATTGCGGCCATTGCGGCA
>JAAYPP010000160.1 GCA_012519765.1 Lentisphaerota bacterium
ATACAAGAAAAAAGCATTGCCCACCTTTATGGCTGATGAATTTGAACGGATGATCAACAAAATTAAGCCGGACAAGGTGATTGTGACCACCATGGACCGGACCCATCATACCTACATCTGCAAGGCTATGGAGTTGGGATGCGATGTGATTACTGAAAAACCGCTTACCGTTGACGCGGAGAAATGTCAGCAAATTATTGACACCAGCAAACGCACCGGAAAGAACGTTACTGTTACTTTCAATTACCGCTATTCACCGCGCAACACCAAAATTAAAGAAGTTATCAACAGCGGAGTGCTCGGCGATCTTACCAGTATCCATTTTGAGTGGCTGTTGTCAACGGTTCACGGCGCGGATTATTTTCGGCGCTGGCACCGCAATAAGAACAACAGTGGCGGTCTGATGGTTCATAAAGCGACTCACCATTTCGACCTTGTAAACTGGTGGACGGGCTCTTTTCCGGAAACGGTTTTTGCGATGGGCGATCTGTTTTTCTACGGCAAGGAAAATGCTGAAAAACGCGGGGTACGCGAATTCTATTACCGTGCCAAAGGAAGCAAGATTGCCGCCAAAGATCCATTTGCACTGCATGTAACCGCTAAAGACAAAAGGCTCAAAGGACTTTATTTTGACAAGGCTGAAAAGGAAGACCATTATTTCCGCGATCAGAGCGTTTTTGGCGACGGGATATCGATTGAGGACAATATGGGCGTAATGGTGCGCTATCGCAATAAAGCCATTATGACATATTCATTGAATGCTCACTCGCCATGGGAAGGATATCGGGTATGTTTCAACGGAACCAAGGGCCGACTTGAATTCAATGTGGTTGAAACACCTTATGTAAGCGGAGGTTATGCCGATTTCAATCAGCCTGGGATGCATGAATTGGATTGCGACAAAGAAACAATGGTGCCGGAAATAATTTTTCAGCCGCACTGGGGCAAACCTCAAGTCATTGATTACGAAAAAGCCGCAGGCGGACATGGCGGCGGTGATAAACGCCTCTTAGATCATTTGTTCCGTGGCGCGAAGGTCGATCCGTTGGGACATGCTGCTGGTTGCGAAGATGGCGCAAAATCAATCCTTATCGGGATTGCCGCGAATAAATCAATGAAAACCGGATTGCCGGTGGAAATAAAAACCCTGGTCAATTTCTAATCCATATTCTGTGTGCGATTGGGAAACGTTCTTCAGTCGCGCGCATAGACGTTGATCCTGAAAAAAAGCAGTTGCATCATTGGGCTACTTTTTTTCAGGTTGTTTTTGATATTGATAAAATACGTAGTAATGTGCTATTTCAACAAAAACTGATCGCATATTATCCTGAAAAAACCGTCGGATCATTGGATTCCGGCAGTGTTCCTATCATGAGCGAAGCAGTGTTGCCACTGTGCAGTGAAAAAGGAACGCTGACGTGGTTTCAGTACCATGTAAAATTAAAAATATCGAGAAACACTTAATAATGAAGAAGATACAGTAATATAAAAATTTCACCTGTTTTTTAGGATTATGAAGCCATTAAGCATATTTACCCGTTATGATCGGCTTGGGGCCTCCAGCCGTCTCCGCTACTTTATTTATGAGCGCTATCTGCGCAAAGGCGGATATGCTCCAGAATATCACTATTTTTACAGTAATGAATATTTGCAAGCATTATATAAGGGCAAAACATGCCCGTGTGCGTTGCCGGCAGCATGGTTTAGGCGCCTTAAAGATTTGATCAAGATTCGAAAAAACGTGGTTATCGAATATGAATTATTGCCTTTCCTGCCGTATTTCGTCGATGCCGCTTTTTTATCTCGTTGCCGTTATATCGTCAATTTTGATGATAATGTTTGGGAAAAATACGTCAACATCCCATTTTTACGCAATAAATTAGACAAAATAGTGCGCAATGCCGCCGGGGTGATCGCTGCCAATGATTATTTATTCAACAAAGTTTCAACGCTAAACAACAATGTCATAAAAATACGCACCGTTCCCGATGCCGCGTCCTATAACTATAAATTGCCGAAATTTGAGAAGTTCACCGTTGCATGGATCGGCACTCCGGTTACATATCGCTATCTTGAAGCGTTTGCGGATACTTTACGAGCCATGAATGCAGCTGTTGACTTTGAGTTACTGGTTATCGCCTCTGCGGCGTTGAAGCCGATTCAAGGCGTAAATATGCGTTGTGTTGACTGGTCGCCTGAAGTAGAGTCCGGATTATTGTGTTGTAGCCATGTAGGAATTATGCCGTTGACCGACGATCAATTTTCAATGGGAAAATCATCATTCAAAATCATTCAGTATTTTGCCGCAGGCATACCGCCAATCGCCAGTCCGGTTGGTGAAAATAGCATAATAATTCGCGACGGCGTCAACGGATTTACACCAAATACTCCAGAACAATGGGTTGAAGCGATTAAAAAACTTTATGATGATTCTTATCGCAGCAAAATCTCAGAAAACATCAAAATTTCATCAGAAAATTTGACTATTCGGCATTGTCAACAGCAGTTGCTGGATTTTTTCGACCGTATCTTTGTTTAAATCTCAAATATTTAAACCTGAAATAATAGTTGCAGTTCTAAAAAATTATGATATTCAATTTAATTATTTCTTCCGTTTTTTGAATAATCACTGAATGTTATTTTACATTTTTATTAGCACCCTTTAGCAACATGTAAAACTGAAAACATTGGATTTCTTTTCTCAGCTTAAAAGACTTTCAAACCACAAAAGTTATTGATTTTTTATTTTCAGATGCTAACTTGTCTGCTGAACTTAGCATTGAGGGCACATCTATGAGCACAATTTTTATTCTTTCGGCAATAATTGTCTTTCTGCTGATAATAGTGGTGTTGCTTTATTCAAGAATTGTTATCCTTGATCGCATTGAACGCGGTCTTTTGAAGGGTGTTGCCAAGGAACGCGGAGCAACCACTGAAATGCTTCGCATAACTCGTGAAATTATCGCCAGCCCGGAACGAGAAAAGACTTTTTTTCCGACATTCATCAAATTTGCGGTTCGTACCATGCGCGTACAAGGCGGAGCCATTCTTTTGTGCGGTGAAGACGGGCATTTATATGGTTGTGTCGTATCGGGCTCACTTCCTCCTATACATGATGTCCCGCAAGAATTGGGCAAAGAGTTGTCGGCAGACGATGCCAAGCACAGTGATTTTATTCGCGGTCAAAAGACCAAGCTGACTGCTTCAGCATTGGAAAAGGCTTGTGAAAATAAGGGATTTATATTATTTGACAAACAGTCTCCACCATGGTTTCCACCGTCGTTCTCCGTTACCGCCCCACATTCAATCGTGGTTCCGATCAGACACCGCAACAGTATTTACGGATGTATCGTAATGGCCGGCAAGTCATCCGGTTTTATCAATTCAGACGGATATTTTTTAATTCGCCTGGCCGAAATGATTTCACTGGAACTGGAAGTAATTAAATCCGCGCGTTTTCGTCAGGAATATGAACTGCGGCTACAAGAGGCGCGTGAGGAAGGAATGGCGCAAGTATCAACCGGTATCATTCATAATATTGGTAATGCAATTACTATCGCCAAATTAACCATCCTGGGGCTTCGCGAAAAGATGAACCTCGGTGGCGAGGATCGTCCGGAA
>JAAYPP010000161.1 GCA_012519765.1 Lentisphaerota bacterium
ATCGCTGATTCGGATTATTACCATAAAAAGATGCTAAAACTAGACGGTATTGATAAACTGGAAAAACTCGATTCGACCGACGATGCCCACCATTATCCGTTGACACTGCTCAGGCGCAAAGAATAAGGTTTCAAAATTCGCGCGCGCATAATGCGCGCGCGAATTTAAGCGTCACCATTAAACGCCATATTGAACCGACTGTTATTTCAGAATCAGATCCGGTGAGCGGTGTTGTCGAAGAATTTGTTCAGATGGTCTTTGATTTCGGTACCGGCATCTTCAATCAGAAAATGACCAGCATCCGGCAGTTCGAGCACGGATGCCGCCGGAAAGCGTTCGCGCCATTCATTCAAAAAGCGCGAATTAAAGCACCAGTCACGCATGCCCCAAACAATGGCAATCGGCATGCCGCGAAAGTTCCACAGCCCGTGCTCAATCTCCAGCAGTGATTCGAAAGATGGCGATTCCGGACCGGTGGGAATATCCTGAACAAACCGCAGTATGGCGATGCGGTCTTCATAGTTGCCGTAAGGAAGGCGGTATCCCAGTTTTACCAATGGCGCCATAGGTTTGACGGTCGTCATGAATTGAGCTGCGTTGACGAAGATATTAAGGCGTCTGATCAGATAATCGGATATTTGCGGGATTCGGCACAACCCGATTCGCCAGGGCATAAACTTAAAAGTGAACGCTGCCGAATTCATGATGACAAAACGCTTGACGCGACGGGTATGACGAATCGCGAAGCCCATGCCGATGGCACCGCCCCAGTCGTGCACCATCAATGTAATACTTTCCAGTTTCAGGTGCAACAGCAGTGATTCGAGATTATCGACATGGTCTTCGAGCCGATAACTGTGTTTTTGTGTCTTGTCGGACATGCCGCAACCCAGATGATCGACCGCGATGACCCGGAAGCGGGTGCTGAATTCCTTGATCAGGTCGCGAAACATAAATGACCAGGTGGGATTGCCGTGAACCATCACAATGGCGTGCTCGCCTGAACCTTCGTCCACATAATGATAGTGGTGTCCCTGCAGCTCAATACAATGAGATTTGAAGGGATAAATTTCGCGGATTGGCTCCAGCTGTTCTTCCACACTCAGTTTTTCAATGTTTTTTACCATTCGACTCCCAGCATTGTACTGTTGATGCCGCTTCCGATACCGAGCATGGCCAGGCGCATACCGGATTTCAACGCGCCATTTTCGGCAGCCAGAGCTACTGTCAACGGACAAGATACCGAACCGGTGTTACCCCAGTTTTCCAGGGTCGGAAAATCGTGACTTTGATCAATTTTTAAAGTTTCGAACAATAATTTGCGATGTGCGGAACCGACTTGATGAGTGCAGAAACAATTGATATCCGCGTCGCTCCAGCCGGTTTCGCATTCGAAAACCTTCCAGGTCGCGCCCGCCGTTTCCACGCCGCGAATCAACAGCTCTTCAGAATCAGTGTTCATCAGGGTGTCCTGACGAAGGTCCACCATGCCTTTGTCGGCATTGCCCCGGCAGAGATGATTGAATTGTGTCGCGGACAGTGAAGCCCCGCCGTGCAGACGATGCCCGGAACGGCTCAGCGAACGATGTGACAGAATAACTGCGACTGCG
Source organism: Lentisphaerota bacterium (assembly GCA_012519765.1). GTDB lineage: Bacteria > Verrucomicrobiota > Lentisphaeria > Victivallales > Victivallaceae > UBA7640. Next base: position 1,611 of record JAAYPP010000161.1, read on the forward strand.
CCGGAACCGATGGTCAATGAGGCAAAATACGGCTTGATGGACTGTCGGGTCAGATTGTGGTTGTTGAGCATGGCCTGAATCGTTGATTCAAGCAGTGAACGGCTGTTTTCGCCGGCAACCAGCAACACTTTTCCGGCCTGTCCGAGTTCAATCATGTTGGCCCCGGTAACGATGCCGGTCAGAACCCCCAGGCAGGCGTTGGAAAGATCGAACGCGGCGGCTTCAGGAGGCAAGTTGAGAGCGGCATGAACGATGGTCGCCGTGGCCGGTTCGAGACAATCGCGGCATACGGAACAATTGATCAAGGCACCGATTTCGGAGGCGGCAGTGCCGCTTTGCGCTAAAGCTTTAGCTCCGGCCAACGCGGCGGCATCACTGGGCATCGTTCCGGGCGCCCAGAGCCGGCGTTCGCGGATGCCGCTCATGAGTTCCAATCGTCCTTCCGGCAATTTAAGTCGTCGATAGACCGGTTCGAGACGCTCTTCGATAGCTGCGGAAGTTACTGTTTCCGGCGGTGTTTCGTAAGCGATGCATTCGATATTGACATTATGATAAAGCATTTCAATCCAATTTTCGCGGGTCATTGAGATAAATCCGCAACGTGTCGTTGGCGGCAGGAACTATTTTTTCAATTCTGCGGACCAGCAACTTGTTTTCGGGAGAAACCAACACCCTGCTCTCAAAAAAACTGAGCATGGGCGAATGGAGAAGGCCCGGCAGAAACAGTTTTCCCAGCCGGATATATTTTAGTTCCGGCTTCTCCGGACCGATTTTCCAGCCTATTTCGCAGCGGATATGCAATTCTTTCTGAACTATATCGTAGAGGACAACGCTGACCAGCTGTTTTTTCTGATCAGAGCGTACTTCGATCCGGCGATTGGCCGCCAGCGCCTCTTTGTCGTCGGCAATGCTTTTTTTCAGCATTTGGTTACATAAAAAGCTCAGACTGCCTTCAGTCATCAATAGCGAAAGCCGGCTTTCGCTGTGGATATACTCGTTGACTTCCTGCGCGGTCACAATTTCATTGCCTTCAGGTTTGATTTCGGCAAATCCGGATGTGCTGAAGATTAAATAAGTAATTATGGAAACAGCGGCAATGCCGGTGATGAGCAGCAGTACCGTCGAAATTATAAAAATCTTTCGCAGTATCCTTTTCCCGGCTTTGTGTAATTTGGTGACCCGCTTAGTTTCCTTGAAATACAGCTTGCCGCCGCACTTCCGGCAAAATGTCGTCCCGTTATGGTTAATTTCGCCGCATTTTTCGCAAATCAGTTCTGCCATAGTTTAATTATTCCGCTGCTGCTGTTTTGGCCGGTTTCGCGGTTTCTTTGGCCGCCGGAGCTGCTGCTTCTGCCGGTTTATCTTTGGCTTTGGCTGCATTATAGTTTGATGAACGGTAGTCAGTCTGGTAAAAGCCGCTGCCTTTAAAAATAATGCCGGCGCCGGAACTGATTTTTCTTTTCAATTCAGGTTTATGGCATTGAGGACAGTCTTTAAGCGGTTCAGCTTTTATACTTTGAAAAGCTTCCATCTGATGGCCGCAGGCCTTGCATTGATATTCGTAAGTCGGCATAAAAAACTCCTGTTGTTATTTTTTCTTTTTCAGTTTATCCAGCTCATCCCAAACCGGATGACCCCCGGTCATATTGTCGCAACTGCAGGCTTCGAGGTTCAGATTCTTTCCGCATTGCAGACACAGCCCTTTACAGTCCTTGCCACAGATCGGGTTCATCGGAGTTTCAAGCAAAATATCTTCACGGATATCGGTGGCGATATCCAGTTCGGCGGCATCACTTTTTTCATAAAAATGACAAATTGTTGCCTTCATGGTGGCAGTAAATTCGCCGAGACAGCGGCCGCAAAAGCACTGAACCGCGGTGGTAACGCTACCTTTCAGTACCACACCGCCGGCGGCGACAGATAATTCGAGATCATACTCAACCGGATGGTTGAATTTCAACATTTCGGTATCCGGTACTCCCAGAAATTCCGCGGGAACGGTTCCGGTCAGACTGAGCTTGCGTTCGCGTTCCAGTTGCGCCAGCGAAATTTTAAAAATCCGGTTCATCGTGAGTTCTCCATAATTTTTTTGTGCATAGCCGTGGCCACCGCAGACGGCACATGCTGCGAAAAGTCGCCTCTATGATAGGCGGCGATTTTGACCATGCTGGAACTGACAAACGAATTATTGGCCGTCGGCATCATAAAGATAGTTTCACAGCCGTCTTTCAGGCTGCGGTTCATCAATGCCATTTGAAGTTCATATTCAAAGTCGGAGAATGCACGCAGTCCGCGCAGGATGGCGTTGCCGCGGTAACGTTCCAGTGCGTTCACAGTCAGACCGTCAAATGAAACCACCTCGACATTACCGATATCACGGCAACATTCACACATCAGCTCAACGCGCTCTTCCGGGGAAAACATCGGATGTTTTTCGATATTCGTACCAATCGCCACGATTACCCGGTCAAACAGATTTGATGCACGTTGTACCAAGTCGAGATGGCCATTGGTCGGCGGATCAAAACTTCCTGGATACAAAACACTTTTCATTGGTTGCTTCTCCGGTAAATCTGTTTTAGGTAAATAATAAAGCAGTTTTATGGTTGAAAATACTGTTATTAAATATAATTTTCTTTTCATTGGTTTCAACTGATTTATGGAATTTAAAATGGATACGGAAAATAACATTGAGGTTATGACAGTCAGTTCTCTGGCCGGATTTGGCATCAGCAGAGTTTGTCTGGGCATAGGTTTTTTTGACGGAGTTCATCGCGGACACCAGCGGCTGCTCGAAAGCCTGCTGGCTATCAGCCGGGAACTGGATGCGGTACCCTGTGCGCTGACCTTCTTCCCGCATCCGCGCGCGATTCTGTCCCCGGGCAATGCTCCGCCGTTGTTGATGTCGCCGGAACAGAAGAACCAAAAATTGCGTGAAGCCGGCATGAAAGCCGTGATCACGATTCCGTTTACCCATGAATTTGCCGAACTTGCTCCGGATGAATTCATTAAAAAATGCCTCTGTTCAAGCAGTGTTGCGGTCGCGGGCATCGCCATCGGAACTCAATGGCGTTTCGGCCGCGGCGGCTCCGGCAATCTGGAAACCTTGAAACAGATCGGCAAGCTTAGAAACTGGCGGGTCGAAGCGGTTGACGAACTCGAAATCGACGGTCAGACGGTCAGCAGTACCGCGATCCGGCGTGCCGTGGCCGGTGGCCGTCTCGTGGATGCCGCCGCTATGCTGGGGCGCGGTTATTCGCTGTTGGGAACGGTCCGGCATGGTTTCAAAGTGGCATCACGAGAGTTGAGTCATCCGACGGCGAATCTTGAAATTCGATACGGGATATTGCCGCCGGACGGAGTTTACGGAGCGGTCGCGATATTTGACGGAATGCGGCATCCGGCGGCGGTCAATATCGGATTGTGTCCGACTTATCATCGTTCCGGTTCCGAAGTTCGGGTTGAAGTTCATGTCCTCGACTATTATGGTGATCTTTATGAGCGGCAGATTGAATTGGAATTTTTAAGTTATCTGCGTGAGGAACGCACTTTTGCCGGTTCCGCCGAACTTAAAGCGCAGATCGCCGCCGACATTGAGCAAATCAGGAAATTGTTATGAGTGATAAGAAAGTTTATAATGTGGCGCAAATTGCCGAAGAGATTGAAATCCCCAGAACTACCATCAACGAATGGCTGAATCGTTTCCCCCAATATCTGGAAATGGAATTTCGCGGCAAGCGCAAAGTATATACCGAAAATGCGCTGGCGGTAATCCGCGAAATTGCCGCATTGCGTGACTATGGCCATTCGATTGCCGATATTGAACGGGAACTGTCGCACAAGCATCCATTTCAGGCTGAGGTAGATGATACTTCTGAACAGCAAGAACCGGCACCGACTGAAACCGTAACCGCGCTGTCGTCCCCGAAACAGCAACATTATCCTGAAGAACTGGCACGTCTGATCAACGGGGAGCTCACGATGCTGACCAATTCCGTACAGCAGAATCTCCGGGATGCCCGGCGCGCGGCGGTGCGTTCGTTGCGCTGGCAACTGATATTGACAGTGCTGATGGTTTTGTTTGGCGGCGCCTTATTGTGGTTTGCAGTACAGCTTGGCGAGCGGATGCGCCATCAGCAGCAGGAGTTGATGCTCAGCGGCGAACAACTAAAAGTGTTGCGCAGCGACACCGCCGCGCTGACCAGGGAACTGGAAAACCGGGAGATAAAAATTGCCGAACAGGACAAAGTGCTACGCGATATGTCGGTCATGTTGGACAAAAACAGCCGGGATTATCAAAAAAATATTGACCTGCTCGAACGTGAACTGAAGTCGATGCAGGAAAATTTCGAAGCTGACCTGAAACGGGAGTCCGGAAGCAGCGCCGAACGGCAGCAAGCTGAAATGGCGCGGTTACGGGAAGAGTTTGCCGGACGCCAACTCGAGTTGCTGAAGAAAATTGAGGAGTTTGCCAAACTCAAAGATCAGGAACTGGCGCGGCAAACCCAAGCCGTCGCGAAGCTGGCCGCAGAATCGGCTACCGCCGCGGCTCAGAAAGCTTCGCGGGACAACATGACGGCAGTGATTAAAGCCATTGAATCCGCGACCACGGCAGCTGCCGTGGCTGCGGAAGCTAAACCGACTCCCGAACCCGAACAAAAGCCGGAGCCCGAACCGGCACCGGTATCAGAGGTGAACGATGAACAACCATGACCAACCACGTAACGCAGCAGCAGGATGTTTTGAAACCGGTCAACTGACCGGATTGCGGGTACTGGTTACCGGCGGCGCGGTGCGCGTAGGCCGCGAATTTTGCCGGGCGCTGAAGTCAGCCGGGGCAGACGTGGTGATCCATTACCGTTCGTCGGCAGCGGCGGCCGCTGAACTTGGCGCGGAATTAAATGCCGTGACCGTACAGGGAGATCTGACTGTCGCGGCGGATCGCGAACGTATTTTCGAAACGGTCGGCACGGTCAATGCGCTGGTCAACAATGCTTCCTGCTATCAAGTCAAACCGCTGCTGGATGAATCAGAGGCTGAAATGCGCCGGCAACTGGAAATCAATCTGATTGCCCCGTTGGAAATGATGAAATTGTTCCGCCGTCAGCTGAACTGTGAACCCGGCTCGGTTGTCAATATTCTGGATCAGGAAGTATTTCGTTTTTCCGACAGTCAGGGCGGCTACAGCCTGGCCAAAAAAAGTTTGCGCGACGTTACACTGGCTTCAGCCCGTCATTATGCGTCGGAACAACTCAGAGTCAATGCTATTGCACCGGGACCGGTTCTGGCGCCGGCGGGATTGGAACACTGCGGAATGGCGAAAACCTTGCAAGATGTTCCGCTCAGGCGTCCGGTCGCGATGTCTGATCTGACTGCCGCATTGGTTTTCTTGCTTTCCTGTTCGTCAGTGACCGGACAGATTCTGGCTGTTGACTGCGGGCAGCATCTCAACGGATAAATTTTTCTAACAAACGCTGCAATGATTCCTGTTTTAAGGTTTTTCCGGAGTATATTAAGAAACATTATCACCAATTAAAAGATTAAATTTTTGATTGCGAATATGATCATGGGATAGGTAAAGATTGAAAAAAATAGAAGATATCGACATTATTTTTATCTGGCGGATATTCAAGAAACATTGGCATTGGATTTCTCTGACCGCGGCGGTCAGCGCGATCAGTACATATCTGATCTGCGTATTTTTGATTTCCCCGGTTTACAAAGCTGAAATATCCCTTTTCGCCTGGGATGAAAAAAACAAGAAGCCGGCATTTCTCCAAGGTAGCAATCCACGCCCGGTCGCTGAAAGCCCGGCGAACGATGCCAATTATGGAATATCTATCCATGACATAAATCTGGGCACGCAACTGGTCAACGACTATAAGGAGTTAATCAACAGCCGCTATGTTCTGGATAAGGTGACCAGTATTCTGGAACAAAAGTTGCCGGCCGATAAAAATGTAGATTTTACTTTTGTTGCTATGCTGCCGCGACAGACCCGTTTCATGAGAGTGGCGGTTTACTCCAAGTCTTCGGTCAAAGCGGAGTTGGCGGCGGCGGTTATCGCGGAGGTTTTTATCGACTCGGTAAACGAGCTGATGAATATCAAACGGGTACAGGTAGTGGATAAAGCGAAAATTATCGGCATCGTCAGTCCCAAAACCAAAGTGACAACGATAATAGCGTTCGTTATTGGCGGCGGTGCCATGTTTCTGATCTTTCTGGCTTATGCTTTTTTCCATCACACGCTACATGATTCAAGCGTGGTGACGTCTGAACTGAAATTGCCGACTATCGGCAAAATCAGTGAGATTAGCGGCGATGGCAACGAAAAACTGGCTTGTTTGCCCGACCAGAATCAGCAGTATCGCTTCAATTATGCCGTTGAAGATTTTTTATTACTGCAAACTAATCTGTTTTATTCGCTGGTACAGAAAAACAGCGCGCAGATTCTGCTGCTGACCAGCGCTACCGCCAAAGAGGGAAAAACCTTTGTCAGCGTCAATCTTGGTTTGACCCTGGCTGGAAGCGGCAAAAAAGTACTGATGATCGACTGCGATTTGCGTAAAATTGAGTTCGATTATTTTGATATTCCCCGATTCCCCGGATTGGTCAATCATCTGCTCGGCGAAACCGCGTTGTCCGGGATTATTCATAAAAACGTTTTGGATACAACTTTGTCGATAATCAACAGCGGTCCGATTCCGCCTAATCCGCCCCGGATGCTGGAAATTTTTCAGAATTCAAACATTCTCGAAGAGTTAAAGACGCAATATGATTATATTATTCTCGATGCGCCGCCGCTGCAAAATATGGCCGACGGTCTGATGCTCAGCAAACTCGCAGACGGTACCATTATTGTCGCCGACAGTAAACGCACTCCGGTTAATTTAGTCCGTTCCGCGGTAGAACAACTTAACAAAATCAATACCAATATTCTCGGGGTGGTGCTCAATCATTTTTCCCCGGAAGGTTACGGCTACGGCTACGGCTACGGTTATGGCTACGGATACGGCTACGGACAAGGAGAACCGGATCAGAAAAGCTGATGATTGATATTCACTGTCACATTATTCCCGGAGTTGACGACGGGGCCAAAGATCTGGCGATGGCGGAAAAAATGCTTGCCGCAGCCGCAGCAGATGCTATTGATACCATTATTTGTACGCCGCACAGTTCCGGCAACCCGGAGCAACCGAGATCGGAGATCATACCGCAACTGCAACAAAGTGCCGCGTCATGGAATATTACTTTGCTGGAAGGAATGGAATACAGTTACCAACATTTGAGCCGCACCACAGCATTAAAAACTCTTGGCAACAGTTCTTTTTTGCTGATCGACTTTCACCGGGCACCGCCACTTGAGGCAGTCAACGGAATTTTTTTCGCTTTAGCGCGTCGCGGTTTTCAGATAATTGTCGCGCATCCTGAGCGTTCTTTCCGCGACTTAAGCGACATTGAAAAATTGCATCACGCCGGAGCTTATTTTCAGCTCAGCGCGGACAGTTTCCTGGGAGAATGGGGCCGACAACCGCTCAATATGGCGATGCGGATGTTCAAACACGGCTTGTGCCATTATATCGCGTCCGATGCTCATGGCGGGAATAAGATGTTTCATCTGCGTGAATGCCGGCAACTCCTGTCAGGTTACGGCGGTCCTAACTGTATTGATACTTTGATGGATGAAAACCCATGCCGCCTGCTGAAAAATCAGCCGCCCCTGAAAGTATTGCCGGAAAAACGCCCGGCAACAGGATTTCGCCGGTTGATTAAATTTTTTGCGCCCCGCTCCGAAATACGCCCGTAACGTTAGCACTAACGATTTTTTCGACAATACGTTCAGCGGCATGCCCATCCCAAAGTTCTGGACGCTGTGGTATTCTGGAAGATGAAGAAATTTCACGGTAGGCGGCGCGGATTTTTTTCACATCGTTGCCGACAAGCATGGAGGCTCCGCCGTTTTCCCGAAGCGTTACCGGCCGCTCTGTATTCCAGCGTAATGTCAGGCAGGGAGTCCCTAGCACACAGCACTCCTCTTGCAGTCCACCTGAATCGGTCAGCATGATCTTCGCGCCCATGTTCAGCCGGAGCATGTCATGATAGCCAAGCGGATTAAGCAACACAACCCGGTTCGCCACCTTTTCCCACAGCCCGAAGAGTTCCAGCTGCTTGCGGGCGCGCGGATGAATCGGCCACAGCAAGGGCAGCTCTGCGGAAACTTCGTCAACCAGAAAGTCTATCAGCGGTTGTAACGTCTCAATGCGGTCCACGTTGCTGGGACGGTGCATAGTCATGACAGCGAAGCCGTTTTCAGGCAATTCGGGTATACCGGCGTCCGGCAGGAGCAACTCCCGCGAAACGATTTCAGCGACAGCACGGGACGCCGCCTTTCCGCGCTGAGCTTCTAAAGTATCGATCATTATGTTGCCGACGAAAGCGATTTTCTCTTCCGGCACGCCTTCTGACTTCAGGTTGTCGTTGGAAATCCTATCTGGAGTGAACAGCAAATCGGCGAGCCGGTCGGTCACCAGCCGGTTGACCTCTTCCGGCATATCAATATCTCCGGAACGCAGCCCGGCTTCGATGTGAGCCAGTTTCACATGTTCTTTTTTTGCCACAATGGAACACGCGCAGGTCGCGTTGACATCACCGACCACGACAATCCAATCGGGATAACGGTGTTTGGGCTAAATTGAAGACCATAGGCGGACAGTTGCCGCTGGATTTTCGATTCTCCCCAAAATGGAAGCCCAATCTCAATTGGGGTTGGAGACCTTCTTCAATTCCCCTGATCAAATTGGAGATATCACAGAAGAAACCAATATCGGGTAGAAATACCCTTTATTTCGCCGGGCCTAACAAAAATGGTTTGCAGAGCGAAGAACTGCCGTTGCCGTTGCCGGAGCGGTTAGAAGGTAGTGCCTTATTTCGAGGAAAAAGGGGAGATGGTTGGTGCATATTTTTGTTGCTTTATACGGATAAAGAATATAAATCAATAAAATTGGGTGATTTCATCTGTATGTATGATAACGAAATCCGGGTTGCTCGTTGGAATTGGGTATGCCAGACCGGAGAACAATACCGACGGGCTTTTCTATTAATCGAATCAAATGCTGAGGAATTGTACCTTGATGAGATTCGTTTGTTAAAAGTACCGTACCCTGCACCATTATAAACTGTTATAATCAATCGTGCAAAGAGTTACCGGATTCATTGAATCGATATGGGAAACAGCGACATTGTTATAAGCTAATGGCGGTTACCGGAAGCGGTTAAAAGGATTCAACCCAGTCTATCGGGACTTCAACATGAAGCGACATTTCTACCGAGTGTAAATTGACGATAATCAGCTTGCTGTTTTTGCGTTTTCAACGATGGCGTAGTCCCCTTTGAAATTGCCTTTTTTGATCATGACGGAAGATCCTTCCACGATTTCAGGAGAAATATCAACTTTATGAGTTCTGGCTAAAAGTTCATATTTTCGGACGATTTGCAGATCGGCCAGCAGTTCTGCGGCAAGTGATTCCGGTAGAAAACATACTTTCAATAATGATGAATTAAGCTTGGCAATATCGAAGCCCATCGAACAGGTTGAAGCAAAAACATAATTGGGAAACATCGCTACTTCGCGCGTGTAAATCCGCTGGGAGTAATGAGTGGTTTTCGTAATCATCGGCAGGTAACATGGAATGTTTTGTGCCTTCAGTGCCTCATATAGCCGTTTTTCGCATCGGGGTTTGGAAATAAAATACATCCAGAGCGTTCCGTCGTGAGGACGGAGCATTTCCAAAATGTCATCATGACCTGCAGATTTATCGTTTTTTCTAATATCCATTTTATGAATCCGTGAAAACGGTTCACATTTATCCCGTATTTTTCAGAAAAAGCCGTATTTTTGCCGGTGAGTGAGCGTGACGGGAGAGGATTTCAGAACCCCCGTCTTTGCAGATACGCTGTTTTGAGCAGGGAATGTCATGCGAAG
>JAAYPP010000162.1 GCA_012519765.1 Lentisphaerota bacterium
AATCCAGATGAATTTCTTGATGAAATTAGACGTGTACTTAAACCAAACGGTAAATTATTATTAACAGTCCCCTTTGTCTGGGATGAACATGAACAGCCTTATGATTACGCCCGATACTCTTCTTTTGGGCTAAAATTTTTATTAGAAAAACATAATTTCAAAATTTTACATCAAATTAAAAGTCTAAATAATTTCAGATTTTTCTTTCAACTTTTAAATGCCTATTTCTTTAAGAAAGTAAATTTGCATAGTAAATATTTAAACTTTATTGTTATCTCTATTTTAACGAGTATCATCAATCTATCAGGCATTTGTCTTTCGATTTTTTTCCCTTCAAATAATGATTTATATTTGGATAATATTGTTGTAGCTCAAAAACAGTCAAGTAAGGAAGAATTATTAACATGAAAAAAATCATAGTGAAAAACAGCGGTTATATTGAGTTGCCGCGAGTAGTTGACGAACGTGATGGTGTGCTGAGCATTATGGAAGGGAATCGAGATATTCCTTTTGAAATCAAGCGTGTTTACTATATTAATCATCTTGAAAATTGCCATAGCGTGCGCGGTAAGCATGCGCATAAAACGTTGAAGCAGGTGATTTTCTGCATCAATGGCAGTTTTGTGTTAAGTTTTGATGACGGCACAAACACGCAGGATGTGCTGATGTGGCGGGATAATGTCGGGGTTCTGCTCGGGCCTGGACTTTGGCATACAATGCACAGTTTTTCCAGCGGTTGCATATTGCTGGTGGTAGCCAGCGACTACTACGATGAAGCTGACTACATACGCGATTACGATGAATTCATGAAGTTTGCCGGAGCTATGAAATGATAATTCCTCAATGCAGTCCAGTTTCCGGGTATCAGGCTCGCAAAGAAGAGATTGACCGCGCGATCGCGCAGGTTTTAAATAGCGGATGGTACATCCTTGGCAATGAGGTTGATTCTTTTGAACAGGAATTCGCCGCCTGGAACAATGTTTGTCATTGCATCAGCTGTGGCAGCGGCACTGATGCGCTGGAACTCATTTTACGTGCTTGCGGCATAGGAGAAGGCGAACTGGTCATTACGGTGGCCAATACCGCAGTGGCAACAGTTGCCGCGATCGAACGGGCAGGGGCTCTGCCCGTTTTTGTTGATATTGATCCGGAAACATTCACGATGTGTCCGGTTGCACTTGAAAAATTACTTGTGCAGAATAATAAAAAGATAAAAGCGGTAATCGCAGTCCATCTTTTCGGGCATCCGGCGACAATTAATGAAATCAGCATTATTACTGAAAAATATGGTAAGATTTTAATTGAAGACTGCGCCCAGGCGCATGGCGCGGCGGTGGATGAAAAAAAAGTCGGTACATTTGGAATTGCCGCCGGTTTCAGTTTCTATCCGACAAAAAATCTGGGAGCACTTGGCGACGGCGGTGCGGTGATTACCGGTTCTCTGGAGCTGGCGGAGAAGATGCGCGCCATCCGTCAATACGGCTGGGAACAGCGTTACATCAGTAGTTGTGCTGGAATTAACAGTCGCCTTGATGAAATTCAAGCAGCAATACTGCGTGTTAAACTGCGTTATCTGGACGAAGACAATCATAAAAGGATACGGCTTGCCCAAATATATGACAGTGAATTGTCTTCACTTTCCTCGATAAAACTTCCGAAAAAATACTCAGGGTCCAATCATGTTTATCACCAGTATGTGATATTAGCCGAGAATAGAGATAGACTTCGTAAATTTCTCAATGCGGAAAATATTGGAACTGCAGTCCATTATCCGATCCCAATCCATAAGCAGCCGGCGTATCTTCAATATGCGGCAGAATTGCCAGTAACTGAAGAAGTAAATGGAAAATTGCTGAGTCTGCCGATTTTTCCCGAACTTGATGAATCTGCGGTTCGTCTGGTAGGGGGGGCCATAAAGAAATTTTATTCATGAAATATCATTTCACAACTTATTTTGACAGTATTTATGTGCTGCAAGGGATAACACTGTACCGTTCTCTGAAAATTACTGGTATTGATTTTACTCTTTATGTGGCATGCCTGGACCAGCGTGCATATGATATTATCAGCAAACTGGATGAACCGGATATTATTCCCATTAGGCTGGACGAAATTGAAAAATTCGACCCGGAATTTGCTGCCGTCAAAAGTAATCGTAGCATTGTCGAATATTATTTTACCCTCAGTCCGGTTTTGCCGCTTTACATCTTTAATAAATTCAGCGGAATTGATATTCTGGCATATCTGGACTCCGATTTGTATTTTTATTCCAGCCCGCAACCGGTTTATGATGAGTTCGATGGGAAATCAGTTCTGATTATTGAGCATCGCTTTCCAGATGAATTGCGGTGGCGTGAAAAGTTCGGGAAATACAACGTTCAATGCCAGTTATACAGAAATGATGAAGACGCTTTGAACTGTCTTCATTGGTGGCGAAAACGCTGTATTGAATGGTGCTATGACCGTTTGGAATCAGGGCGATTTGCGGATCAAAAATATCTTGACTGCTGGCCGCAAAAATTCAGGAATGTAATTGTGCTTCAGCATAAAGGAGCAGGCCTGGCTCCGTGGAACTGGTATGCATATGACTTGAAGATCCATGATAGCATTACTCTTACGGTTGATGGAGAACCGTTGATTTTTTACCATTTTCAAGGCTTTAAACCGTTGAACCGCTTTATGCTCAACCATGGACTCGGAAGTTATCATCGGGTTATGCCTCAACATTTGCTGCGTTGGTTTTATTCACGTTACTTCGAGGAACTTAAAAAAACCCGACAGCAGCTTGTGATAAAGGCTGGTGCCGAGGATATCAGTTTATACGGGAAAAATCGGCGAACCGGATTCGGCAAGCTGAGGATGATTGCCTCTGCAGTCAAAAACCGTGGGCTGATGCTGAATTCAGGTTCATGAGTCGCCGCCGCGTAAAGGAGCGTTCTCCAGCGTAACTGCGGGCGGAACAATGAATCCGGAGGAGTCGCTGCACTGCTGAAATACCCTGAGCCCGAACTCTGGAATAATGGCCAGCAGATGGTCAAAAATATCTGCCTGAATGCCTTCGTAGATGTCCCAGCGGATATCATTGGTGAAGCAGTATATTTCCAGAGGGATGCCGTTGGCGGCAGGATGAAGTTGCCGTACCATGATTATCATATCCTGATGAATTTGGGGATGGTTGCGCAGATACTGTCCGATATAAGCGCGAAAAGTGCCGAGATTGGTAACCCGTCGGCAATTGATCGGTTTGGCACCGGATTCGATTAGGTTCTTATTCCATTCAGCCAACTCTAATTTTTTCTGTTCAAGGTAATCGTCAAGCAGGACGAATTCTTTCAGGTGGCTGATGTCGTTTTCATTGAGAAACCGGATGCTTTTCTGGTCAAGATAAATTGAACGCTTAATTCGTCGCCCTCCGGCTTCAGTCATGCCGCGCCAATTTTTGAATGAGTCGGTGATCAATTTTCTGATTGGCAGTGTCGTGATGGTTTTGTCCCAGTTCTGTACTTTTATGGTGTGCAGAGCAATATCGATGACATAGCCGTCGGCGTTTTGGCTGGGCATTTCAATCCAGTCGCCGACTCTGACCATGTCATTGGAGCCGATTTGAACGCTGGCAACCAGTGACAGGATGGTGTCCTGAAAAATTAGCATGAGTACCGCAGCGAGGGCGCCTAATCCGGACAGCAGAAGCATCGGGCTACGGTTAAGCAGGGTTGAAATAATCATTATTACCGCAACAACCGTAATCAGAATCTTAAGAACCTGCAGATAGCCTTTGATCGGTTTGCTGTTTGCGTCAGGTCGCCGCTGATAAACGCTGTTGATCAGATCCAGCAAGGCCGCAAAGGCCAGTGCCAGCACGATAATAATCCCCGAATTACAGATTTTGCTGATCAGTGCAGACAGCGTTTCCGGCATTCCGGGAATAAACTTTACTCCACCTGATAAAACCAATAATGGAACGATATTAGCCAGTCGTGGAATCAGGTGAAAACGCGTTTCGCGTTCTTCATTTCCGCCGAAAGCTCGATTTTTCAATAGTTTGCGCATTCCGTCGACCAAAAGCAACTTGACCAGCCAGTTTGCCAGCAAAGCGGTGAGCAACAGGGCAAAAGCGATGACAATGGTATAACTCCAGGGATATGGCTCAAGTATTTTCTCCAGTTTTTCTAAATATGCAATCACGTTTACTCCGTGTTTTATCTTTTTGTCTAATAATCAGCGGATCAGCTTGGAAATGGCTTTGAATGCCTGATGTTTGGATGAACGCATCAGCATAAATAAAATCGATTCAGTCGAAATCACCTGAATCCCGTTCTGACGCATGGTCTGTAACGCAGTGGTATAATCTTCTGCTTTTCGTGACGTTACGGCATCGGAAATCACAAAAACCTGATAGTCATCGCGTGCATCCAGCGCGGTTTGAAGAACACAGACATGTGATTCAATACCGCTTATAAATAGATTTCTCGCCGCTGAATTTTTTAGTTCTGCGACAAAAGGTTCAGCTCCAAAACAAGAAAAAGTGTTTTTCTCAACTACCGTCCAGTCCGGGCAGAACAGGTTTTTCAATTCTTCAACGGTGCCGCCCAGTCCTTGCGGGTACTGTTCGCTGGCGATGACCTTAATCCCCAGCTCCGCCGCGCTTTTTAGTAAAATGCGGTTGCGGTCCAGGCAACCGGCAGCATTATTCATGGCAGGCAAGAGCTTTTCCTGTACGTCAACCAACATGAAAATTGAATTTTCAATTTCAGGAATAATCATTATGTATGGTTCTCCTTCTTAAATAAACTCAGAATCAATTATAACTATAACTGGAGCAATGCTTTGATTTTGGTCAGCAACGCATCAACATCGAAGTTGCCGCCTTTGTGTACCAGCGCTACACATTGCTTTTCGACTTTTTCCAGTGCTTCAGGGTCGGGGGCCAGACCGGTAATTGCAATAACCGGTATTTTAGCTAATTCATGCCGTTTTTTAGCATAGTCAATTACTTCCCATCCAGAACGCATCGGCATTACCAAATCGACGAGCATGAGTGCGATAGACTGACCATCACGGTCAAGAACTTCCATTGCTTCGTCGCCGCCGACGGCGGCTATGGCGTTCAGTCCGGATGATTTCAGTACTCGCAGCAAAAAAGTGCGAAAAATTTCGTCATCATCACAAACCAGTATAATTTTTTCTTCGCTCATAATCACTCCTAGAGTTTAAACTGATGTCCTGCTTGAAATATGCTTATGCATTTTAAAATAATTCAGGGTGATCGTTTTTCGACATTTTTCCGCTCGGCGGTTTCAACCCTAATTTCTGCCAGGCGCGCGGTGCGGCTACGCGTCCCTGAGCTGTCCGCATCAGAAACCCTTCCTGAATTAAATAGGGTTCATAGACATCCTCAATAGTACGTTCTTCTTCTCCTACCGCCACAGCCAGTGTCTTTACTCCGACCGGGCCGCCATGATAGAAATTGACGATGATTTCCAACAGACGATTATCCATGCTGTCCAGTCCGTCATTGTCGATATCATACATCGCCAAGGCGGCATTGGCAATTGCCTGATCAATCTGGCGATTGCCTTTGATTTGCGCGTAATCGCGCGCCCAGCGCAGCAGTGAATTGGCAATACGCGGAGTTCCCCTGCAGCGGCGCGCGATTTCATAGGCTCCTTCGTCGTCAATGGTTACTCCGAGAATTCCGGCTGAACGGTGGATTATGGTTTTCAGGTCTTCCGGTTTGTAAAGTTCAAGCCGGCACGACATGCCGAAACGTGACCGCAACGGTGCGGTCAGCATGCCCTGCCGGGTTGTCGCGCCGATCAGGGTAAAATGTTCGACATTGAGTCTGACTGAACGTGCTCCCGGTCCCTGATCGAGCATGATATCAATAAAGTAATCCTCCATCGCACTGTAAAGATATTCTTCAACGGTGTTGTTGAGCCGGTGAATTTCGTCGATGAACAGAATATCTCCGGCCTGAAGAGAGGTTAGTAACCCTGCCAGGTCGCCGGGTTTTTCAATGGCCGGTCCGCTTGATGATTTGATGTTGGAACCCATTTCGTTGGCAATAATATAGGCAAGGGTAGTTTTTCCAAGACCGGGAGGACCGCTCAAAAGCAGATGGCCGAGCGCTTCGTTGCGCTGTTTTGCCGCTGCCGTATAAAGTTGAAGTTTTTCCTTTTCTTTATCCTGCCCGGGGAAACTTTTGAAGTCTCCCGGCCGCAACGAGTTGTCTTGTGCCTGGTTCTTTTTATTCAGTGTCGAAGTTATAAATTTTTCACTCATCGGACGTTTGCATTTTCCTGTTTTTGTCGCTATCTTAACGCTTTCATTCTGAAAATATAACGGATTACATCCGAATAAGCAAACCAATTAAAATAAAACTGAAAACCATAAGGGAATATCTGTGATGAGTGAACTGGAACTTCGTAAACTTTCCGCCAATACGATTCGTCTTTTATCTGCTGACGGCGTACAAAAAGCCAAATCAGGGCATCCCGGCATGCCGATGGGTACCGCTGATTTCGCATTTACATTGTGGAGCAAATATCTGCGTCATAATCCGAAAAATCCGCAATGGCTTGGGCGGGACCGCTTTATTCTTTCCGCCGGCCATGGTTCAATGCTGGTTTATTCGCTGCTGCATCTTTTTGAATACGGCTTGCCGATGGATGAACTTAAACAATTTCGTCAATGGGACAGCCTGACTCCGGGACATCCTGAACTCGGTCATACCGATGGCGTTGAAATTACGACCGGCCCGCTCGGCAGCGGCTTCGCATCCGCAGTCGGTATGGCGATTGCCAACAAAAATTTCGCGGCGCGTACCGGACTGGACAAAACCGGTCTGGTGGACAGTCGCTTCTTTGTAATCTCCGGTGACGGCTGCATGATGGAAGGTGCCACTTCGGAGGCCGCGTCCTTGGCTGGACACCTGAAGCTCGATAGTATTATCGTTTTTTATGATGACAACAACATTACAATCGAAGGCAGTACTGAACTAGCGTTTTCAGAGGATGTCGGTAAACGTTTTGAAGCCTATAACTGGCGGGTAATCCGTGTCGCTGACGCCAACGATATCGAACAGTGCGATCGGGCACTGGCGGAAGCGGTAAAATCCGATGGACGTCCGACTTTGATTGTCGGGAAAACCCATATCGGCTTCGGCTCTCCGGGCAAACAGGGAAAATCATCCAGTCACGGCGAACCACTCGGCGAAGAAGAGCTGGCCGCTACCCGCAAAAATCTTGGATTCCCGGAAGAATCTTTTTATGTGCCTTCTGAAGTCAAAAACTTTATTTCTACAAGAGTTAAAGAACTGGAAACAGACGCTGCGGATTGGGATAAAAAATTCCAGGATTTCCTCAACGCCAATCCGGAAAAAGCTGATTTGATTTCAAAAATGCTTAATAAAACCGTACCGGAAAACATTCTCGAGGAACTCCTGAAAGTGGCGCCAGTCTCCAAACCGGTTGCCAGCCGCGCTTCCAGCGGCGAAATCCTCCAGAAGGTTTCAGAATTGGTTCCTGCACTGTTCGGCGGAGCGGCTGACCTGGCACCGTCCACCAAAAGCAATATCAAGAACGAACCCAGTTTCACCGCTTCGGAACGTGCCGGTAAAAACCTTCATTTCGGCGTCAGAGAACTGGCGATGGGGCTGGCCGGCAACGGTATGGCAGCTTACGGCGTCAATATCCCTTATACTTCGACGTTCTTTGTTTTTTCCGATTACATGAAACCGGCGATTCGGCTGGCGGCGATTCAGAACCTTCATCAGATCTATATTTTTACTCATGATTCGTTCTATGTCGGCGAAGACGGGCCGACCCATGAGCCGATTGAACAGATTGCGATGCTTCGTAGCATCCCCGGCATGACGGTATTCCGTCCGGCTGATGCCAATGAAGTCGCGCATTGCTGGGCTGCGGCCTTGCAGGCCAAAGGTCCGGTCGCGTTATTGCTGACCCGTCAGGATCTTGAACCGATTGCGCCGGAGCTTACTTCAAACATCAATGTCAACAAAGGCGCCTATATTCTGCGTGACGATGACGCTTTCGATATGATTATGATCGCGACCGGCTCGGAAGTATCGCTCGCGCTTAAGACTGCGGACATACTCAAAGAACAGTTCAATATCAAGTCGCGCGTGGTTTCCATGCCGTCAATGGAATTGTTCCTGCAGCAGGATGCCGAATATCAGGAAGAAGTTATTCCGAGCTGGTGCAACTTCCGCGTATCAATCGAAGCGGGGACAACTTTCGGCTGGCATCGCATTGTCGGTTCAACCGGACTGGCAATCGGGATGGATCACTACGGAGCTTCAGCTCCTTATAAAGTACTGGCCGAAAAATTCGGATTCACTCCGGATGCGGTGAGCGCCAAAATCAAAGAATTCTATGGGCAAGGCGGTTGCAGCGGCGGCTGTGAAGGCTGTGGCGGCGGTTGCCATTAATCATTATTGGACAAAGGTACGTCTGATTTTCAGGCGTGCCTTTTATTGTTTGCGTGGAGCGGATCAATGAAAAAAAACTTGCTGTTAATGACAGTGCTGATTGCCATTTTTATGGTTTTTCCTGTTCATAAGGCTCATGCCATTGATCCGGTTACCATCGCAATTCTGGCTCCGATTGCGATTGAAGCAGCCCAGATTGCCGCTCCTTACGTATTGCGTGGTTTGAAGGCCGGCGGCGGACATATGATCAAAATGGGGAAAGACGTTATCGAAATTTTCTGTCTTCCACTGGGGGTTATTCAGTCAACTCTCGGAATGCCCTTTGGTCAGCTCGGACCTGGTATCAGAAATATTGCAGTCGGGTTTGTCGCCCCATTTAAACTGGCGTTGGATGCGGTACTGCTGCCGATTGCATTCTGCGGCATCGGTACAGGCACTTAGCGATGTCGCGCGGTTCGGAAATTAAAAAGCGCCGGATCATCAGAAGCATTCTTAGCGAATGGTATGACCGAGAACGCGCTGAAGTCGAAACGGTTTCATATTCTTCCAAAGCGCTTAAAGTGAGTGATCTGGCTTCTGAATTGCTCAAGAAAACAGCATCTCCGAAAGTGCTGGTCGGGATTAAACTTCGTGAATACTGGCCGGAAATTGTCGGCAAGCAAATAGCCTCTGTTTCAGAACCGTTGAATCTGATCGACGGAGTTGCTGAAATTGGCGTCTTCCATAATGCCTGGATCAAGGAACTTAACGGTCCGATCAAAACGCAAATTATTGAAAAAATCAATCAAGTCATAGGGGCTAAAAGCTGTCGTGAAATTCGTTTCTCCCCGTGTCCGAGACCTCGCTGAAATTCGCGCGCGCATTATGCGCGCGCGAATTTTAAACGCATTGCAAAATCATCATTATGAAATTGACCAAAAATTGTATATCATCAATCCTCTGAAACATTGAAAAGCAATGGAAGCATTGTAGTTTAAATATTTTACCTGAACCAAAACCCAAAATGGAGATATCATATGTCAGAAGCAAAACCGGTTGACCAGCAGTTGATCAGTACAAGGGTTATTGATGGGAAGCCCATGCACAATGTTATATATTCAGCCGCGACCGGAGTTGACGGCAAAATTTATCTCGGACTTTCGGCGGAATTTGATTCTCCGGGAGTTTATGGACAAATAATCAGTTACGACCCTGAACGCGACTGCGTTGAAGATGTTGTTGATTATGGCGAAATTATCAAACAGCCGGCCGACAGCCCGCGTCATCCGCATTCCAAAATTCATACCGCAATCTGTATCGGCAATGGCGGTAAAGTATACGCGGCAACTCATATGACCGCACCTCCGGTCGGCGAAGATTTTTATCATTACTGGCACGTTTACAATGATCCGGTTCGTTCATTTCAGGGGAGTCGCCTGATTATGTATGATCCGGCTACCAAATCGGTTGATGACCTCGGCGTGATCGCGCCGAAATGCGGTTGCCGCTGGATGTCATATAATCCCCAAGATGAAGAACTTTACATGACCACTTTTCTGACTGGACATTTTATTGTGGTTAAGCTGAAAACCGGCGAAGTTAAAGATTTGGGAAGAATTTCGCAGTATGACTTTATGGGACCATGCTACAGTGCTGACGGTTTTGTTTACACCACTGATTGTTTTGGTTATATTCTCCGCTATTCTCCGAAAGACGGCACTATCACCAAGCTTCCGCTGATGATTCCGAATACTCCGTGGCGGAAGAATGACGGCAACGGCGTTTTTCATTTTGTGCCGGGCCCGGATAAAATTAAGCTTTACGGGGTGGCAGCCCGGGCAAATCGGGTGTTTGAGTTTGATCCAACCGCCGGGAAATACGGAAAAATCCGCGATTACGGTACTCTGGGCGATGAAGACCGTCCGAACGAATATATGACTGGCATCATGTTTCCACGCACTATCACGGTGGGCAATGACCATAAAATATACGTTGGTACCAAAAATTACGTATCGGGGATCCCGGGTTCTAATATCGTTTCCATCGATATTGACAGCGGTGAAAAACACTATTACGGAATGATGCAGGTAGAAGGTTTTTCGCAGGTTAATACACCGGTCGCGTCATGTACCGGCAAAGACGGTTCGATATACTTCACGGCGGAACAGCCCTCCAAAAATTCTGCTTTGCAAGTGATAATTTTCAATCCCAATGGTATCGGTGATAAGCCATTGCCTGAATATACTGAAAAATATCGCAACAAAGATTATAATGCCATTGAATATGCTTCGAATGATTTTTCATATTATCTGCCCTCCCGTGAAAAGAATTCCATATTTATTACCAAAGGACACGTTTTTACGAATGAACTCGGTAGCAATGGTTATACCCCGACCATTCCGCGCAATGAATGTGCTATCGGCGCGTTGGCGATGAATAAAAGCCGACAGGTACTTTTTGGTGCGACGTCAGGCGAAAAATCCCATCTATTCTGTTACCTGCCTTTTACCAAACGCCTGATACCGATAAATGTCATTGACTCAAAACCGTCATCATGCCGGAGCATGGTGGTAGATCGTGACGGCATGGTTTACCTTGGAACATCCGGAGCTAAAAACGAAAAATTTGAAGGACACATCTATCAATATAACGCACCGGCGAATGACCGGAAATTTGTCGCAATGGACGATCTTGACAAAGGTGAATTCAATCTTTCCATGGCTGTTCCTTCACCGGAATTTTGTCAACTGGACGACTTGGGAAAAATCGGTGAGCAAGAGGGAATTTATACCATGTGCTATGATCCTGAACTCCACCGGATTTACGGGACGACCAGCGAAGGCAATTTTTTCATTTATGATATCAG
>JAAYPP010000163.1 GCA_012519765.1 Lentisphaerota bacterium
ATAACATCCCAAAAAAAGGAGGACAGTATGTTCAGTTGGATATTGAATTTTCTGGTTGAATTCTGGAATGTCAGTTGCATGATGGCACCGTGGGTTTTATTCGGGTTCCTGTTCGGCGGAATAATCGCAGTTTTGGTACCGGAAAGTTTTATAAAAAAACACCTCGGCGGACGCGGCATCATCGCAATTCTTAAAGCTGCGCTGATCGGTGTGCCATTGCCGTTATGTTCATGCGGTGTAATCCCCACGGCAGCAACGTTGAAGCGGCAGGGTGTCGGCAACGGCGCAGTTGCCTCGTTTATAACTTCAACGCCGCAAATCGGCTTTTCCAGCTTTATTCCGGCATGGCAAGTGATAAATCCGCTTACGGCAATTGTTAAAGCCCTATTTGCTTTCATTTCCGGTGTTTCCGTCGGTATATTGGTCAATCTATTTACCAAAAACGAACCTGATGCGGCAAATACAAAAGTCGAGTCTGCTACACCTGTCACCATTGCCCTTCCCCAAAAAGAAAATAAAATTATCGCTATTATTCGATATGCTTTCGGAACGCTGATGGGAGACGTGGGCGGAACTCTGCTGTTTGGACTTTTGGTTTCAGCGTTGATTTCACTGGCGCTTCCTGATGACTTCGCGGCGGAATATGTTGCCGGCAGCCTCTGGGCTAAACCGTTGATGATCTTAGTCAGCATGCCGCTTTACGTCTGTACCAACGCCGTAATTCCTATCGGAGCCATGCTTCTGCTGAAAGGTTTTTCGCCTGGGACTGTAATGGTGTTTCTGATTGCCGGGCCTTCCTGCAGTGCGCCGATGATTGCCGCATTCTGGAAAATAGTCGGGAAAAAGGCTACCTTCATCTATCTTGCGACAATGATTATCTGCACGCTCCTGGTTGGCTGGGGACTGGATGTCTTTGCTGCCGCAACTCCCGAATCCTTGACTGCGGCACACTGCCATCAGGATGAAGCAAACTGGTTTGAACACTTATGCGCGTTGTTTATGATTATCTTAATTTTGCATAGCATATTAAAGAAATATTTTATAAGTGGCGCCACACTTACTCCGGATCAAGGTCAAATCCTGCTTGCGGTTTCAGAGATGGAATGCGGTCACTGCAAACAGGTTGTTGAAAAAACCTTGAACAGCATGCAGGGAGTCCAGGTCGTTAATGTCGATCTTGCCAATGGTCAGGCACTGGTCAAAGCTCCGGAATCGCTGTTACCGCAAATATTGTCGGAACTCGAACAAGCAGGTCATAAAGCCAGTAAAATCTGAATTTAAAATTTGCGCGCGCATTATGCGCGCGCGAATTTTAAAACGACCATCACAAACATAATTTCTATAAAAAGTAGTTTAAATTCTGTTCACAAATAATGATTGACATATCCGAGTTCCGGACTATGTTGTTAGAATTTGTTTTATCCTGAAAAACTGTTTTTTAGTTTTATTAAATAATCAAACTTTCAACGATAGAAACTGGAGAATAATGAATGCATGAAGATAGCGGCAGCGCACCATTGAGCAGTGGTCAATTCTTTTCACGGCTGGGAGTATTGTTGGGAGTCAGTTCTTTGGTCGGAGTTGCCGGCGTTATATTCGGCTTAAACCCGCAACAGACGATTTCCTGCTCGGTTTTTATCGGCATTATAATGGGAACATTATTATTCTGGAATTTGCGGCTGGCGATTGCTTTTATAGGTCTTTCACTGTTGATTTTCAGTAATTCGATCAATATACCTACCTTCATTCAATCTGCATCATTGGAAGTAATCTTATTTCTGGTCGGTATGATGGTTGTGGTCGGCGCGTTGCGCGATCTCGGTTTTTTCACCTGGATTGTACAGCTGATTGTGTCAATGCCTAATTTGAACGGTAAAAAATTCATCGCGGTCACTGCGGTAAGTTCGGCGCTGATGGCGTGTGCGGTTGACGAAGTCACTTCAATCATCTTTATTTCTTCACTGATTTTCCAAGTATGTGACCGTCTGAAATTGAATCCGACTCCATATATCATTATTTGCGTATTTGCGACCAACGTCGGCAGCGCCGGCACCATGATGGGGAATCCGGTAGGAATTTATATAGGAACCAAAGCCGGACTGACTTTTACTGATTTTATTGTGTGGGCGTTCCCGATTATGCTGGTAGCACTTGCGCTGGTAGTAATTTTGACTATGTGGTTTTTCAGAAAAGATCTCGCCATTTTTGACCGCAATCTGAAAGAGCGGATTGCCAGAAACCTGAG
>JAAYPP010000164.1 GCA_012519765.1 Lentisphaerota bacterium
GTTCGTGAACTCATATGTAAAAGTTCACGAACGGATTCAGAATTTAGTTTTAATTAATTTTACTGTTTGTTGCTGTCGTCTTGAAGTTGACTTTTTTCAACTTCTGCGACCAGTGCCAGATCAGCTGCACTGACATGCCCTTCCACCCGGCCGTCGTCAAGAATATCGTTGCCGGCGGTTCTCGCGTCAAGGCGTCGGAACAGGCGAATCAAGTCGCGGGTACCGCAAATGCCGAACCAGAATACCGTTACGAGAGCATTCAGCCCCATGACATAGATATAATCAATCCAGAACCAGTTGGCCCACCAGTGCTTCGGCCACGGCGAAATCAGGTTCCAGACAATGAACCCGACAAAAACAATGCCGAACCGGAAGACAAAGCTCCAACAGAATACGCTCCATGCCAGAATTTTATCACCGCGCGTGTAGGATTCATTGATACCGAGAATCTTTGACCATGCCCATTTGGTTTTGACATAACGGTGACCGTCGCCGGTGTGGTAAGCACCGCGATGCAACAGTCGATCCATATTGAATGGTTTTCTGCAAGTCAGCAATGAGACGGTAACATACAGTGTGATGGACACCAGTAACGCAAGGAAATATATTTCCTGTGAGTTGATCGGAAATTTATCGGGAGTAACCCGCCAGACGATAATTGGTTCAAAGGGACCGGAAAGAGTTTCAAAGATACTCGATGCCCTTGACACTAGATTATTTTGATCAAGCCATGGATAAATCTTGCCCGCCCAAAAATGCTGGAGCAAAATTCCAGTTGTCGCGATCGAAGAGCCAAAAGTTAAAGCAGTCCATGCTCCGGCAGTCGTGCCGCGCTTCCAGTAAAGACCGAATACAATACAAGCACCGGCACCGCCCAGCCAGATTGCTCCGGTAATCGCGAAAAACATCAGGATGTAATCGACTTGAGCGAAAATACTGCTGAACACAAAGGCAAACAACGCCACCCCTGTAATCACCAGGCGAAGCATGGTCAGATGTTGTTTCGGAGTAAAAGCACGTCCGCGGATCGGCAAAATTACGTCCTGAACAATAATGCTGCCCCAGCTGTGAAGATAAGTCGTATCGGTACTGATCATCAGAAATATGGCGATGGCACACAATACGCCGGTAATACCGATCGGCAACATATAACGCAAAGTCAGCGGAACCCGCATCTGGTTATGGATGGTCATCATTTTCTTGTGCAACGCCGGATTCTCGCTTTTCATAAGTGCTATGCGTTTATCAACTTCGGGCAGCGACAGATTTTCAGCTTCCCATGTGATCAATCCTTTCCTGCGCAATGAGTGGAAGTCGGAAATCGATGAATCGTTATCTTTCAATAAAGGCGCGGCGAAGTTGCCTTTACCGGATGCCAAACCTTCAAGCAGTTTGGCCTGTTTAGGCGATTTTGCGAGTAATGCTTCGCGGGTTGCCGAGCTTTGCGCTGCTTCGGTCAATACCATCTCTCCGGCATATTCCGGTGCCATTTCCGCCATCGCGGTTTGAGTCAGTTCCTGGCGAATCGGGATCAGTTTATCTTCAAAGCGGGCGCTGTGCCAAATCGTATATGCGCCGATAGCAAGCAACGGATACAGCATGATATTGAATGCAGAGCGCCAGGTACCGAGCATTTGTCCCATTTTCTGTTCATGCGCGTCGAGTGCGGCGGCGTTATAACCCTGCGTCCCGGACCAGGCCATGCGGTTGAATACGCTGCTGATAATCCCGACAAAAACATAGAAGAGATTAAAAGTACGCAGATTATAAACGTCAAAAGGATTCAGCATGCTTTTGCCAGGTTCGCGGTCCAACAACACCGGCGCCATGTCCTCAAACCAGGAAAAACGTAA
Source organism: Lentisphaerota bacterium (assembly GCA_012519765.1). Taxonomy (GTDB): domain Bacteria; phylum Verrucomicrobiota; class Lentisphaeria; order Victivallales; family Victivallaceae; genus UBA7640. The sequence continues at coordinate 1,854 of JAAYPP010000164.1, forward strand.
CAGAATAGCTACGACCACAATCGCCATTAATGGATAATTGAGCAAGCCTTGCACGCAGTCACAGACCATAACCGTAATCTGACCGCCCAATGTTACTATCACTACCGCGATGGACAGAAACAACAGCATTACAACGTGAAAAGTTGACCAGGTCATCCCGAGAAAATCGAAATTGTGCGGAAAATTACAGTAATAAATTATGAAACGCGCTGAAACTGCCGGGAAAATCGCATAATTTACAACTCCGGAAAGACTTTGCAAAATCGCCGCGAAAATACGGAATTTACGACTGTAACGCATTTCAAAAAACTGTCCCATCGTCATCGCTCGGGACTCGCGGAAACGATATATACAATATCCGGTCAGTCCCATGAACAGGCCGATCGGCGCGGTGATGCCACTCCAGAACTGAAACGCAAATCCGCTATTGTAATACATCTCAAAAATTGCCACTAAACTGACCAAGCCCATCGCCGCTTCACCGCTGGCGACTGAAACCACATACCTTCCGGCAACTCGTCCCGCGGTCAAAAAGTCGGCTACTCCGGTTACATAACGGCGTGTCCGCAACCCTATGAACAAAACAAAAAATAGCGGTAATGTTACGATTACCCAGTCAATCCAATGCATAAATCCTCCGGTTTCTTGATGTTGTTATTAAATAAGTAAATGTTGACTCTTAAACCCGATGCCGCATTTTTTAATCAAAAAAACAAAAAAATTGGATAATTTAGGTTTTCTGAAAAAACAAATCCGCATCACCTTGATATTTTTCTTGCTGGCTTTATATTGTTTTTTCTCAATTTATGATCAGGGGGCATTAGCTCAGTTGGCTAGAGCGGTTGGTTCGCAATCAACAGGTCAAGGGTTCGAATCCCTTATGCTCCACCA
>JAAYPP010000165.1 GCA_012519765.1 Lentisphaerota bacterium
GCGCAATTAAATTTTTCGTCATTATATGCTTTTATGGATTTTTTCACCGGCATCTCAAACAAACTCCTATTCTTTCAATTTTTAATATGTTGCAGCAAAAAAACTGTTTCACCTGCAAAATTCCATGAATTTTGCGGAAGCGCTGGCCATCAATTTTCCATCCATCTCCAAATCGGATCGCAATGCATACAGCGGCTGGTTGCGACTGACAATACGCGCCCTCAGAAACAGTACTGCACTGCATGGAACCGGATGCCGGTAGCGAACCTTCAATTCTCCGGTTACGGCATTGATTCCATGCCGGAACAGACAGTTAGTCATGGCAGAATCAAGCAACGATGCAATGACTCCACCATGAAGCATTCCGCGATAACCCTGAAGCAGTTGTCGTCCTTTGAAGCTCGCAGTAACTTCACCGTTTTCATCAATTGTAAAAACCAGATGAAGACTCAACGGGTTACAATTTCCGCAGAGCAAACAATTAGCATGCAGATCGTCTTCTTCGTTCGACTTTGACATTTCAACTGTTTCAGCTTCAATGATCGCAGCTGTTGGCGCCAGTGGTCAGCGTTCCATCCAGATATGCTGTAACCAGAATTTCCGGTTCGTTGCCCGGAGCACCGACTACGACTTTGATATTGCGTTCCTGAAACAGCACTTGGGCACGCTGTCCCATGCCTCCTGCGATAATCGTATCAACACTCTGTTCGGCAAGCCATCTCGGCAACAAACCGGGTTCATGCGGTGGCGGTGTGACCAATGTTTTTCCAGTTATTTTATTGGAAGCATCGACATCAACCAGTGCAAACTGTTCGCAGTGTCCGAAATGCATGCAAAGTTTCCCTTCAGCCATTGGAATAGCAATTTTCATAATTTGAGTTCCTTTTTTTAGGCATTTTTTTAACAATCTGAAAGCGCCAATATCGGCGCAATAACAGTTTCAAATGATTTTGAGGTGGCGGTATTGGAAAAATGATAGACAAATGGTTCCCCGCTATCTCCGGCCTTGCAAACCATCGGATCAAGCGGAATTTTACCAAGCAGCCGTAACCCGAATTTGTCCGCAAGCTCAACACCGGCTCCGGAATTGAATACTTCAGTAACTTCACCGCACGATGGGCAGACAAAACCGCTCATATTTTCAATAATGCCGAGAACCGGAACATCCAGCCGCAGGCAGAAATCGATTGACTTGCGGACATCGGCGGCAGCAATTTCTTGAGGCGTTGTAACAATAACTGCACCGTCAATATTTTCTATGAGTTGACACACCGATAACGGTTCATCCCCGGTACCCGGAGGCGAATCAATAATCAGATAATCTAATTCTCCCCAATTTACCTCAGTCAAAAATTGCTTAATTACTCCCATCTTCATTGGGCCTCGCCAAATCACGGCATCATCCCGATCGTTGAGCATGAAGCCAATGGACATCACCTTCAGTTCACCAATACAGACCGGCACAATTTTGTCGTTTTCCATGCGAATTCGTTCATCGGATAGTTTGAGCATTCCCGGCACGCTCGGCCCATGAATATCCACATCCAGCAGGCCAACCTTTTTGCCGGCGGTCGACAACGCAACAGCGAGATTGACAGCGACTGTACTTTTCCCGACTCCGCCCTTTCCTGACATCACGACAATTTTGTGCTTAATTCGCGCCATGCATGCACGCATAATCTTCTGTTCGTCCAAAACGCAGCTTCCTCCGCCACAACTTGTTGATTCTGAACACTCTTTCACATCACTTGACATATATTCTCCCATATTTTTATAACACTTTCAGCGCCGGAAGTTTCAGGATAATCAATTACTAATCGTCCGTTAACCATTGCTTCTGTGAAGATTGTATCGTAAGGAACACGTCCGACAACCCGTGCACCGGATTTTAACCCAATCTGCTCAATGTTTTCCGTAACTTCCGGATTTAAATCCCACTTATTGACACAGACCATCGCCGGTATTTTAAAATGTCCGGCCAGACCGAGAACCCGCTTCATGTCATGTTCGCCTGAAACAGTAGGCTCGGCAACAATCAAAACTGCCGATGCCCCGGTCAATGAGGCAATTACCGGGCAACCGATACCCGGAGGCCCGTCAACCAGAATTAATTTGCTACCTTGCTTTTCAGCGGTTTCACGTGCCGCCTGACGTACTTGCGAAACCAATTTCCCTGAGTTCTCCGCTGCCGGTGCCAGCTTGGCATGAAACATCACGCCGAAACTGGTTTTCGACTCATACCATTCACCGCATAAGCTTTCGAAAAAATCGATGGCTTGTGCTGGACAAAAACGCACACAAACTCCGCACCCTTCACAGGCATAAGGATCAACCATAAATTTATTATTCTTTACTGTGATCGCTTTAAAACGGCACAGGCGCATGCATTCTCCACAATTTCTGCATTTTTCAGGATCAATAATCGCTTCATGACCACTGATAAACTGATGTGATGCAATCTTTTCCGGATGCAACAGCAAATGCAAATCGGCGGCATCAACATCACAATCAGCGAGCACTGCATTACCGGCTAAAGCCGCCAAGGCTGCGGTAATACTGGTTTTCCCGGTTCCCCCTTTGCCGCTGACAATTACCAATTCTTTCATTTTGCAGTCCTCACTCTGATCAATTCTTCCATCTTTTCTAACAGCATAATCAATTGTCCGCGTAACTCAGGAGCGGCTGTCAGTAATGTTTCGCCGCGTGAATAAGCTTCCGCGATATCACGACGGTTTGCAATCTCCATCATAACTGGAATTTTTTCGTCCCGGCAATATTCCTTGACTTTATCATCTCCGCTATCAGCACGATTTATAATGACTCCGAATGGCAATTCTAACTTCTTCAAAGTCTCTACTGCCAATATCAAGTCATTCAAACCAAACGGCGTGGGCTCGGTTACCAGTAACACAAAATCAGCACCTCTGACCGCCGTCACCATCGGACATGATGTGCCCGGTGGACAATCAATGACAGCAAGATCGGGAACATTTTTTGCTCCGCGTTCCTTGACCGCTCTTATGACTGGTGGTGACATCGCCTGACCAATGTTCAAATGACCGTCAATCAATACGAAATACGAACACATCGCCACTTTGGTTTCGCCGATTTCACGAGAGCTTTCAGTTAAAGCGCCGGTAGGACAAACCTTCACACAACCGCCGCAACCATGACAAAGTTCGGGGAAAAGTAAAATGTTTTTGCCCACGACCGCAACGGCGTTGAATTGACAGAATGCGGCGCATTCTCCGCAACCGGTACAAAGTTTTTTATCAAAAACCGGCATCGGCACAGTCACTGGTTCACATACACCATCAGAACAACTGAACAGATGGCAGTTCGGAGCTTCAACGTCACAGTCCAGCAAAGCCGTTTTGCCTATTGCCGCTTGTGCCAAAGCCAGCGCGATCGTAGTTTTCCCGGTTCCGCCTTTACCGGATGCAATTGCTATTTTCATTATTCTCCATCGCTATTATTAGTTATGATTCCACGATAAAAATTCTTACCGTTTTCATTCGTTACTCTCACCAGGTTTTCAGCGACTAATTCCTCCAGTATTTTCAATGTTTCAATATGATGAACTGAAAGACTGCCGGCAATGTCTTCACTGGTACACGGACGACGCAACAGCAGATTCAAAATATCATCGCGTTCAGCTTGTTTTTTTTCATTATGCAGGATTGCTGAATAATCCGCGACCACTTCTGCAGATGCCGGAAAATATTTTAAAAGTTCCGTCATATTTGCCCGTGAAACTGGCTTTACTTTTGATTCACAGGGCGGACGTACTGCGGTATTTAGTTGAATTCGCGTCGGCGCAATTTTACGCGTTAAACCACTGAGCGTTTCAGCCTGCAAGTAAGGATCTAATATTCCTCCAATCAAAAAAACCTCGAGCCAGATTTCACCTTTAAACTGTCGGCTGAACTTTTCCAGGCCATCCGCGACATGTTCAAATACAAGCCCGGGGCATGGCCGGTTTATCTTTTCAAAGAAATCCTGATTCCCTGCATCAAGCGAAGGCAGTACCAAATCTGCGGGCAACAGTTCATCGCGCACACTTGCATCCCAAAGCATTGACCCATTGGTCAGGACTGCCACCGGTTTGTCAGTACGTTTTTTAACTGCTTCAATCAGCTCACCGATTCTATTGTGCAAAGTCGGCTCACCGGAACCAGAAAAGGTGATATAATCAAAATCACGGTTAA
>JAAYPP010000166.1 GCA_012519765.1 Lentisphaerota bacterium
CTTACGCCTAAAATTTCAATTTTTACTACAAAATCCGGCTTACCTGAGCGATTTTACCGCCAGATAAAACTTTTTCGACATTTATGACGAAAACCCGGCTATGACTTGTTGCCGAATCTCTGATTATCTCCTATTTCGCATGAGTCATGGAGAAACTGTAATGAAAACGGTATTCGGATTTGACATGGAGACCGATATAGGAAGCTGGACACCATGGTATCATGGTTTTGCAGAAGGAACTCAAGCGATCCTTGACATTTTGAAAAAGCAAAATATTACCGCGACCTTTTATTTTACCGCGGATGCTGCTCAAAAAAATCCCGCCGAAGTGAAAAAAGTTCTGGAAGCCAATCATGAAATCGGCTGTCATACCCTTTATCATGAAACTATCGGCGATCCACTTTTCGAAATTCCCAGTGCGGTGCCGATTCTTCCCGAAGAAGTGCCAAACCGGATTCGCCGCGCCACCGAAGAGGTTGAAAAAGTTGCCGGAATACGTCCGGTTTCTTTCCGTTGTCCCAGACTTTGGGGATCAACCGCAGTTACCAATGCCCTTGAAGATTTGGGTTATGTCTCTGATGCGACGTATCCGATGTACTTCTACCGCAAACAACTTGAGCCATATCATCCGTCAAGAGAAGACTGGACTGAAAAAGGCGACCTTAAACTGGTAGAATTACCCAACTTCGCCGATTTGTCCATGGAGTCAAAAGACGAATATGGGCGTGACCTTGATCAGTGGCCTTTGTTCCGTACCGAAAGCGCCCAGGCACTGATGAAACACGTTGACGGTTATATTTCATTCTGCGAAAAACGCGGTGTGGAGCCTTTCATATGTTTTTATATGCACCCGTGGGAATTCGCCAAAATGCCGGAAGGCCTACTGCATTACGGTGAAGGCGCAGTTCTGCCGGATCCGTTTATAATTAAAAACTGCGGAAGCTACGCGAAAGAGCAACTGGATATTCTGATTGATATGCTGCGCGAACGCGGTTCTGAATTTTTGCAAGCCCGTAAAGTTAAAGTAAAATAAGCAACCCAAAAACAGGAGGACAACATGAATCCGACAATCCCGAAAACTGAGTATCAGGAAAGAATGAAGAAATTCCAGGCCAACATTAAATCCGCTGGCTTGGATGCGGCACTTGTTCACGGCATCGAATGTGACTGTGCGCACGTCCGCTATTTGAGCGAATATTGGCCGACTTTCGAATCCGCGGGAATTTTCGTTCCTGCCGAAGGCAAGCCCATACTACTGATCGGTCCGGAAAGCGAACTTTATGCCCGTGGCAGAAGCGTAATTCCCGATATCATGAAAATGATTCCATATCGTGAATCAGCAGAACCCCAATATCCGGGAATTGATGTCGCGAAATGGTCTGACGTAATCAAAGCTTCCGGAGTAAAAACCTTGAAGAAGCTGGGCATCGTCGGTAGTGCAATTATCACCATGCCAGTACTGGACTCACTTAAAAGTGAAATGCCGGGAGTAGAGTTGGTCAATTCCGGAGAAACTCTCTGGTCCATGCGTTATGTCAAAAGCGAAAATGAATTGGCCTGCATGCGCCGTGCTTTCGAAATCAGTGAAATTGCAATTGACGCGATTTTAAACGAAATCAAGCCGGGAATGACGGAATTCCAGGTCATCGGAATCGCACAACGCGAAATCTATAAAAACGGCGGTGAATATGAAGGGCACGCTCTTTATTGCTTCAGTGGCGAGCATACCAATAACGCGATCTGTCGTCCGAGTTCCAAAGTCATCGGCACCAATGAAATGATTCAGATCAACATCGGCGCCAGAGTCTGCGGCTATTCGTCAAGCGTCGGCCTCCCCTTCTCCATCGGTAAACTGCCTGAAAATCAGAAAAAACTTCAGGTTTTCGGACTTGATGCGCATAAGAAAACCATTGAGCTGATGGGCGGCGGTATTCCGGCAGCGGAAGTAGTCAGCAAATATGAAAAATGGGTCGAAGATCAGGGCTTCAAAAAGTTCATGCTCTACGGGCCATGTCACGCCATCGGCATGATGGAAGTTGAACGTCCGTGGATGGAATCGGTTTCAACCTACAACCTGGTTCCCAATATGACCTTCCAAGTTGATACATTCTTCTACGATTCCGATTTCGGATTACGTTGGGAAAATGGTGTCGCGATCAAAGAACAGGGCGTTGAAGTTCTTTCCAGCAAGTATATGAAAATCATCGAACTATAAAACATCATAAGGAGCAACCATGGACATGTTGAAAATATGGCGTTCTTCTAAAAGTCGATTCGGGAAATTCACCGTTAATCCGGTGCCTGAAGGCGAAGAAACCTGGAACGTCAATAAAGTATATACTGACGCTGAACTTGCAAAAATTGCCGATTCAGGCTTTAATGCGGTTTGGATACATGGTTTGCTCCACAGTATTGTTAAAACCGATGATTTTCCGGAGCTTGGAGAATATGCTGCTGAACACCAACAGCGTCTTAATGAGTTGACAGAACGCGCGGCAAAGTATGGAATAAAAGTTTTTATTTACATGCAGCCGCCGCGTGCGCTGTTGACGACTCACCCAATCTTTAAAAATCATCCGGAAATTGCCGGACAGATCGAATCTCTTCAAGGATGTGAAGGTGACATGGTAAATGTCCAGGCGTTGTGCACATCACATGAAAGTGTTAAAAAATATTTAAAGAATGCTGCCGCCAAATTGGCGGAAAAAGTTCCAGATCTGGGCGGTATCATTATGATTACCGCATCTGAATATCCCGCGCATTGCTGGTCGCGCCGCGGGCGGATGATGGATGCAAATGGTCATTACCAGATAAATCCTATTGCATGTCCCCGTTGCAAAGACCGAAAGCCTGGCGAAGTGGTAAATGAAGTTATTCAACTTATGCGGGACGGCATTCGCAGTGTCAATCAGGATTGGAAAATTATTGCGTGGAACTGGTCATGGGCGATGTATGAAGATGCTCCTTGTGAAAATATAATCCGTAACTTGCCAAGTGATGTTATTTTAATGGCTGATTTCGAACGTGGCGGCAAAAGAACAATTCTCGGCAAAGAACGTATTATGGATGAATATTCTCTGGGCTATGCCGGTCCGTCGAAACAGTTCAGAGATTCATCTGAAATCGCCCGTCTTTGCAATCGACAAATGATGGCAAAACTGCAAATTGGCACTACTCACGAGTTAGCCACCGTTCCAAACCTCCCGATTATCGGCAATATCTACCGCAAGGCTGTTAATGTCCGGAAAATGGGTTTAGCCGGCTTTATGGGAACTTGGAATTTCGGCAACATGATTACTGCCAATACTGCGGCTTTGAATCATTTTCTTGAAGAAAATATTTCTGACGACCAAGCTTTGGAACTGCGCAAATTTGCAGAAAAATATTTTCCCGGCTGCCATGCCGGAAATATTGCCGAAGCTTGGGATAAGTTTGCCGAAGCTATGGATTTTTATCCGTTTTCAATACCTTATCTCTACGTCGGACCGACCAACTACGCCTGTATCCTTCCAATGGAGCCGGCGCCATTAACCGGAAAATCAAGCGGACGTTCCTGGCTTATGGACGAACGCGGTGATGACATTTCCAATGCTATTGCCGGTTATACTATTGATGAAATAATTGAGGGCTTTAACTGCCTGACCAAAATATGGGGAACCGGTGTTGAGTTGCTGGCTGAAGGTCTAGCAAATGTGCCATCGGCACATGCAGAAGAAGAGTTGGACAACGCACGCGTGTGCTATCATCTCTTTAAAAGCACTGAAAATTTC
>JAAYPP010000167.1 GCA_012519765.1 Lentisphaerota bacterium
CCTAAAAAAACTTGAATGACCTGCTGGCTGGCAATATAAACTTCATCAACAAGTTGAAGGTTTTATCGGAACGTCCCGGCTGGAAAGATTTTTTCCGTATTTGCCGGGTACTCGATAAATTCCGGAGGAAAAACAAAAATCAGCCTGGCATCAGGAAATTGTCCTGCCCACTCTGCCGCATTCCCGAAAAAATAAATCTGTTCCGCAGGATATTGATGATTCCCGGGTTGCAACGGTAGAATATATCCGTCTTTAAGAAATGGCAACACGGTTTTGAGCCGCCATTCTTCGTCATACAGCACCAGCGGCATGTCATCGCCCGGCTTGATTACAAAACCTCCTTTTATCCGTGGCGTGTCGGAAGAATAGAACAGAAATGAGGCCAGAATCAGCATCAATGTTATTGCGCCGGCAATCGCCGGGCGTTGCCAGACGGCTCGCCGAAAGCGGTCATGTTGACCTGATTGACCTGTTCGCCGGATTTTACGGCAAGCGTAGTACCGAGCATGTCGTTGAACATTACTCCGTCTTTGCTGGACAGGATTGGATTACCGCCGGTAACGTATGGTTCGTTGATATAATTGGTTCCGCCGCGGTGGATCAGGGCGAGGCCGTTCCAAAGGAAGTTTTCGGTTTTGTCGGCGTAAGTCGCGGAAGCGATCTGTCCGTTAATGTGATAATCGAACGCGGCGACCATGGTTCCATTCTCCTGAACATTGATAATCTTATCCAGCCAGCCGTAAGAATACATCTTATCGCCTTCTTTTACAAGCCGTCCTGCGGCATCATAAGCGTAATTTGTAACTTTGCCGTCAGCGGTGGAAGTAACGAGCTGGTTGGCTTTGTCCCGATTGTGTCGACCGAATCACAAACAAAACGTCGTGCGCAAATTGATTACCATTCATAATCCCGACACCGAGCGGGGAAAGTTTGCCGCTTGACGAAAACAACCGTCAAAGCGGCTGATTTTGAAAAAATAGAGCGGAAATCCTTCAAGCTGAATTTGCAAAAAATGACAGCGGTAGTAGACTGTTGTCAGGTCATGTATATAACGAATTCGGTACTCTCAAGTACACTACATGTTGTGGTCACTTGCGTCAAGTGGATACCCCGTTTGGTTTAAATCTGTCTTCATATGAGGAGATGGTAAGTTTCACGACTTAGGAAGAGTCATTGATATGGTTGTAAACTTTAAAAAACTCATGGTATTATAGAGATGAATACTAAAATCGAACTAAACGGCTATGATTATTGTAATGATTTGGGTAAAAGTCAAAGTGAAAAAGTCTTTATTATTAATTCATATATAAAATTATCTCTCATAGTCATTCCAATACTTTTGATTTTAGCTCTTATTTTAGATAAAGTTTTTAGTTATGGTATTTGGGTATATATTCCATTTTTATTTTATATTTTATTTTATATTACTTCGTGTGTTATTGTATTTGTTTATATATCACTATGGTCCCCAAAATGTCCGCAGTGTGAAAAACGAATGTTGCACTTAAATATTTATGAAGGGGGGGTATGAATCAATTTATTATGTTTGTCATTCTTGTAAATTATATTTTAATTCCTACTATCAATTCTAAATAAGAAAATTTTATGATCTATCTTCTTGCATGATGTGTGAAAATGTACTTCTCCTCGCAATAAAGAACGAAATTTCGGTTCAAATAGCCTTCCTATGGCCATCAGGAAGAAACCAATCCCCTGATATGCATCCTCAACCAAGGACTTGCATGGTCTATAGATACCACTCTGTTTTCGTATTTCTTCATTCCTTGGCACCGACAACTCGCACCATCATCCATAACCCTAACCCATCTTTCGCACTCAAAAATTTGACATGTTGATAGTCAACGACTTAAGTGGTCGGCTGGCACTACACTTTTTTTACATCTTACAGCGAAAGACTTTTTTGTGAACGGGCAGGGACTTCCA
>JAAYPP010000168.1 GCA_012519765.1 Lentisphaerota bacterium
CTTACCGCGCAACGGCGTATTTATTGTTTTGTTTATACCATTGCTACTTCGCACAGACATGGTTAGATCACGGGCTCTGATCCAAACCGCAAAAGAACCTTTTTCCTGAAGAGGAATTTCAACTAACAACTTTTCTCGATTGATATTTTTAATGCCGTCATTGACCGCAATATAAGCTCCTTTGCTTGAAAACGTGTCATCATTAATCACAAACTCCTTTTCCTTTGAAAAAAAATCTTCAGCCTCAAAATTTATAAGCTCTGGCGTATTCCCAAATGCGTAATGAGTCTGTATGAGTAGGAAAATTCCGACCATCAAATGTCCCATTATTCTGAAATTATTTTTTGTTAAAAAATTGTTTCCGACAGAAAAAAACTTTTCCCCCATCACCCAACTGTTTCGCTTAAGTTGACGATTCATACTATCTCCCTTGGTTAGTTAATATCTTTCTAAAAATACTGTTATTTGACCAGTTCTTCTTTTTACCAGCTTCCGTTCTTTCGATACTCAATTTTCTACACTAAACTTCTATCCAATATTTTTCTGGCAAGTTGCCTATCATTCATATTTCTGTTCCTTGCCAGCAGCTAATGAAAAATTTACTTAAAAAACGGATAAGGTCTTGGATCCGCATAGCGAACCGACAAATATGCGTTTGTAAGATAAGGAACTTTGTCACAATTGCCGCTCAAGGTTGAAAAAGGATATTGGTCGCCATGATAAGCGGCTGCAGTATGCCCAACCGTTTTTGAATGAACCCGTAGCCAGGCAGGATATGTACTGAAGGTGGTGTCAGCTCCAGATTTTCCGTAATCTCCAACCATAATCAATCGTGACGGATTTTTGAATTGGGACATCTTCATGTCCAATATTGCGGTGAATGCACCATATGAACTCCACCATGCATTGTTTGAAGTGGGAATCCGCTGGTCTCCAGGGCATTTCAATACCTTAACTTTTCCGATTGTAAGTTTGGTTTCAGTTGTCAGATAAGGCAATGTCTCGCCAATCCAAGTCATATCAGTTCCGCTACCAGAAGACATAAATTTGGCCGGTAAATAATCATCATTATCACCGACATACATATGCATAGCTGTGGCAATTTGTTTATGGTTTCCCGTACAGGAAGATAGTTTTGCTTTATCTCTCGCCTTGTTTAAAGCCGGAAGCAACATTGCCGCCAGGATTGCGATGATGGCAATTACAACGAGCAATTCAATGAGGGTGAAAAATTTGCCGTTACTCATTATCAATGATTGTTTTTTCATGATAATTTCCTTTTGTTGTTGAAATACTTTTTCGATTATAAATCCGACACTTACTATTATAGTGCATTGCAGCGTTGCAGACCATAATTAAAAAATCAAAAAATAGCATTATAGTATCAAAACTGTTATTTTTACTAAAAAAGCGCTGTTTTTATTTGTTCATGTAGACTTTTCTGCTATAATTAAGGATACTTGGATCAGTGATAAATTCAGTGCGGTGCAGATGTGAGTCGGTAAGATGTGGCTTGAACTGCAAATCGTAGCCACCTAAACAGATGCGGCGCAATCGATTCCCTCGAAGGGTAAATTATTCAAAATCTTTTCGGAGTCATAATAATGCAGACCAAGCAGGTTGAGATTGTATTCAGGCACGATCGGGATTTCCCTTTAAGAGTCTGTTACGAAAATCAGAATGTTACCCCTATGCATAGCCACCAATTTACTGAAATAGTGATTATTATCTCAGGTCGTGGAATACATGAGACTAAATTTTCAAAATATGAAATCATTGGCGGAGATGTTCTGGTGGTACCGGAAAATGGTTATCACCGCTATGTTGAGACCGATTCTCTTGTGCTGGTTAATCTGGTGTTCAAACATGAAAATTTGCCGATTCCGCTGATTGATCTGTATAAGCTCCCCGGATTCAATGCGTTATTTTCAATCAGCAGCGAACATTTCGACAAGAACCGTTTTTATCCGAAATTCCGGATTGAAGGCAATGATTTTGCCCGGATTAAGCGTATCCTTGATGAAATGAAAGATGAAACGATCAATGTTATTCCGGGCTACCGCTGTTGTTTAATCCTATAAAACTCAGTTGGCGTGTGGCTCAATGGCTAAGTCTTTGAATTGCAGGTTGTTCCACACTATGCCCCCTTAACCAAATGGGTTAATCGTGTGTGTGAAACATTGAAAAAACGTCCACA
>JAAYPP010000169.1 GCA_012519765.1 Lentisphaerota bacterium
CAAAGACAATAGAAAAAATTCAACCCTTGATAATCAACGAGTTACAATTTAGGAAAAATAGTGACATTGAAGTTTTGAACTCAAAAGAAAATTTCCATTTTTTTTGAGTGCGAAAGATGGGTTAACAAGCATATAAAAAATAATCGTAAACTTTAAAATGAAAGTTTGTGGGGCGCCCAGACGGATATGGTGGGGTTGTTTCATTCGTCAAAATCAAATATCAGCGAGGACATAAGAAATACGGACATTTTTCCGGCATCATACCTGGATTTCATGGTGTCTAAATTCACGCGCGCATTATGCGCGCGCGAATTTAGAGAGTATTCAGAGAGTAGAGATGGCTGTAATAACCTTTCAGTGCCAGCAGTTCCTGATGAACGCCTTGTTCGACAATTTCGCCGCCGCGCATGACATAGGTATAATCAGTGTCGCGCACAGTGGACAGACGGTGCGCGATAATAATCGTAGTCCGGCCTGAACAAAGTCGTTCCATCGCATCGCGAATCAGTTCTTCGCTTTCATTATCGAGAGAAGAAGTTGCTTCGTCAAAGACCAGAATCGGCGGATTTTTCAGAAAAACCCGCGCGATTGAGATGCGCTGTTTCTGACCGCCTGAGAGTTTGACCCCGCGTTCGCCCACTTCTGAATCCATTCCGTCGGGCAGAGTTTTGATAAAATCATAGATATTCGCGTCAATGGCGGCGCGGATTATCTCGTCTTCAGTCGCATCGGGTTTGCCGAAAGAAATATTGTCTCTGATCGTGCTGTCGAAAAGAAATGGCTGCTGCTGGACAATACCGATATTGGTACGGATGAAACGTTGCGTCATCGCCATGATATTGATGCCGTCGATGCAGATTGAACCCCGGACGGCTTCATAAAAACGCGGAATCATCGCGGCAAGTGTCGATTTGCCGGCGCCGGATTCGCCGACCAAAGCGATTTTCTGTCCGGCCCGAATATCAAGATTGATGTCGCGCAAAATCCATTCGCCCTGTTCATCATCGGAATATCTGAACCACAAATTGGAAATTTTAATCGCGCCCTTGATCACCGGAGGATTTTGCGGTTTGGGCGGGTCTTTGATCTCAGGCTGCTCTTCCATGATTTCGCCAAAACGTTCGAACGCCGAAACCCCCTGCTGGAATTGTTCGATGAAACCGCAGAGCTGAAAAATCGGACGGGTGATAAAATGGCTGTAAACATAAAACGTAATCACTTCGGCCATCACCGCGCGGTCATAATAAATCAGCAACGCGCCGACGCCGATGATCATCAGCGAATAACCGTAAATAAGCACATGAATCCCGGAATGAAATCCGGCCATAGCCGCATAAACGTCTTCTCGTGCCTGGACGAATCGACGATTTACCTCGCCGAAAATACGAATTTCATGTTTCTCGTTGGTAAATGATTTCACTTCGCGGATACCCTGAATAGAGTTTTCCACGCGGCTGTTGATGTCGGCGACTTTCTTTCTGACCTGGCGGAAACCGCGGATCATTCGCCCCTGAAAAATCATTCCCCAGATCACAATCAGAGGCATCGGCACAAGGCAGATCGTCGCGAAAAGCGGATTCATAATGAACATGAAAGTAAAAGCTCCGCTCAATGTCAACACCGACATCAGCAGATCCTCAGGCGCATGGTGAGCCGCTTCGGCAATACTGGTCAGGTCATTGGAAATCCGGGACATAATATGACCGGTTTTGTTGCGGTCAAAATATTTGAATGACAATTTCTGCAGGTGCGCAAACATATCGGCGCGCATATCCGCTTCCATCCGTACGCCGAGCACATGACCCCAGCGGGTGTTGACATACATGAACAGCCCGTACAAAATACACATGATGAAAATCGCGCCGATCGCAATGCCGATCATTTTCAAATCACGATTCGGCAGATAATTGTCCAGAATCATTTTGATCCCGTATGGCATCAGAGTACTCAACGTCGCCACCATGAAAGCACTGCTGAAATCAATGAACATCAGTTTTTTGTGCGGCCGGTAATATTTCAGAAAACGTTTAAATAGTTTAGTTTTTTTCATCTCAGCAACATATTGAATAAAAATTGAATTACACCCAACAACGCGCCGATAATCCCGCCCAGCCAGGTAACCCATGACAATTCGCGGCTGGCAATACGCCTGATCATCCGCTCCAGTTCTTTATTGTCATACGACAGCACCGAATCAGAAACGATATTCCACAATCCGGTCTGCTCGGTAAATTCATCAAGCCGTCCGGCAATCAAGGCACGCACTT
This sequence comes from Lentisphaerota bacterium, assembly GCA_012519765.1. Taxonomy (GTDB): domain Bacteria; phylum Verrucomicrobiota; class Lentisphaeria; order Victivallales; family Victivallaceae; genus UBA7640. The sequence continues at coordinate 2,268 of JAAYPP010000169.1, forward strand.
CGTCAGCGCCCATCCTGGCCAGCGTGCTCCGGGTTTCCAAAGAAATAAAACGTGCGGGACGCCCCAGCGGTATCTGCCGCACTGACGCAAGTAATTCTCCGGCGCGAACGCTGATAATCCGCCGCATTTCCGGTCCGGTCAACATCTTCTGGACGGCATCGATAATCTGGTCGAAAGTTTTTCCTTCATTACCGAGACCGCTGATTTCCGCGATCGGACGGCGCAACAGTTTTTCGACTATTGCCGGAAATGCACTGCTGATGCGGTTGACGGTTTCCTGATTCGACAAGGCGTTGCCCAGAGCGCGATAAATCAGTTCCTGAAACTGCCGTTGCGTCGGATTATTGAAAGCCTGCCTCCAGTCTTTGCGGAGAAATTCCTCGGCGGCAGACAACAGCGAACGTCGCACCTGCTCCTGTGATTCAGGTTTAAAAAATTGCGTACGAAGTGTGTCTGGCAAGCGTGCGCACATACCACGGATATCACCGTCAATTCCCAAAAAATGCGCGCCAAACTGCTTAATCCGACTCATCAGCCCGCTCTGCGCCGATAACTGATCATGCACCGCCGAACAGACCGTTTCCGAGATCATCTTCTGAAATTCCGGTTTTTCCATTGCATCTGCCAGATGTTCAATCACAAAACGCGACTGATCGCCGGCCAGATTGAGAAATGTCCGCCGCATTTCCGGCGGCAAAAGTTCTTCCAACCGCTTCTTCGTGCTCAGAAAATCCATCAGCATTTCACTGAGTATCATGCTTACGCGCGCCCGGAACGATGACGATTCCAGCACCCGGCTGACCACCGGCGGAATTACCAGCGGCAGTTCTTCACGTAGCTGAGGAAACAGTTCCAATAAAGATTTCGAGCTGATCTTTTCCCAGCGTTGCTGAAGCTGCGGTTTCAGCACGTTTTCCCTGAATTCCGGGCGTGCCAGATGGCTGATGATTTCCGAAGTCAGAATCAGGCGGACCGAACGCGTCAACTTGTCAATGTCGGCAATATGATTTTGCAACAGATCATCCGCGCTGGTCAGCTCCCTTTCCATGAAGCCATCCAGCCATTTGCCGATATTGTGCGTGATCTGGTCCGTTATTGCAGGTTCATTCAAACGTTCAACAATCTTTCCGGCGGAAAAAAGCTCGCTTGAAACCACCTCCCGGATCGACGCCGCCATCTCCGCTTTCTTGCGCGGAATTATCCAGCGAAAAATACAATAAATTGCCAGCGCATTGGTTCCCGCGCCGACGATGAAACCGAAAATAATATTAATCGTCAATTGACTGGTCATTGATAGTTCTCCTGCATAGCGTAATATAACCGTCTGCAGCCAAACCTCAAACCTTAACGAAGTTTCCGTGAACTATTCAATACTCGCACCGCCGTCACCAAAAAGAATATTTTCAAAGTTCATGCTCTCTTTGCCGGTTTTTATCTAA
>JAAYPP010000170.1 GCA_012519765.1 Lentisphaerota bacterium
GCACCTTTCAGTGCTTTATTGTTCTTCTCAATAGTGTGCAAAGCTGTGTCAATCAGAAGGGCAATGTCGTTTTGCTTCGATTTTTTTATCAGGTAATTCCAACGGCTTGTTTCCTCTAAAAAGAACACGTTGCTCATATTGTAGAACTCAGGCATTTCAATGTATTTCTCTTTGCCTTCGGCAATGAGTTTTTTTCGGTGCTCTTCAAACTTATCGCTGGCGAATTTCAGGAATATTAAACCCAAAACAACATGCTTATATTCGGCAGGCTCAACGCTGCCTCGCAATTTATTCGCTGCATCCCAAAGGGTTACTTCTATTGCTTTTTCTTTAATTTCTTTTTTTGCCATTATAATCTGTAAGTCCTTAACTAAAAATATCAAAGATACAACTTTACTTGGGCGCGCCGATACCAAACAGCTCAGTCGTGTGCTGATATATCCGCAGGCGGTAAATTATTTCGTCTTTCCTGGTTCGGTCAATGTACAAATAATCCCTTTTTTTGCTCAAGAAAACCAATGGAGCAAGTTATGTGTTCTTCCATTTGTTGCTCTCGCAAATCTTCCATTACTGCCTTTCTCCGATAATCCGAATGCTTTTTCAGGTTAAATTGTTTTATGAACAATGTTGTTCAGTGCGTCGCCGGTTTATTGCCGAATAGACTATTGATCATTTTTTGTGTAGCCTGCATGGCGGCCAGCAACTGGTCACTGTCCACACCGGTGGTAACCATCGGGCGTTCGCCGGTATCCCAAGTGATGGTAGTGCCGACCAGCGCGTCAGTCGCGCCACCGGGGGGAATGCGCACTTCATAATCAAGCAATTTAGGAAGTTTGACATCAACCAGGCGCAATGCTTTGCGCAGTGCTTTCATAAAAGCGTCATAACCGCCGTCACCATGAGATTCAGCCGCTAAATCACGACCTTTAAAGTTGATTTCAATGCGGGCGAAAGGAGCCATCCCCTGCTGGGTATGAATAGCATATTTGTCAAAACGGATAACCTCTTGCATCGGCTGCCGCAGCACATCGGCAATGATGAACGGCAAATCCTCCGGCGTGACGCTTTTTTTCTTGTCGCCGAGCCGGACAATTTCCTTGAGCAATTTTTCGCGGACATTTTTTTCAAGATCCAGCCCGAGCATCTCCAGGTTTTTATCAATAGACGCTTTACCGCTGAGTTTGCCGAGGGCATAATTGCGTTTGCGGCTGAAACGTTCCGGCAGCAGATCATTGGCATAAAGGTTGCCTTTTTTATCGCCGTCAGCGTGGACGCCGCAAGTCTGGGTGAAGACATCACCGCCAACAATTGGAGCGTTCCAGGCGACCCTTTTTCCTGAAAACGTCTGTACCAGCCTGGACAGTCCGAAAAGTTGTTTTTCGGCGACCCTGGTTTTACGATCGGACATATCATTGATCAAAGCGACAATTTCACAGAGCGACTGGTTGCCGGTGCGTTCGCCAAGACCATTGACAGTAGTATGGATAGCGTTGATACCCATTTTCACTGCGGCGAGTGAATTTGAGCTGACCAGCCCGTAATCGTTGTGCCCATGAAAATCGAGTCTGATTCCGGGAAATGCCGAGTACATCCAGTCCAGATATTTGCTGAGTTCTTCCGGAGTCAATATGCCAAGAGTATCCGGGAGCATTATGCGGGCAACGGGATATTCCAATATGCGGCGGGTAATTTCATAAACGTAAGCGAAATTTTCACGCATCCCGCCAGACCAGTCTTCGAGATATACGTTGACCGTCAGACCGCGTTTCAACGCGTATTCGATTTCCCGGCAAACCAGATCGAAATGTTCCTGCGGCTCCTTTTTGAGCTGAATCCGGCAATGGTGCTCGGAACCTTTGCAGAGCAGATTAATAACCTTGCCGCCGACTTCACAAACCCAGTCGATTGATTTTCCGCCATCGACAAAACCGAGTATCTCCAAACGGTCGGCGCCGCCCTTTTTATCGACTTTGCCGATTATAGCCGCCAAGGCTTCTTTTTCGCCGTCAGATATTCGTGCCGAACCGATTTCAATCCGGTCGACATGTGCTTTCATCAGCAGAGAACTGACGATCTGTTCTTTTTCCAGCGGGGTGAACGCGACTCCGGGCGTTTGTTCGCCGTCGCGCAAAGTAGTATCGAGGATTTCGACGTATTTATCAAATCGTTCTTTTTTCTTCAACATAGGTTATCTCCAAAAAAAATGGCCATGAATATCAAATGATTCATGGCCGCGTTATACTTATCAGTTATTTGATTTAAGGACAAAGTTAATAGTTCTCCGCAGCCAATATGACGGGACATTCCAGGCAATAAGTGAATGCCCCGCAAATAATGCCGATCTGAATGGCGATCAAGCGCAACTGGCTGTATACGAAACGTAACATAAAAGTTCCTGAAAAATACTTTATCCAACTGAAAAATTAAATTATGATTGTGATGACATGACTTATTTGCATTATTATTGAGCGCCGACACCGTGGCATCAGGATTACTCAAAAAGCACATCCGTCTCCAAAGACCGCAACCTGATAAACTACAACTATACTACATATTGACAAAAAGTAAATTCGACAAACGCGTAGTTACTGAAAAAAAGGTCTGCAACATGCCGAATACTCAAACTGAGCGATTCATCCATGAGTTCAGTTGTTCCAGAATTTCATCCTGAAGCACAGCCGAGCGTTCAATAGTATCCATCATGCTTTCAGCCTCATTATCTTCCAGTTCGTATTTTTCTGAATTAAGCATGCCTAAAATTCCGTCCAGACGTTTGGTCAGTCCTGCCAATTTTTTTATAGTTACCCGCGGCAACTGACTTTCCGGTATTTCCATGTCGGCCAAGACGTGAAACCAGTCAAGACGTTCCTCGGTAATTTCAAGAATACTTTCCCGTACCGGCGCTTTAGGTTCATCAAAATGGCGATTGTATTTGCCGGCAATACTTTCCCAGCGGTCTTCCAGATAATTCATAAAAACAACTTCCTGCGCCTCGTCGGCGAAACGCAAGCGACGCTCTCCGAAGCATCGGGCGTAAAAGTCATCAAACTCGAACTCACGGTTATAACAATTATCCAGCATAAACGCATCCAGTTCATGCATGGTCATCGGAGTTCCGGTTTCGCGCATAATATCTTCAAGCGAGGCGGTAGTTCCTCCGGAAATCCGCAAAATATCTTCGCCTTCTTCCTGAGTATTGCCGTCATTTTCTTCCTCCGTTTCAAACGTTTTGGCAAAAAAACTCTGCCCCTGTTCAAACCGAATTTCAATGCGTTCCGCTGAACGGTAAAATTCATCCAGTGACGCGCCGTTTTCTCCGAGCAAATCTTTGCCGCCGTAAAAAAATCCCCAAGCCAGATATTCCGGCAACTCCAGATATCGGTCATAATTATCAATCACTTTTTCGAGGGCATCTGAATAAAGTTCGATCCATTTGCGGATTTTTGCGGTACTGCGGCTGGAACCAGAGCGGCAAGTAAAATCAAATTCACCCTTGCCCCAGTCCAACACTCTAACAACCAGAATATCGCCGGGTTTAAAATTATTGTCCGCATAAATTTTACGCATATCAAAAACGTTCAGGCAAACCTGAGAATCAGCAGTGGCGCCCCAAATATCATGGCTTTCATCTTCAGCCGCCAGAAAATCGGAAATCTGTTCCGTTCCCATCAGCAGATGATAAGGAGTCAACGCTGAAATTGCAATGGTTTTTTTGACGGTTTTGATTTTCGGACCGCCACACTCACGCAGAACTATTTCAGATGGAAAAATATCAGGTTCACAAAATGTCATGAAACGGTGTCCGGGAAATAATATCCCTTCCTGCAATTCAAAGTCATCTGGGGTCAAGACAAATTCAGCATGATGGAAAAAACGTTGTTTTGAAGAAAAATTCTGTTTCAATGAGTCACCAAAAAAACGCTGATCACACTCCAGCATGCGCATGATCTGTTCCCCCGTTTCTTCGCGTTTTGTGGTGCAACCAATTTCATTAAGGATATCTTCTACTGTGAATGAATTGACGTTTCGCGTATAAAATTCTTCGACTTTTTTCTCAATCATAAAAGTCCTCCGTGTTGTAAATAATATCTTAAAAATCGCGCGCGCATAATGCGCGCGCGATTTTTATACCGCAACTTATAAAATTAAAGTTTTAGCCGCAAAATCAGCCAGGAACTTTTCCAGCTCCGGCTGATCCCAGGTTTTTAACGCTTCAATATCAACCGCGTCGGCAATATCAAAAACACCGCTGCGGGTACGGCGCAAAGTGTTCAAAACCCCGCCGCAACCGAGCGCGGAACCGATATCTGAACACAAGGTTCTGATATAAGTTCCCTTGGAACATTCCGCCGTAAAATTGATGTATGGCATTTCAACACTGGTAATTTCGAGGCGATGAATGGTAATATCGCGCGGTTCACGTATCACTTCCTTGCCCTTGCGCGCCAGTTCGTAAAGTCGTTTGCCATTGACCTTGACCGCTGAAACCATGGGGGGGATCTGTTTCAAATCACCGGTAAATTCTCCGAAGACGCGCCTGATTTCTTCTTCTGTTATGCCATGCCAATCATTTTCCGCGATAATTTTGCCGTCCATATCCTGGCTGTCGGTTTCGGTTCCCAGCAGTAATGTTGCTTCATAGGTTTTATTGTCGCCGCTCAGTTTTTGACTGAATGAGGTAAACTTTCC
>JAAYPP010000171.1 GCA_012519765.1 Lentisphaerota bacterium
GAATTCATCGGTGATTTCCCAAGTTTTTAGTCTCGCTTGTGCCATATTTTACCTCACATAAGTTATGTGTAGGCAATATAGCATATTGAGCGAAAAAAGTCAAATTATTAGTTGATAAGCTCTAAGGTTGAGGTAAATTATATCCTTAAAGTGATTGCGGGAAAAAATCGAGTATCATAATTCAAAAAAGGGAGGGTAAGAAAAGAATCCATAATATCTTGATTTCTGTAATTGGCTCAAGATAAAGAGAAACAAACGGTAAAAGTTTAGACAAAACGTCGCAAACCGAAAGCGTGTATAAAACATAAAACACAAACCAGACCTAAATGAGGAAGATCATAAATATGTCTAATAGACTGAAAAGCAGAACGATTATTTTTATTGTCCTAGGGTTCGCTGTAATTTCAGCATACGGGCAGGAAAATCTATTTAAAAACCACGGATTTGAATTTGTATCAAAAGGAATTCCACAAAATTGCATATCACCTGATTACTGGTCAGGCATCATCAGTCAGGACAAGGAAATTTTTCGCTCGGGGAAGGCATCTGCAAAACTGTTGGCGAAAGAGAAAAGCGGCAAGCATTGGGGACGTTTCATGCAACCGCTAACGGTAAAGATAATTCCAGGAGCTATGTACCGTTTTTCAATGTGGGTAAAGGGCGAAGGCGAGTTTGTATTGGGAGTACTCCAGTATGCGCCGGCAAATCCAGGTGTTTCGAACTATAAATATTTCTGGCAGGAAAAGCCGGTGGTGCTCACGAATGAATGGCGTGAAATCAGTTACGAATTTACCATCGACAACCCAGATATCAACCGGATAACCCCGGTTGCCGAGGTGCGCGGAGAAAATGCGGTTGTCTTCATGGATGACCAGTCTTTTGGAAGATTCACTAAGGATGGCGTGGAACTTAATACGTCTACCGGCCACTTCATGTCTTATCCCGGCGGTGAATACGAGTTAGTTTTCAAGCTTGCCGAACAAAAGCAGTCTGCCGAAAAAAGAGATATCGGGATGATGATTATTTCACCGGGCGACTGGAAAGACTCGGTCGAAGTCAAGATCGATGACAATGGCGTGGGTCGCCATGTCGGTGTTTTTCCTCCTGATGCGCAACCTGGCAGTTGGCGTTTTGTGGGGTTTGTGAAAGATACCGGCGCGGTCGCGGAGGTTCTCTGCGAACTCGTCGATCAGTCAACTTACGATGAAATGGATGCCACCGCAAAAAATACGGGTAAAAACCCCTATGCATATTCTTTACATTGGCGACAGCCTGACCGATTACCTTCGCGGCAATAACTATGTCGACAAGGTGAACTTTTGGTTGAGCAAGTATAATGAAAAAGTTTCTTTCAGAAACGCCGGTGTAGGCGGCGACCTGATTACCAGGGTGTTGTCCAGACTGAACGGAATAGACGGCGGGCCTTCCGCATACCGACAGGCGATGTACAAAGGTTTGTTCGAACCGAAACCTGACCTGATCTTCATACTTCTCGGACATAACGATACCCTGCTCAGGATTAAGGATGGCAAGGAAATATTGGCCGTTTCTCCAGAAGTCCAGGAGGACACCTACCGAAAGACGCTGACGTTACTGAAGGAGAAGACTGGCGCGGAAATTGTTCTTGTCTCCGCAACTTCTTCGGTATATGAAATCTGCAAGCAGAGCAACGACAAACGAGTCGCGAGCGGCGGCACGTATTTTCTATTCGGTAAGCCGGAAGTGATGGAAAATTTCAACCGCGTATTGAAAAAGCTGGCTGATGAACTCAATATCGACTATATTGATGTCTACCAACCGATGAAAGACTACCCGAATAAACCTTCGCTTTTTTCTCCCGCCGACGGGGTGCATCTTTCGGAAAAGGGTAACCGCATTATCGCTATTGAGTTACTCAAATATTTAGCAGACAAGTAATTCCGTATCGCCGGGAAGCATATTATTGTTTGGGTTTCGCGAGAAATTCAGTACGTTGCAGATGAGAGGTAGCAAGAGATTGCCGCCGGGAATCCGGGAATAGGCGGCGGTGTGCGTCCCATCCCCGACGGTGGCCAGACGGCTCATCGTGTCGTAGGTGTACTGGTGACTAACCAGCGGCGTGGTGTTTTGTTGGAGTTGCAACCCGGTTCTCCTGCCTAAGTTGTCATGCGCGTATTCAAGTTTGCCGTTTAATATATACGGGATGGTCTCGGATGCAAGGAACGCACGAACTGTCTCGTAAGTATGTTCTATAAACTTCGCGCGCGAATTATGCGCGCGCGAAGTTTAAAGCATGTAGTTATGACATTTTTAAAAAATTAAACATGGGGATTTTGCTACCGGGAAACGCTGTTTCTGATATCATGAATAAACCATGGGTAAAAAAGCAGACAAAGCCAATTATTTTCCGTCATTTTTTTGATTCATGGATGCTCTTTTTTGTTTTCATTTCTCCAGCAATGCTTCTGCGACCACTCTTTGCTCGTGCGCGATAAAGCTGAAAATGTCGAAAATTGCGTCAGCGTATTTTTTTGAGCACTATTGAAGTGCGCGCCGGCAAATAAAGATGCAGACGATGACAGATGGAGGAACCCACCTGTTCAGCCAGTGTAAAGTATTGCTGATCGGGGGTCAGGCGGCTGAATCCGCCAAATTCGGGTGCATCTGAATCCAAAATCAGATGGTATTCACCGGGCAGTACTTCCAGCGGATAATCGGTCGGCGACAACGACGGATGGAAGTTAAAAATAAAGATCAACCCGTTGCGCTCGAATGCGAGCACATGAGCAAGGTCATCAGCTTTTAATAGCTGTGGCAAGCCGGAAAAAACGTCATTGTCCCGAATAAGCCGAATCATAGTGCGGTCGAAATAATTCAGATGATGATAACGCAATTCATAATTAGCTGCCAGCGACCACTGACGGCGGGCATAGTGATATGACCAGTTATTGCCTTCACGCGGGAAATCGATCCATTCCGGATGCCCGAACTCATTGCCCATAAAATTCAGATAGCCGGTAGCAGCAGAAGCCACAGTCGCCAGTCTTGCCATTTTATGAATGGCCATACCGCGGTCGACTTCAAGTTTTGATGAGTTGATATGCATCGAGTCATACATGGATTTTCCGATTAAACGAAAAATAGCGGTCTGCCCGCCAACAATCGCCTGGTCGTGACATTCGACATAACTGATAGTGTGTTCATCCTGGCGGCGATTGCTCAATTCATGCCACAACCCGCTCATGCTCCAAGATTCATCAGGAATATCAAACAGCTTGAACCAGTAGTCGGTTACCCCCATCGCCAGGCGGTAGTCAAATCCGATCCCGCCGGTTTCCCGAAGCGGTGAAGCCAGTCCCGGCATACCGCTGACATCTTCGGCCACGGTGATCGCATCGGGTCGTATTTCATGGATAAGTTTGTTGGCTAACGCCAGATACGTCAATGCGTCTTCGTCAATCTGAACATTGAAATAGTCTTCATAAGAAGTAAAAACCCGGTTCATACCGTGATGCAGATAAAGCATACTGGTAACTCCGTCGAAACGGAATCCGTCAATCCGGTATTCATCAAGCCAAAACCGGCAGTTCGACAAAAGAAAATGCAAGACTTCCGGTTTGGAATAATTGAAACAGAGTGAATCCCAACCCGAATGAATTCCGCGTTCGCCGCTGTGAAAATACTGGTGACGGGTTCCGTCCAGGTCGCCAAGTCCTTCGCGTTGATTTTTGACCGCATGTGAATGAACAAGATCGATAATTACCCGCAACCCAAGCCCGTGTGCGGTATCAACCAGTGACTTGAATTCCTCCGGAGTTCCGAATCGGGAGGACAGTGCAAAATAACCGGCGACATGATAGCCGAACGAGCCGTAATAGGGATGTTCCATCACTGCCATCAGCTGTACTGTGTTATAGCCCGCAGCGGCAATATGCGGTAATACATCGCGTTCAAATTCGACATAAGTTCCGACTCTGCCGGATTCGGTGGCCATACCGACATGAGCCTCGTAAATCAGCAAACCATATTCAGCGGGCGGCGTATGATTTTTGAATTGATAAGGTTGTTCCGGATGCCATACCTGGGCGCAAAACAATTTGGTATTTTCGTCCTGCACCACACGCCGGGCATACGCAGGCAGTCTGATACCGCTGCCGCCCTGCCAGAATACTTCCATGGCATAATGCATATTGTGTATCAGGACTTCCTGATCCAGGACAATTTCCCAAACCCCATCCTGATTGATTCTGCGCAATTCAAATTCACTGAGGCGCTGCCATCCGGAAAAATCACCAATCAGAAAAATCGCTGAAGCATTCGGCGCCCATTCTCTGAAAATCCATTTGCCGTTACGGAAATGTAAACCGAAATATTCATGACCGGAAGCAAAATCTGCGATGGAACCGACGCCGGCAAGACGTTTTTCCGTAGCAATAATCATTGCCGAACGCCGACAAAGATGTTCGCGATATGCCCCCAGCAAAAAATCACAGTTTAGCGGCTTACGCATATTTTGAGGATTCCGGTCAGTCATTAGTTGGCAACCAGTGAACGGTGCAACATATTTTCGTAAATATCAATGTAGGCTTTTGCCGTCACATCATGATTGAAACGCTGCGAGGCTTCGCGCATGATGCGCGCCTGCTGAAAACTGCGTTCCTCACGAGGCAAGCGATAAAACTTCATCGCCTGCTCAATTGCCCACCATAAACCGTTGCTGTCATAATTTTTGAACAGAAAGCCATTGCCGGTTCCGGCATCAGTGTCGATATCTTCAATCGTATCATGCAGCCCCCCGGTATCATGCGCAATGGGCAGCGAACCATAATACTGACAGATCATCTGCGGTAGCCCACATGGCTCAAAAAGCGAAGGAATAAGCACAAAATCAGATGCCGCATAACCGAGATGCGACAGTTCATCATCAAAATCGCAAACCGCGACGCGCTGGTTGAAACCATGATGCTCGACAATTTGGTGGAATATCCCCTGATAACCGCCATTGGCAACAAACGCTATCTGTAAATTATCCGGCCAATATTCAGAAACCATCCGATAAAGTATTTCCGCCAGCAGTTGACAGCCTTTCTGAATCGGGTCTAACCGTGAGGGCCAGAAAAAAATCGGGGCATTCTGATCTTCAATCAAACCGGTGGCATGCTGAAAAGCCAGTTTATTGCGATTTTTACCGTTAATCAAAGTTTCGGAAGTAAAATTGGCCTCCAGACACTTATCGGTGGCAGGATTGAATGAAGCGTCCGGAGCATTAAGAATTCCGTAGGCACACCCGGCATGATATTTTCCTCGTATTTCATTGCGGCACGGTTCCGGGATAAAACCATGCATGCCGTTGACAATTTCATTGAGAAACGTCGGACTTACCGTATTGATGAAGTGGGACGCGAAAATACCGCTGGTCAGAAGATCAACTCCGTTGGATGACCTGCTTTCTTCATAACACTGCGGCTGTTGCTGATAATAAAGATTTTCCCAGAACTCGGCCGCATCAATACCGCGGTCTTCAATCGCTTCAAGTGATATATGATGCGTGTGAATATTGTGAACCGTAAACAAGCAGGGAATCCCCAGTCGTCGCGCAAACGCAGGAATTAAGCCGGTCATCCAGTCGTTGCAATGAATCAGATCCGGATTGACCAACGGAATAATATTGTTGATTACCTCTCGCTGAAATGCCAATGCGTGGCGCATACTTTCAACATGATAGTTGCTGTAAACCTGATCACGATAATAAAATGCCCGGTCTTCTGCCAAATGCACCTGCGTTCCAGGGAGAAGTGCGGTATAAACGCGCAGTTCGGAGCTGATCAGTTTGCCGACATCAATATTGAACATTTTTCGATAATGCGGCAACGCGACATGAACATCTGCCCCTTGTTTGAATAGCGCGGCTACCAGCGATGCCGAAACATCTGCCAGTCCGCCGGCTTTGGCTCTGAGCATATTGGACATATTGCCCATGCCGTTAGGCAGATAAGTAATTTCAGGAGTTACTACCAGAATTCGCGGATTTTTTTTAATTTTCATGATTTTCCCCGCAGTATGAATAACTTTAAAAACGTTGCAGGATTCAACAGCATAAATACTCCTATTGTCCTGACCATTTCATAAATCCGGGAATACTGTGCGTCCAGCGATCACCAAAAGGAGTTATTCGTCCGGTCATTCCGAATCGCCCGGCAATATCGCACACCATTTTGTGCGTATAAAGATAATTTCCATCACCCAATTCCTTGTAGGTCTTCATTAAAACAAAATTGCTGCTGGTAATAGTGTTATGTACATTGACCGGACCATAATAAATTTCCACATCAACTTCTTCGGGCTTCAGGTCAGCCAGGTATACCTTGATTGAAACTTGAAAGGAATCCCCGGTATGAATGTCATTTAAATCACATTCAGCATGAGGCTGTTCAGCGTAAATCCGCGGAAAACTTTCAACCAAACGCCGTTTTTCATTAACCAGTGCGACGGCATCAGAAGCGTTATCAGTCATAAGTTTCGCATAATCATTACAAGCCAATTTATAAAATCTGCTTTCATAATCCTGAACCATTCTAGTGCTCGAAAACAGACCGAGTCCCATTTTGATGGATTTCTTCATCATTTTGATCCAACGCTTCGGAATATCTCCTTCAGAACGCTCATAAAAACAAGGGACAACCTCATTTTCGAGCAGATTGAATAAAGCCATTGATTCATTGGCATCGGCTTCTTCCGGATTCAGACTTTCTTCATCGCTGGGTATCGCCCATCCAGAGTTGTTGTCAAACTCATATCCCTCAACCCACCAGCCGTCGAGAATACTGCAATGCAAAACTCCGTTGATCGCGGCTTTCATACCGGAAGTGCCGCTGGCTTCCTGTGGTCTGCGTGGAGTATTCAACCAGACATCAACCCCCTGAACCATGTAACGCGCCACGCTAATGTCATAATCCTCAAGAAAAACCACCCGATTACGTACGCCGGGACGCTGTGCAAACTGCAGGACTTGTCTGATCATTTCTTTACCCGGGTCGTCGGCAGGATGTGCTTTGCCCGCGAAAATAAACTGTACCGGACGATCCGGATTATTGACCAACGCCTCCAGTCGCGCCGGATCGCGGAACAGCAGATTGGCACGTTTGTAAGTGGCAAAACGCCGGGCAAAACCGATGGTCAAAATATCCGGGTCAAGCGCATTTTTCACCGACAAATTGGTACGGTCGAACAAATGACGCGACTTGAACTGATTTTGCAGATTGCGCCGCGCATGCCGCACCATTGAATGACGACACAATTCATGACTCATCCACAGTTCTTCATCAGGGATCATATCGATACCGGCTTCAAGCTTTTCAATCGGCGGGTTGGCATCCCAGCCGGATCCGAGATAGTGGTTATACAAAATCGAGTTATGAATAGCAACCCAAGTACGGATATGAACACCATTGGTAATATGCCCGATGGGGATTTCATCCTGAGGGCGCTGAGGCCAGAGTCGGCTCCACATTGAACGCGCCACTTCACCATGAAGACGGCTCACCCCATTACTGTAATTTGCCATTCTCAACCCGAGAATTGTCATCGAAAATTCGCGCGAATTCTGTGCTCCGGCACCAACTGCCCAGTTAATAATACGGTCAGGAGTCATTCCGATATCAGCACAAAGTATTTCCAAATACGGACGCACCAGCTCGGTATCGAATGTTTCATTGCCGGCAGGAACCGGAGTGTGGGTGGTAAAAACATTGGTACGCCAGACCACTTCCAGCGCGGTATCGGCATCCAATCCTTTTTCTTTGACCAAATAAGCAATCCGCGCCAGAGAAAGAAATGCGGCATGTCCTTCATTCATGTGACATACCGAAGGTTCCATTCCCATTTTGGTCAGGACATTAAATCCGCCTACCCCCAGCAACAATTCCTGATGGAGCCGCTGTCTGCGGTCGGCACAATAAAGACGTCCACAGATATCACGCACATCCTGGCGGTTCTGCGGTAATTCAGTATCCAGCAAAATCAGAGTAACACAACCGATCTCCATCTTCCAGATTGCGGCAACCGCTTCCGTGTCAAGCAAAGGAATCTTGATAAACATCTCTTCGCCGTTATGATCACATACTCTGGACAGCGGCATATGATTGATTTCATTTTCCGGATAACGCTCAACCTGCATGCCATTGCGGTCAAGAGTCTGCATAAAATAGCCTTCACGATACAGCAGCCCCACTGCCACTAGCGGAATTTTCAAGCCGGCAGCGGCCTTAAGATGATCGCCTGCCAACAAACCAAGTCCGCCGGAATATAGGCGAACACTTTCATGTAAACCATATTCCAAAGAAAAATATGCGATATGTCGATCGGACATTTCGTGTTTGTCCGTTATGCTTTTCACCTGGTGATGAAATTCATCTTCGACAATCTTCAGATGACGCATGTAAGATTCGTCTTTTGACAATTCTTCAAGTCTGCTCTGCGGAACCACTGTCAAAAACTGTCGCGTATTGCCGCGCACCTGGCGCCATAATCCAATATCAATTTTTCGAAAAAGATCAATGGCATCCCAGTTCCAACACCACCACAGGTTATATGAAAGCTCTTCAAGAAATTTCAATTCTTTTGGAATACGCGGAGCAACATTGTAGAGTTGAACATTAAGCATAGTAAACCCTAAGTTTATATTTTGAATATCGTGATAAAATAAAGGCACTTATTAAAAACACCGAAACAATAACGGAGCTTCTATAAGTGCCACTTCAGTAAGAATTTTCAAAAAATTTATTCAATATCAAGAACGCTGTTGAGGGTTCCCATATCATTAGGTGTAAATTTGGGATTGTTCGGATCAATGCACCATGTTTCGTTAATGCAGAATTTATATTGATAAGAGCCCGGAGCCAATAAAACGGTACACTGAAAAGTTCCTTCGCCGTTTTTATCTTTCATTATTTTATCGTTTGGCTTCCAGTCATTAAAAGAACCGGCCACAGAAACAGTACTTCCGGTCTCTGCTTGAATAAAAAAGACATGTCTTTTTTTCTTGACTGCTGCTCCCTCTTTAGTAGAAGATCTGGTGCTTTTGACAACTTTTGTGCTTTTTTCTTTTTTATTCATAATACACCCTCCATTTTGCAGAAGACTGAACGCCTTACTGTCACAATAATAATCTTCATCCCGGCGAAAACTTTTTTAATATAACATGCTGATTTACATTTTCAATTAAGCTGTATCCCTGGACGAAAATTAAACTTTTGCTTGCAAAGATTTCGAGAAAGGCCTCGCATTTTAAAGCCTGCGCGCGAATCTGGTCACGGCCCGCTAAACAGTGCCGCGCCGCAATTTCTGTTCATCAGCTTGATTACGGGTAAATC
>JAAYPP010000172.1 GCA_012519765.1 Lentisphaerota bacterium
ACAAAGACAATAGAAAAAATTCAACCCTTGATAATCAACGAGTTACAATTTAGGAAAAATAGTGACATTGAAGTTTTGAACTCAAAAGAAAATTTCCATTTTTTTTGAGTGCGAAAGATGGGTTAATTTATCAACATCAAAATAAAAATTATCTGGACTTGGGCTGCTTTTTTAGGTTCAAACTACAAGATCGGGGTCAAAAGGGCGCAAAGGTTTTCGACAAATTTTCTGCTGAATGACTTATTCATTACCTTTTCGAGCATAATTTCATCTGAATTTTCCAGTTCATCCTGGAATTGATGACGGAGCTCGTCGATAAAGTCCGACTGCCAGGTACAGAAGTCCAGTTCATAATTGAGTCTGAAGCTACGGACGTCGCAATTGCTTGACCCCATTAATGACCATTGATCATCCACCAGCATTGCTTTGGCATGCGAAAATGCACCGCGTCGGGAATAAATTTTCACTCCGCCGGCCAAAAATGTCCGATACAGACTTTGCGCTGCCCAATCTACATAAAAATGATTGTTCAATTTAGGGACAATCACTTTAACGTCGACTCCGCGCGCCGCAGCCATGGTCAATGCCTTTACAAAAGTCTGATCCGGAACAAAATAAGGACTCATGATCCACAGTTTTTTCCGGGCTGTCGCGGCGGCAGTAAAGAAAACGTCCATTGAAGCTGAATCATATTGCCCCGGCCCGCTGGAGACAACCCGGATAATTGCTTTGCCGGTACGCTGCGGGGCCGGAAAATATTCTGGCTTGATGACATCGGTCAAATGCGTCGATGCGGCAAACACCCAATCCCGGAGAAACGCCATTTGAAATTCTGAAACCGCCGGCCCGGTAATTCGGCAATGTAAATCGTGAATATGCCTGGTTTTCGGGCGTTTTAGAATATTAGCGACATTATCGTCAGAGATGTTGATGCCTCCGGTAAAAGCAATTCTGCCGTCAACAATCATCAGCTTACGGTGATTGCGCATCTGAATTCGCCACGGAGTGAAAATATTCAACGGCGAAAATGCGCGAATTTCGAAGTTTTCCAGCCGATTACGGGTGTAACGATGAAAAAAATGCCCGAAATATGCTTTAATACTGCCGAAGCCGTCATAAATCACCTTGACCGCAACTCCAGCCCGCGCCCGTTCTTCCAGGGCATCAAATATCACCCGTGAAATCAGATCATTACTGATAATAAATGATTGCAGATTGATAGTGCTTTTGGCGTTTTTGATTTCTCTGAGCATCTGTGCGTAAGCACTGACGCCGTCCCGCAACAGTTCTACCCGATTTCCGCCGACACGCAGCGCATCATGAGGAAGAAGCCGGTCCAAAGCATAATTACTTTCATCGGCAGGAGGTTCATTTATAATATATTCCGCAAATACTTCGGAAAATTTGCAGTATTTTTCTTTGAAATACGCTTCACGTTCAAGCTGAAGTTCATGCATGCTTTGAGCAATCGCAATAGTTTTGGAGCGGACGCGATTAAATCCGAAAAACATATAAAGCAAAATTCCGGCACCGGGCATCAGCAAGATCATGAGCAACCAAAGCATTGCGCTTTGCGGTTCACCGTGGCGCGACATCAGCACGTGTACAGCCAACGCGACCTGTACGACAATGTAAGCCATTATTATCAGCGAATGTTGTTCCATAATGTTTCTGCTGTTGGTAATTATGTTTTTAAATTCGCGCGCGCATAATGCGCGCGCGAATTTAAAGTTTAAGTTATAACATTTTTACTCTTCATTGAGGTCTTTTATTTTTACGGAAATAATTTTACGTTGATCAGCTTCGACTACAGTAATCGCAGCAATGCCGTCTAAAGTCAATGTTTCACCGGTAGCCGGGATTCTGCCGAATTCACGGCATACAAATCCACCGATAGTGTCAACATTTTCATCATCCGGGATATCGCTGTCAAGATAATCATTGACTTCACTGATCAAAGTTCTCGCTTCAAAAATAACCGAACCGTCTTCGAGGGTTTCAGGAACGGTTTCGCCCTCTTCTTCGTCATCATATTCGTCGCGGATTTCGCCGACAATTTTTTCTAAAATATCTTCCAGGGTAACGACACCGGAAGTTCCGCCGTATTCATCAATAATAATTGCCACATGAATTGAGGAGTCTTTGAATTCCTTCAATAATGAACTGACATTTTTTGATTCGGGTACGAACAAAGCGCGATGCGCCAGTTGGTCAAGAGTTTTTTCTTTGACGGAATCACTGAGAAAATCCTTGGCGTAAAGTACTCCTTTGACTTCATCGATAGTCCCATGATATACAGGAATCCGGCTATGTCCAGACTCAATGAATTTTTGACGCGCTTCAGCTACTGTCGCACTGCTGGAGAGCGCCGCCAGATCTACCCGGGGAGTCATGATTTCACGAACCTGGGTATCGTCCAGATCGAAAATCCCTTTGATCATGCGTTTTTCATCTTCTTCCAAGGCATGATCGCCGCCTTCATCATCATCATTTTCGACCAGCGACATAATTTCGTCTTCAGCGCTGGGCAACTCATCTGTGGTGCGTCCGAGAATTCCGCCAAGCCACTCGATAAATCGCAGTGAAGGCATCAGCATAATATCCATCAGCGGAAGTGTCAACATCAGAATTTTTATATCAAAAATGCCGACCACAATTCTGACCAACAACGATGATATAATCAGCATCAGCCATAATGCGCCGATGCATGATAAGAAGACATAGCCCCACGATAAATCATATCCTGCGATAAATTCCTCAGCAATTTTAAAAAAAATAATCGAAATAGCAGGAACCGTCAATAAAAAAAGCGCTCTGAATCCGATATTGTAGTCGGTTTGACGTTCCCGCCAGATTTCCATTTTTTCGGACAGATTTTCATCCTTGTCCTCCATCAACCTGATGCGACCACGCGTAATCCGGTATAACGAGTTCCACGCCGCTAAAGACCACAAATATATCAAGCCGCCAATCACTAAAATTTCGAGATACACGAAACCAAACCTCCATTAACATTATTTTTTTCGCACCAACCGGGCACAATAATTACTTTCCCTTGAAAGAAACTTCCAAACACGATCCAATTCATGAACTATAACCAATGCAAATATCCGATGATCGGACTGTTTTTCAGCGTCATGACTGTTGCGGAAATATTTCCGCTAGCACAAACTCTGTTTTTAATTGTTTCATTACCCGCCGTTCCGCATGGCGCATCTTCCGCCTTTCATCCGACTCAAGGTCGTCAAATCCTGAACAATGCAAAAAACCATGAACAATATATAAAGTTACTTCTTCAGCATAGCTGGAATTTTCGCGCCGGCCGCCTTCAGAAACGGCAACATCCGGACAAATTACCAGCTCTACTGCCATATCACCGTTCTTTAACTCATCCTTACATTCGAGATAATTAAAAGTTATAACATCAGTGACCCCTTCGTGTCCGACAAAATCGCGGTTGATACGCGCCATGGCACGTTCACCCGCAAAAACAATATTGATCGCGAGTTCTTCAGCGACTGGCAACCGACAGATTTCAGCTGCGCGTCTGACCATCTTTAGAAATTGTTCCCGGCTCGGAGGCGGCAGTTTTCTTAGTTTCCATGAATGGTTTATTTTCAAAATTTCCCTCTGTTTTTGGATATGCCATCCGGGCATGATGAATGCTGATCAATTCACGGGTCAGCGAATCGCGTACCAAAGACAACTCGCCAACTGTAATTTCAGCTTCATCCAATTGCCCGTCACGTATTCGACGCTGAAATATATCGTTGACCATCTGTTCAATTTTTGCGGCAGTCGGCTTTTGGATTGAACGGCAAGCCGCCTCACAGGCATCCGCCAAACATACTAGAACCACTGATTTTTCCGATGGTAATGGCCCGGGATAGCGGAATTCCTGCTCCTCTACGGCATTGCGTTCCTTGTTGCCGTCAATCGCCTTACGGTAAAAATAATAGACCATATCAGTGCCGTGATGTTGTTCGATGGCTTTTCTGACAATGTCCGGCAGCTTATATTTCGCCGCCATTAACATTCCCGCTTTGACATGGTTCATTATCACCATGGTGCTCATATGAGGACGCAGTTCATCATGCTTATTTTCTGCCGGAATATTTTCAGCGAAATATTCAGGTTTACTTATCTTTCCAATATCATGAAAAAGCGCCGCGACCCGACCTGGTATCGGATTATATTTGATCGCCTTCGCGGCAGCTTCGACTAATGTCGATACGGTCAGGCTGTGATGAAAAGTACCCGGCGCTTTTTTTCTCAATTCAACCAGCAGCGGATGATTGTAGTCACACATCAGCAATGACATATTGGTATTGACGTTAAAGCCCATTTCAAGGGCAAAAAGCAGCACCATCGCCATGACAGCGGTTAGCAGTCCGTTCATGAAAGCGACCAGCCACATTATTGCGAGTGCCTCCATCGGCATTTCATTGGCAACAAAATCCATACAGCATCCGATAACCGCAACCGATATGGTCACCGAGAAAAGCGAGCGTACAAAAAACGCCCGGTAATTATTGGAATTGCGGACTGCCATCGATGATACACAGCAAACAATCATTCCAGACAATAATAAATCGAAGTTGTTGTCAACTACCATCGTGGTCATTGCGGAAACGAAAAAACCAAGATACAGCGCAACCCTCAAACCAATTATTACCGTAAGCAATATGGAACACAGTGCCAGTGGTAGCGCCTCATTTGTCAACAACGGAGAAATTGTCCATATTTCGCCAGCCATGTGAAAAACAACCAACGCGCCATAGTTAGTCAAAATTCCGGCAATCGCGATAATCGTACAAATCATTATTTTTCGGTTACTTTTCACCACTTCAGGATGGATATAACACAAATATAGTCCCATTAGTAAAATCAGCAGAAAACAGCGGAACAAATGGTATATCATCTGCCGGTACGAACCAGATTCCTGTGCTTGCTGATTATATGCGAGATCATGTGCCTCCACAATATCAATATGTCTTGGCGAAACGCTTTCTCCGCGTAAAATAATCGGGTAGTTTTTCTTGATTTCAACCGTTACCGGTTTGACGCTGGCAGTAGCTTTTTTCTGTAATTTTTCACGATAGGCGACTTGAGGTGTCAGATTGCCTTCATTTCCTATCGCAATCTCCAGTATATTCTGGAGTACATTGCGCCAAATTTCACGGTCGGCAGTTTCCGGTTCCGATTTCAAAACAGCGCCAACGATTTGTGCCGCGGCCACCTTGGGAACGGGAATATTATCGTCACTGCGTGTCAGTGTTTCCCTGCCAAAATCATCGATAAGCCTGATTCCGGGGCTGTTTTCAACGGTGGCGCTGACCAACGGGCGAATGCCTTTGTTAAGGGTCGCCTTGAACACCTTGTCAAAATTTTCTCGCCACTCTTTATCGGCCAGACGGCGTTCGAAATCGCGCAACGACTGCTCGGGAATATCTGCGACAAATTTATGCCCTGAAAATTCGGCAACGGCTGATTTATTATCTTCGATATTCCCGGCACGCGCACTCAGTAATAACAGAATACCATTGACATTTTTTATGATTTCTTCATTTCGTTGTGTCGAAATTTTGAAATATTCCGGAATCTTATCGGCTGCCGCCTTTTTTAATTCATCAGTTTTCCGGTTATCACGATAATCAAAATCAAGTTTTGCATATACCGTTTTTGCTGTTTTGTGGTGGAGCTGCAAACTGTGAAGTTGTGGACGGAGCTTAGGAATGATCATGATGGTGGAACAGAATGCCCACAAAATCAGCAGGAGTATAATACCGACCAGTCTCGAACGATTAACTTTATCATTCAGTTCTTCCCACCATGGCAGATGGGGTTGCGGAACACCCGTATAATTCTTCTCCATTCTCCGCTTGGATAGCTTACGGTGAATGAAATTATTGAACCAATCCATATTTTATACTCTCTTTTCTGATTCGTAAGCTTTTATGATCTTTTCAACCAAGGCATGACGAACTACATCAGCAGTGCTGAAACGGCAAAAGCCTATTTCAGTTATTTCCTGCAAAGTTTGCGCAGCATGAACCAAGCCGGATTTTTCGTTCTTATTCAAATCATTTTGACTCGGGTCACCGGTAATTACACATTGTGAGTCAAATCCAAGCCTGGTCAAAAACATCAACATCTGCTCTTCGGTCGTGTTCTGAGCTTCATCCAAAATTACAAAAGCGTTGTTAAGAGTTCTGCCGCGCATAAAAGCAAGCGGTGCTACTTCAATAATATTCTTCGACATTAACTGCGACGCTTCTTCGAAATCTATCATGTCGTACAGTGCGTCGTATAGCGGACGTAAATAAGGCATGATTTTATCTTCCAGAGTACCCGGTAAAAAACCGAGATTTTCTCCTGCCTCTTTAGCCGGTCTGGTTAGAATTATCCGATTAACATTTCCTTTCAACAATTCGGAAACGGCCATTGCCATCGCGAGGTAAGTTTTTCCAGTTCCTGCAGCACCTATGCCGAAAACGATATCTTTTTCCCTGATCAGACGAATATAATTTAGCTGATTGCGAGAACGTGGCACAATGTCACGTTTCCGCCTTCCAACTTGAATTCGCTCGTTGAACAGTTCGCGCAGGCTTCCATCTGTTCGATCCCGAAAAGCCTTAAGGGTTTGTTCAAAATCATTCTGCTCCAAACGGCAACCACATAAATGATAAATCGCAGTCAGCTCACGGAAAAATTTTTTACCGTATTCAATCTGCGCAAAGCTTCCCGAGATTAAAATCATATAATCCCGGGCGACCAGTTTCAACTTGAGGTGTTCTTCAATCTGCTTGAGATTTCTGGTAATGTGTCCCGCCAGTAAATCATTGAGCGGAACTCCATCCTCCAAATAGTATTTCTCCCCGTCTTCAGACATAAAGGAAATATGTGAACTCCATTTAAAGCTTCGGAATCCTCAAAGTGATTCCCGGCTTCAGCTTGTTGGGATCAGGGATCAGTTCAGCGTTTGCTTTGTGAATCGCTTGCCAATTAGCGTTGTTGTAGAATTTTTTGGCTATCCCGGAAAGTGTATCACCTTTCATTACGGTATAACTTGATTCCTTCGGCGGCTCAACGTCAACAACCTCCGACGCGGGCTCGGACAAGGGCTCATTGGTGATAATAATATTGTTAGTATTGACCGGTTCAGCTTCCTCAATAATAATATTGCTACTGAGATCAACTTTTTCCTGCGGAGTGACTATCCTGCTTTGTCCCGCCGCTGATTTGGGTGGAACATCCGGGTTTTCCGGAATAATGGTTTGCGGCGGTTCCCATCCCGGATAATTGGATTTCAAATATTCTTTCCACTGGGTCTCTTCCACACTGAGCGGAGTCTGTGCTAAATCCGGCGCACAACCGTTTAATAGTGCAGCCACGGATACTACCGATAAAACTCCAAGTACTAATTTCATATTCCATCTCCTGTTTTATGACAGCTGAATATTTTAATGTGTTCTGCAAAATTCGTTAACCACTTAATAATCAACGACTTTTACTCGTTTTTTTCTTGAAATCTCCTCCTGTTGGCGATATATTGTAATGTGTTGATGAACAACAACATAAGCACCAAAAA
>JAAYPP010000173.1 GCA_012519765.1 Lentisphaerota bacterium
GCATAATGCGCGCGCGAATTTAAGACTGGTATTTTTAATCATTTAACCACATGGGAAACAACTTATGATTGAAGGGATAAACGACAAAGTTTTATTTGCTTTTATGCTGACCCTGCTGGCCGGGTTGTCCACCGGTATCGGCAGTTGCCTGGCTTTTTTCTCAAACCGTTCGGATACCCGTTTTCTGGCGGCATCACTGGGTTTTTCCGGAGGCGTTATGATTTATATATCGCTGGTTGAGATGCTCTCTACGGCGAACGACACCCTGATTGCAATACACGGAAAGCTGGATGGATCGTTGTGTGCCGCGGCAGCATTTTTCAGCGGCATCGGAGTTGCCATTATAATTGACCGTATTGTTCCGCCGGCGGAAAATCCCCATGAAGTCAAACGCGTGGAGGAAATGATTCATCTTGCACCTCACCACGCCAATCAGCGTCTGATGCGTAGCGGAGTACTCTTTGCCCTGGCGCTGGGACTGCATAATTTTCCTGAAGGAATCGCCACTTTCGCGGCGGCGTTAACTGAACCGACCATGGGAATTTCCATTGCCATTGCGGTGGCGATCCACAATATTCCTGAAGGCATTACGGTTTCAGTGCCGATCTACTATGCGACCGGCAGCCGGAAAAAAGCCTTTTTCTGGTCATTCATGTCGGGACTTGCCGAACCGGCCGGAGCACTATTGGCCTGGCTGATCATAATGCCATACATCACGGAATCACTGCTGGCAATCGTTTATGCGGCCGTTGCCGGAATTATGGTGTTTATTTCATTTGACGAACTGCTGCCGCTGGCTGAAGAATATGGCGAACACCATCTCGCTGTTTACGGACTTATCGCGGGAATGCTGGTAATGGCTTTGACGTTGGCAGTATTCTGACTGCAGCCTCACCCAATTATTTCACATATTCAATCGGATAAGGCGGCAATGATTCAATGAATTTCTGACCGTAACGTTTAGAAATTACGCGGCGATCCAGAATAACAATAATTCCGGTATCATCCTTGCTACGAATCAGTCGCCCGGTACCCTGGCGGAATTTCAACGCGGCTTCCGGCATGCTGTACTCCATAAACGGATTGCCGCCCGACTTTTCTATCATTTCACCGCGCGCCTCAATCAGCGGATGCGAAGGCACTGCGAAAGGCAGTTTGGTCACAATAACATTGCTCAGAGATTCTCCGGGAACATCGACCCCGGTCCAGAAACTGTCTGTTCCGAAAATCACCGAATCAATATCGTCTTTGAATTCACGCAACAGCATTGAACGGCTCATTTCGCCCTGCAACAAAAGGCGAATACCTTTGTTTTTGAAATAATCTCCCAGATTCTCGGCGCAAAAACGCATCATCTGGTAACTTGTGAACAATACAAACGCCTTGCCGTGAGTCACATCTATAAAACGCGGAATCTGTTCCAGCAACGCGTTTTTATAATCATCGTGATTGGGTTCCGGCATTGAACGCGGAATATACATGCGCACCTGATCCGGAGAAAACGGTGAATCAAGCCGCAATTCAACCCCGTTGGTAAATCCGGTTCGCGAACGGAAGTAGTCAAAACTTCTGGCGACAGTCAGCGTCGCACTGGTCAATATGACCGGAAATTTCCGGTTAAACAGAATTTTCTCAAGAATTTCGGGTACATTCAGCGGCGCCCCCTGTAGCGTAACACTGTTGCTTTCCCCCTCGATCCAGTAAACATAGTCGGGAAATGACATATCCACAAAACTTTTGATTCCGTCAATAAAAGCATCGCAACGCAAAACCTGCGCCGTTAGTTCAGTCTTGAAACTTTTGTCTTCCTCCGCCTCCGCAAAATCCGCCAACGCATTGCGGAATTTACCCAACGCGGCAGTCAACAGATCCGGGACCATTCCCGGCTTATGAAGCCGCCGCACCGAATCATTTCGTTCCAGCAGCAGATTTTCAAAAAGTGAGAAAAACGCATTGATCTGCGGTTTCAATTCCGCCGCTATTTTGCGCAAATTCATTGCCGCCTCGCCTTTGCGCATCAACATACCGCGTCCGGCCTCCGGATTGAACAGCCGGTTTAAAAACGTCATCATGCCGCGCCCGGAAATCCTGAGTCCGAGATGCGAGGACGCACAGTCTTCGAGCGTATGTGCCTCATCAATTACTACCGCGCTCCATTGAGGAAGCAACGTCATCTCCAGATCATCATCCTGTTTTAATTTCAGGTCGGTAAAAAACATCGCATGATTAGTTATGATGATATCCGCCTTTTCCCAACTGTTGCGTGCCTTCCAGTAAAAACAGTTCCGAAAGAATTCACATTGGGATCCGCGACAGTTGCCGGCTTCACAGCAACAGTAATTCCAGGCCGTAGACTCAAATCTAAACCCGACATCATCGCGGTCGCCATTGCAATTGCCGTCCACCCACTTTTCAAGCCGTTTGAGATCCAATATCAACGACGGCTCCGGCAATAACTGATCATAATGTTCGTCCGCCGCCATGTGCAGCCGACGCAGACAAAGATAGTTGGAACGTCCTTTCGCCAGTGCGGCTTTGAAATCAATCCCGATAATTTTGCGCAGAAAAGGAATATCCTTATAAATCAGCTGCTCCTGAAGATTAATGGTTTCAGTAGAGATAATTACCGGACGGGGTTGGCTTTTCGCATAATGTATTGACGGCACCAGATAGGCAAAACTTTTTCCGACTCCTGTCGGCGCCTCGACACATAAATTGCCGCGATTCTGAAATGCCAAAGCAATATTGATCGCCATATCAGCCTGCTGCGGGCGGTGTTCATAAGGACGGGCCGCGAAACCCGCAGCTTGCGACAATGCGCCATCCAGCGCGAAAAAATCCCTTGTCGGATTCAACACCTCAATCGGTTCATCGGCATCCGCCAAAACTTCATCATTACCCTCAAGCTGATAATCAACCAGAAATTCATCGACCAATGATTCCACCGGATCAGCTCCTGATTCAGCAGAATCTTGTAATGAAATATTTTCAGTAAGTTTTATCATTCTCCTGAGTCCGTGAGAAATCCAGTGCGGTGCAGATGCGAGGCGGCAAGACGACGCTGTATTGACATACTGCAAGTCGCAGCCAACGACGCAGATGCGTTGCAATAGATTTCCCCGAAGGGTAAATTATCTTTTGTTTTGTTTAACCAAGTGGGTAAGTCGGCAAAATTACTATAATTTATTATCAATAAGCGTGGCAACAACATTTATACTCCAATTTATCACGGATTTAGGATTCTGTAATTTACTACCGAAATCGTTTTTTTAAATGTGGTAAACCACATCATGTCAAAGCATAATTGAAAAAAAA
>JAAYPP010000174.1 GCA_012519765.1 Lentisphaerota bacterium
AAAGACAATAGAAAAAATTCAACCCTTGATAATCAACGAGTTACAATTTAGGAAAAATAGTGACATTGAAGTTTTGAACTCAAAAGAAAATTTCCATTTTTTTTGAGTGCGAAAGATGGGTTAGATATCCCAGATCTTGAAATTGTCCGTAAAGGACGACTAAAACCGGGCGAGATGATTTATTGTGATTTACAGAATCATCGTCTGGTTGAAGATGCCGAAATCAAAAATATGATCGCACGCGGTCAGCCTTATCGACGCTGGGTTAATGAAAATAAAATTTTGGTACATGGCCTATTTGCTTCGCTGACCCCATCAAAAACAATTGGCAACCTGCTCCAAAAACACAAGCTTTTTGGTTATAGTAATGAGGATATTGAGCTGATCATCAAACCTATGTGTGAAACGGGTCACGAACCATTGGGTTCGATGGGCAATGACGCCGCATTAGCCGTATTATCAGGGCGTCCTCAGCTGTTGTTTAATTATTTCAAACAGCTATTCGCTCAGGTAACCAATCCTCCGATTGACCCGATCAGAGAGGAACTGGTGATGAGCTTGACTACTTATATCGGCAATCGCGGTAACATCCTGGATGAAAATCCTGAACATGCCCGTCTGATCAGGCTACCGCGTCCAGTGCTTACTGACGATGAACTTCAACGTATCCACCATGTCAGGGAAAATGGCTTTGAAGCTATGGTCCTTACCACCGGATTCAAGAAGAATCTTCGCGATGCGTTAGATAAACTTACCGGCAACGCGCTTGATGCGGTCAAGTCCGGTTCCAAAATTATTATTTTAAGCGACCGTAACCTCCCGTCAGGCGAGATGCCTATGCCTGTACTGTTGGCGGTAGCAGCAGTCAACCGGGCTTTATCAGATTACGGTATGCGTTGCGAGACCGGGCTGATTGTTGAATCCGGCGAAGTCCGCGAAATCATGCATTTCGCACTGCTTCTTGGATACGGAGCCACGGCAATCAATCCCTATCTGGCGCTGGCAACGGTAAGCACGATGGCTGCTGACGGCGAGTTGACACCGGATGCCGTCAACGCCACCGGGAACTATATTAATGCCGTCGATAAAGGTCTGCTGAAAGTAATGTCAAAAATGGGAATTTCGACACTGCGCAGTTACCGTTCCGCTCAACTTTTTGAGGCAATCGGCTTAAACGCGGATGTGATAAAACACTATTTTACCGGGACTGCAAGCCGTATCGGAGGAATTGGAATTGAAGATATTGAAAATGAAGTAAAATTCCGTTTTCAGGAAGCTAATAACGACACGCCGATATTGAGTACCGGCGGGCAGTATCGTTTCCGGCAAGGTGGCGAAAATCACCTTTGGACACCGAAAAGCCTGGCGACATTCCGACATGCTGTTCAACTTGGCAATACGGAAAAATACCGTGAATATGCCGCCATGATTAACAACCAATCAAAAAACCTCTGTACATTGAGGGGTTTGTTTGAATTCGCACCAGCCAAAGCAATCCCGTTAAACCGAGTTGAAAATGTTGATTCCATTATCAAACGTTTTGTCTCCGGAGCAATGTCACTTGGATCGTTAAGTCCGGAAGCGCATGAAGCCATTGCGATAGCGATGAATCGACTCGGCGGCATGAGCAATTGCGGCGAAGGCGGCGAAGACCCGACCAGAAAAAAATCCAACGGCAACGGCGAAAACCGTTCCAGCGCGATAAGACAGATCGCCAGTGGTCGTTTCGGGGTCACCATTGACTACCTGCGTCACGCCAAAGAACTTCAAATTAAAATGGCGCAAGGCGCAAAACCAGGTGAAGGCGGACAACTACCGGGGCACAAAGTCAATGATTTCATCGCAAAAATCCGGCATTCAACGCCAGGGGTAAGCTTGATCTCGCCTCCACCGCATCATGATATTTATTCAATTGAGGACCTGGCACAGTTGATTTATGATTTGCGCAACGCGAATCCGCTGGCTAGAGTTTCAGTAAAACTGGTTTCTGAGGTCGGCGTCGGCACTATCGCGGCCGGAGTTGCCAAAGCGCATGCTGATGTAATCTTAATCAGCGGACATGACGGTGGAACAGGCGCTTCACCTTTGACCAGTATCAAGCATGCAGGCGTGCCGTGGGAATTAGGCTTGGCGGAAGCACATCAGACGCTGGTACTGAATAACCTTAGAGGACGTGTAAGACTTCAAGTCGATGGTCAACTGAAGACTGGTCGGGATGTCGTGATCGGCGCATTGCTGGGTGCTGAAGAATTCGGGTTTGCCACTACTTTGCTGGTCTGCCTGGGTTGTGTGATGATGAGAAAATGCCATGACAACAGTTGTCCGGTCGGCGTTGCTACTCAAGACCCGGAATTGCGCAAATGTTTTGCCGGCAAGCCGGAATACATTGAAAATTTTTTGCGAATGCTGGCTGAAGAAATTCGTGAAATACTCGCTAGTTTAGGCTTGACTTCACTAGATGATGCCGTCGGCCGCAGTGATCTTCTTCGTATGAATAGAGCGATTGACTTCTATAAAGTGCGGGGACTGGACTTCTCAAAAATTTTCGAAAGTGCCGAGGGTACGGAAATTCGTTGCAACAATACCCATTGTAACCGGCTTGATAATTACGACCGTAAATTTCTGCTTCGCCAGTTTAAAGAAAGTATTGAGAATTCATTGCCGGCACAACTGGAACTGAAAATCCGCAATACTGACCGCAGCGTCGGTACCGAATTGTCAGGAGAAATCGCAGAACGTCACGGCCTGTCAGGATTGCCGGACAATACCATTCAGGCGCGGTTCTTCGGTTGCGCCGGACAAAGTTTCGGAGCTTTTCTGGCACACGGCATCACGTTTGAACTTATCGGAGAAGCAAACGATTTTGTCGGAAAAGGACTGTCCGGCGGAACAATTATCATCAAACCGCCTGAAGACGCCGGTTTTATCGCTGCCGATAATGTTATTGCCGGAAACGTCATCTGTTATGGAGGCACCTCCGGCAAACTGTTCATTGCCGGACAGGCCGGCGAACGTTTTGCGATCCGTAACAGCGGAGTTACAGCTGTTGTCGAAGGCGTCGGAGACCATGGTTGCGAATACATGACCGGAGGCAGAGTTATTGTAGTCGGCGTTACAGGGGTCAACTTTGCCGCCGGCATGACCGGAGGAATCGCTTATGTGTTGGATATCTCGAATGATTTCGATTTACGTTGCAACACCGATACCGTTGATTTGGAAACCATTTCTTCGGGTTCATCCAGCGAGCACGAACTGCTGTCGCTGTTGCGCGAACATCACACACTTACCGGAAGTGTTCAAGTCGGGAAAATATTGCATGAATGGAAAAATTTTCGAAACCGTTTCATTAAAGTTTTTCCGGTTGAATATCGTCAAGCGCTTAAAATGCGAGGTTTATTATGAATTCCCAAGAAAAATTGAAAAATACCTATCGCCCGGTATCAGAACGATTACGTGATTTTAAGGAAGTAGAACGTCCTTTATCCGCGACAGAAATAGACAACCAAGCTCAACGCTGTCAGGATTGCGGTATCCCGTTTTGTCATGGCGCGGGCTGTCCGCTCTGCAATGTTATTCCGGAAATGAATGCGGCCGTCGCTGCCGGCAAATGGCGATTAGCCTGGGATATTTTGAGTAGCACCAACCAATTCCCGGAATTCACATCAAGGATCTGTCCTGCGCTTTGCGAAGCTTC
>JAAYPP010000175.1 GCA_012519765.1 Lentisphaerota bacterium
AGCATCGACATTTCCGGAATTGCCATCCCGGCGCCGCCGATAATCAGCGCGATTACCGCACCAAGACTCATCCCTTTTTGCGCCAACGCCAATCCGATCGGAATCGCGCTTTCCGCACGGATGTATAATGGAATACCGACTACAGCGGCAACCGGAATGGCAAAGATATTGTCTTTGCCTGCCAGCGAAACAATCCATTCCTGTGGAATATATCCGTAAATTGTTGCGCCGATCGCCGTTCCGATAATCAAATAAATCAATACTCCCTGAAAATCATTATAAGCGGAAATGAAAGCAATTTTTAACTTTCCAGTAAAATTCATCGGCGCAGAATCGTTTTTTTCATCTGAACAGCAGGGCGTGCTGATAGAGGATAATTTTCGGACATAACGTTCAGCATGAAGACCCTTCATCAGCCAGCCGCCGAATATTGCGGTAAAGAAACAGACGCTGAAATAAATCAGCGATGCCTTCCAGCCCATCAGCGTCCAGACCATGCCGACAATTATCGGATTCAACAACGGTGAAACCAGGACAAAAGTCAGAATCGGCCCGATGGCAACCCCGGCAGTGAGCAGCCCCAAGGTCAGTGGAATGGTTGAACAGGCGCAGAAAGGTGTAACGCTTCCCAGCACTGCTGCCATGAAATAGCCGCCGCGACCTGAAAGATATTTACTGAATCTTTCTTTGGGAATATATTGAAGTATCAAAGAAATAACTGTGCTGATCGAGAGGAACAGCATCACCAGTTCCAAAAAAATAAAACCAAAATATCCCAGCGTATCAAGCAGGTTGTTCATTAGATATTTCCATATACGATTCCGCACAAAGTGGAGAAAAAGATAACCAGCAAAACGAAAACCGCGGTCTTTTTAAAACCCATCACGCCATTGATAACCAGCATGTTAGGCAACGATAGAGCAGGGCCTGCCAGCAGAAGCGCGAGAGCCGGACCTTTGCCCATTCCCGCACCAATCAGTCCTTCAAGAATCGGTACTTCGGTCAGGGTCGCGAAATACATGAATGCGCCGGCAAATGAGGCAAAGAAATTTGCCACCAATGAATTACCGCCAACAGCTTTTGATACATATTCACTTGGAATCAAGCCTTCTGCGCCAACCCTTCCAAGCAGCAAGCCGGCAATCAGGACGCCAAAAAGCAGCAACGGCATGATTTTTTTCGCGAAATCCCAACTGGTCTCAAACCAACTTTTGAGTTCCTCATTTTTTTCCGTACTGCTGAACAGCCCGATACCCAGAAAACCGGCGGTAAACGCCAGTAAAGGATTGGCCGGGAAAAGAATCGCCAGTGCCACCACCGGAATAGAGATGATCAGCAGTTTCCAGAGTTTCAGACCGTAATATCGGGTCAGCATGAATCCAAGCACCAATGCTGAAATTGAAGTCAAATACCATTTTACATTCCAGATGCTTGTCCACAGCGCCCCGGAATCTTCAGATTTTCCAAAATTGGCGAAAACCAGAATCGCCACCATACTGCCGAGGAAAACAATGTTCTGCCACAGGGGCCGCACGGCCTCCACTTCCGGTTCATTGGCTGCCAGTCGCGCTTTTTCTGCTTCCTCTTTGCGGAAAATCAAGTGCATGCATAAACCGATAACCACCGAAAGACCGATTGCTCCTGCCGCCCGCGCAATACCGAGCTCTATTCCGAGTACCCGCGCGGTCAGTACAATTGCCATGATATTGATTGCCGGTCCGGAATAAAGAAATGCGGACGCCGGGCCAAGGCCGGCACCCATTTTGTAAATGCCGGCGAATAACGGTAAAATCGTGCATGAACAGACTGCCAGAATCGAACCGGAAACTGAAGCTACCAGATACGCGAGCCATTTTTTCGCTTTTGGCCCGAGATAACGCATTACCGCTCCTTGACTGACGAATACACCAATTGCCCCGGCAATAAAAAATGCAGGAATCAAACATAACAGCACGTGCTCACGCGCATACCACTTGACCAGTTCCAAAGATTCGAGTACGGCATTGTTGAAACGTGCAGTTCCGACCGGCAGATAAAAGCAAATCAAAAATGCTCCGGTCAGCCATGCCAGCGGGCGCCACTGAGTTTTCCACATAATAACTATTCTCCTATATTTTGTCTAATGCCAAAATGAATGACTAAAAAAATCAACGTTTTTTTAGACAACTGATAAATTCAGTAACGCAGATACAACGCAAGCGATAATAGACTTGTTTGCCGCGTTTGTCGTCCTCAATCACACCAGCCCGTTTTAGAATCTGCAGATGCTGGGAGATGGTCGAAAAATCCACTCCTACCGCGTCAACAAATTCACAAACGCAATGTTCCTGGCCGTCGGCTAGCTGTTCGACTATCCACAATCGGGTAGGGTGCCCGAGCGCTTTAAAAACCTCAGCTTCTTCTTTGCAACAGTTTTTCTCAAATTTTAGCATTTTTAACCTATGTTATTTGGCAATATAACCAAATGTTATCGAATTGCAAATACGCTTTATCAAAAATCAGAAAAAATGAGACTATGGATTTCAGAGCAGGAGTGCAAGGCAGTTTTTGTCCAGGATCACATTCCAGACGGCATCAAAATCCTGTTGTTCAATGCCAAGTTTTCGGCCATAATTGATAATGATTTTCTGTTCTTCCTTGCTGAATTCGCCGTCACGCATCACTAATTCCAGCATATTGGCCAGAATGCAGCGTTTCTGCTGGATATCCAAAACAGTGTTGTCAAGATATGCAGTTAGTGCGCCTTGGCGGTAAAGTTCTAACCCGGCGAGATAGAGCGGGCGGTTGCCGCCGCATATTCCAGAAACGATATAATCCTGCAGTATATGATTTTCAGAAGAATCGGGATCATTGCAGTGTTTTAAATCTTCCAGAATCATAATTAAAAGCATTAAAGGTTTGTGAATTTCTGAATCGTTAAGTAGCAATTGTTTTTTCAGAGATTCGATCTGGCTGATCATAAGTGCCGCGGTATTGGTTTCCAGCCCGGATAATTTTATGGAATATTGGTTGCCGATTTTTAACTCTGAGCTGAAACGATCCTGAACCAGTTCAATCATAGAATCATCGGCAGCACAGTCCATCATTGATTGCGCAAAATTATTATCCCCGAAATTTCTTTCAAACAGCAGTAATCTCGGCGATTGAAAAATCAGATAGCTTTCACCGGTTTTCCCATTAAATCCGCCGCTGCCGCGCAGTGCGTAATCAGGATCTCCGTCAAGCTGCTGCCGGATCTGTTCAGGTAAGAATTTTGCGTCCATAGCAACCTCCATTTTCAAGTTTAAGCAGTTTCATTTTTATTTCAATGCCGCCACCATATCCTACCAATTTCCCATTTGTACCGATGACCCGGTGGCACGGAATTAAAATCGGAATCGGATTGCGGTGGTTTGCCATGCCCACCGCTCTTGACGCGGCAGGATTGCCAATACCAACGGCAATGTCTTTATAGGAAACGGTTTTTCCGTAGGGGATTTTTAGCAGTTCAGCCCAGACAAGTTGTTGGAAAGCAGTGCCGGACGGAGCCAGCGGAATGTCAAACGCAAACAACTTTCCCGAAAAGTATAATGCGAGCTGGTCGAATAATTCATCAAACAACGGGCAGTTCTCTCCGTCATAAGTATTACCGCCAAATTCCAATGCGGTCAATTTTCCGGATTCTTCAAACGCAGTAAAATTACCGAATAAAGTTTTTCGCGTCAAATGCATTTTTCGACCTCTTAAAATTCGCGCGCGCATAATGCGCGCGCGAATTTTAGCATTTCAAATCAGACAGCCATCTGGCACATAGTTCCGGCCATATCTGTATTTCAGGTATTGTGTTATCAACTCCAAGCCCGAGACCATGACGTCCGTGTGGGAAAATATGCAGTTCAAAAGGGATATTATGCGAACGCAGTGCGGCGGCAAAATTGAGACTGTTCTCGACTGGAACCGCCAAGTCCTCGGCAGTATGCCAAATAAATGAAGGCGGGGTTGACTTTTTTACTCTAAGTTCCCAAGAATATTCAGCCAATTCCTGAGGCAGGCATTCTTTACCGAGCAAATTGAGCAGCGAACCGCGGTTAGGCATGTTAACGCCGCTGATAACCGGGTAGCACAAAATCATGGCGTCAGGGCGGGCAGAAAAGCTGTCGGCGGAGTCTCCGGCCATGACATCTAGTTCGTCGAAAATTATTCCGGTACTGCATGCCAGGTGACCGCCCGCAGAAAATCCGAGGATCGCAATTTTGTCGGGATTGATATGCCAGTTTTGAGCGTTGCTGCGGACGATTTTGATAGCTCGCAAGGCATCTTCCTGTGGTGCCGGCCAGCAACATGGCGCGACACGGTAATGGAGAACAAGACAATGAAAACCAAGTTCGTTGAATTTTATGGCTATCGGCTCAGCTTCATGTTTTGCGCGTCCGGCATAGGCTCCGCCTGGACAGATAATGATTACGTCGCGAACATCATTTCCTTCAAGGAGAAAAGTTTCCATATATGGCTTAAAAACTTCATCAGCCACACTGGTTGAAGAAAACTTATCGTCAGGCCAGAGCATGATTTTTTCATTAACCATTTATTGCCCCTTTTTCTGAATTTTGGACCACGAATCTTTCAGAGTTACCGAACGGTTGAAGACGAGGCGTTCCGGTGTAGAGTCTGGATCACAGCAGAAATAGCCAATGCGCTCAAACTGGAAAAGCATTCCAGGCTTGGCTTCAAGCAAACTTTTTTCGATGATGCCGGTGACAATTTTCAGTGAATCCGGGTTGATGCTATCTTTCAGTTCCCGGTCAGATTCGGCAGGATTTTCTTCAATGAACAGATGATCGTATAACCTGATTTCGGCGGTGGCGCCTTCAGTAGCAGAAACCCAGTGAATAGTACCTTTCACTTTTCGTCCGTCTGGCGAAGTTCCGCCGCGGGTTGCCGGATCATAGGTGCAGTGGAGTTCTACGACATTGCCTTCCGCGTCTTTGACCACATTCTCACATTTTATGAAATAGCCATAGCGCAATCGCACTTCCCGACCTGGTGCAAGCCGGTAAAATTTATTCGGAGGATCTTCCATGAAATCATCACGTTCAATATAAAGTTCTCTGGTAAAAAATACTTTGCGTGTTCCGGCATCAGCATCTTCCGGATTATTGACCGCGTCAAGTTCTTCCACTTTGTCTTCAGTAAAATTAGTAATTACTACTTTCAGCGGGTTAAGCACGGCCATGGCGCGCAATGCACGTTTGTTCAAATCATCACGCAGATAATGTTCGAGGAGCGCAAGGTCAAAAATAGCGTTATTTTTGGTGATGCCGGTACTTTCTACAAACGTCCGAATGGCTTCGGGAGTGTAACCGCGGCGGCGCATCCCGCAAAGCGTGGGCATGCGAGGGTCATCCCAGCCGTTGACGTAATTGTTTTTGACCAGTTCGAGGAGCTTGCGTTTGCTCATCACTGTATTAGTCAGGTTTAATCTGGCAAACTCAATCTGTTTAGGATGTGATTCAAGTTTCAGTTGATCAATGAACCAATCGTACAGCGGGCGATGAATTTCAAACTCCAATGTGCAAATCGAGTGGGTAATCCCTTCAATAGAGTCGCTCAGGCAGTGTGCAAAGTCATACATCGGATAGATACACCATTTATCGTCAGTGCGGTAGTGATGCTCGCGGCGAATGCGGTAGATTGCCGGATCGCGCATGTGTATATTCGGTGAGGCCATGTCGATTTTTGCCCTTAAAGTTTTTGAGCCGTCCGGAAACTCACCGGCACGCATCCTTGCAAATAAATCAAGATTTTCTTCAACTGAACGGTTTCGGAAAGGCGATTCTCTGCCTGGTTCGGTAAGTGTGCCGCGATATTCTTTTACTTCTTCGGGGGTTAGATCACAGACATAGGCTTTGCCGATTTTAATCAATTCAACGGCAAACCGGTATAGTTGTTCATAGTAATCGGAAGCGAAAAAAAGTTTATCATGCCAACTGAATCCAAGCCATTTTACATCATTTTTTATGCTTTCGACATATTCTATATCTTCTTTAGTTGGATTGGTGTCGTCCATCCTAAGGTGGGTGACGCCGTTGTTTTCAGCAGCAATCCCGAAGTCAATACAAATTGCTTTGGCGTGCCCGATGTGCAGATAGCCGTTTGGTTCGGGAGGGAAACGGGTCACAACTTTGCCGTTGAACCTGCCGTTTTTCAAGTCATCTTTGACAATTGCTCGGATAAAATCGATCGGGGTGTTGTTGGAGTTTTCTTCAACCATTTAAAAATACCTTGTAATTTTCAGTAAAAAAGCCCCGGATTTGACCCGGGGCTTTTGTGGTGCTAATCTTTTTTTCTGCTCAGGTTATTCAGCCTTGGGTGCTTCTGGCGCCTTAGGTAGTTCTGGCGCTTGAACAAATATTTTTGCTTTTAAAGCTGTGAATTCTTTGTCTAGCATGGTTTTGATTTGCTCTTCCATTTTTTCCGCTTTCAACATTTCTGCAACCTGATTTTTAACCTCTTCAAAACTTTTTTGACTGGCTTCGACCGGTGCATCACGGCGGATAATATGATATCCGAACTGAGTTTCAACGGGCTCGCTGATTTCACCCGGTTTCATTGCAAATACGGCATCTTCAAATTCCTTGACCATTTGGCCGCGACCGAAATTGCCAAGAGAACCGCCTTGCTTTGAGCTCGGGCAGGAACTGACCGCTTCTGCTGTTTTATTGAAACTTTCCGGATTATTTTTCAATTCAGCCAAGGTTTTGGTGGCCAGCACTAAAGCTTCTTTTTTGGCGTTTTCATCTTTGCTGTCTTTTACGCTAAATAAAATGTGAGAAGCCCGAACCGTGTCTGGGCCGTCGGCAGGTTGAGTGAACATTTCTTCTTTGTATTTTTCGTAAGCATCTTTCAATTCATTATCGGTGATTGTAACCTTGGACATGAGTCCTTTAACGTAGGTATCAATGGCGATGTTTTCCTGCATGGCCTTGCTGTCCGCAAGCTTATTGATATAATCTTCCAAGGTAGTATTACTTTGCATAGCCAAAGATGACTTCATCATTTCAAGCTGTTGAGGGTCGAGATTTTTGATGGTTTCGTTAAGGTTTTTTAACGCCTGTTCCCGACTCGGGGTGTTTCCTGCGTTCAAAGCCATATCCAACATGATCTTTCTATCAATAAAAGATTTGACCAGTTGCGGTGCCATGTTTTTCAGTATTTCCGCGCTGAGCTGAGCTGGCGGTTTGCCATCGGGGAACTGGCTGTTAAAATTATCAATGAAATCTTTTTTGGTAATTGATTTGCCGTCAATTTCTCCTACATTTTCCGGGAGAAACGCCCATAAGTCAGCTGGCGGAGCTTTGGGTTTTGCCGGCGCTTTAGCATCTGCCGCGTTTTCAGCCGCCGGTTGAACTTCCGGTGGTGCCGGAACTATTGGTCCTGCGGCATCTTCGGTGGCTATTTCAGGGGCCTTGGCCGAAACTGTTTTGCTACTTTCGCTTTTATTAAATAATACAAAGGCAATAATCGCAATAACCGCAATAATCGCAATGACCGCAATAAAGTTAATTTTCTTCTCAACTTGCTTTTCTGCGTTTTCGCTGGGCAACTGCTCGTTTTTTTTCTCTTCACTCATAATAATTTCTCCAGTTAATTGTTTAATTTATTGCATGGGAACGTTGAATTGATTTTGTGGCGGCTTAATAAAAATTTTAAGTCTTCCATCTGCCTCGACCTTATCCATTTCGGCCTTGCCCAATTCCGCAGTTTTTTGACTAGTCAATCCGCGCTTAATAATATCTTTAACCTCATCCAAAGTTTTTTGAGATTCGACTGCGGGTTCATCACGTCTTATGATGTGGTAACCGCGAAGTGATTTTATCGGCTTATCATTGATTTTGCCGATTTCAAGTGAGAAAGCGGCTTCTTCAAATTCTTTACCGTAAACACTCTGTCCTTTAGTCTGAGGACCCAGCGAACCATTAGTGGCTTTACCGCTAGGGCAATCGCTTTCTGTTTCTGCCAGCTTCGCAAATATCTTGTCATCCTTTTTGATTTGTTCAAGAATTTTTTCAGCTTTCTGATAAGCATTTTGAGTAGCAGTTTCATCTTTTGGATCTTCCGGAAGGGCAATCATAATATGGGAAATACGGACAGCATCTTTAGGATCGCCGGGTGTTTTAAAACGATCTTTGTTTTGCTCAAAGAAATTAGCAACGTCTTCATCAGAAATCTTGATTTTTGAATCGAACCATTGAGAAACTGCAGCTCCTTCCTGAACTTTGGAGTCGGTTGAAATTTTTTCAATATATTGTTCGATGGTTACCTTTTCTTTATCCATTATTGCAGTTTTAAGCATCTCGAATTGCTGGGGACTGCGTTCTTTCAGTTCATTAATTTCTTTATTCAGCAGTGCGACCACAGCATCTTTGCTGGCTTTGAATCCTGCTTTTTCTGCTTCGGCGCTGAATACCATCATGGAAATCTTGTTTTGAACTGAGCCAAAAATATTGTTGACTAAAAGTTCCGGAGGTAATTGACTGATATCAATGCCTTGTTGTTTTGCCTGTTCAGAAATAAAGTCAAGAATTTCTTTTTTAGTAATGTTTACGCCATCGAATTGTGCGAGTACATCGGGAAGCGCATCCAAAGGATTTACTTTCGGTGCCTTTGTCGCTAACTCGGTTTGTGCGAGCGGAAGTTTTTCCGGTAAAGGTTGTTTTTCCTCAGCCGACAAGTTGGACATTAACGAGAAGTTTAAACCGAGTACGCCGACAGTAAAAGCTTTCACCAATAATTGTTTTTTCATTATAATACCCTTTTTTTGTATTCTACAAGGACTTTTTCCTCGTAAGTAAATCCGAAAAAATAACGGATTCAATATAATTGTTTACGATATAAATACAAGAATTTTAGAACTTTTATTAGGTCGATGTGTTTTTGCAGTATTGTTTCTACTCGTTTGAGATTGTTTTGTTGCTTAATTCAGTTATATTCAGTTTGTTTTGAAATGTAATTATTTTGATATTGATTGGAGTTTTCTTTTGAAGATTTTGCAGAATACCGTCATTTTCATGGTCGCGGTTTTTACTGTGTTACTGCCACTGAAATTAGCGTCTATTGTCGGCGTGCCAGAGGTGATTTCGCTGTTCCCGCCGGAAATATTTCCATGGTTAATTATTTCCTGGCCTGTTACGTTGTTTCCAATTGTTTCCGGCGTACTCATGATTTTGGCGATATCGGTTTTCCCGCTGAAAATCGGGCAACAGTTTAACGCATTTATGGTTTCTTGTTTGTGGTTGGTTCTCGGATTGACCGGATATTTGGGCGCGATTAATGCGTCAGTGAAAGATTTTGTATATTCGCAGATTGCTCATGGACTGGGTATTGGAGCTTATGCAATTACAATTTATTTTATTCTTTCGAACCGTCCTCATTTGCGGCGACGGTTTCTGATTTTGCTGGCTTCCGCAACATTGCTGGTTGCTCTTCTCGGGTGGGAACAACGCTTAGTCGGTTTTGAAGAAACCCGACGATTTGTTATGACGCAACAACAGGAGACCGGCGTCGCAATGGCAGGCGATTTCATGGCCAGAGTCATGGATAACCGTGTCTATTCGACTTTTGCTTCATGCAATAACCTGGCAGGATTTTTATTGATGCTGATGCCATTGGTTTTCTGGTATGCCTGGAAGCTGGGATCTCGTATTGAGCCCCCTTATGCCGGACGTGTAATTTTTTTGTTGATTGCTTTTTTGTTGGTGATGATGCCTTTTTTTATGACCGGAAGCCGTGCGGCATTGGCAGTTTTATTTGTGACGACAGCTTTATTATTGATGCTTTTTCCCGTTGACCGGAGGTTACGATATGCAATTTTGGCGGTTTCGATAATTTCACTAACTACCGGCGCGCTGGCAATTCATTTTGCAGGACGCGGATTCTGGTCGATGTTTGCTCGCCTTGATTATCAGCGGGCATCGATTATTATTTTTGCTGAAAATCCGATATTGGGAACCGGGTGGGGTGATTTTTTTCATGACTATATGGTTGTCAAGTCTTATCCCAGCAAGGAAGCCCCGCATGATCCGCATTGTATGTTGCTGGCTTATCTGGCACAGTGTGGAATTATCGGAGGAGCAGTATGTTTAGCTGTTTTGTTGTGGCCGTTATGGAAAGGGTGGCATCAGATTCGCGGATATGGCGGCAAGTTTTATGATAAAGAAGATTTTTGGATATTTGCAGGAATTACCAGCGGAATAATTCATTCACAAGTTGATACCAACATGCAGGTGCCGGCGATAATGTGTTATCTCGCTGCTCTTCAAGTCTCATTAATGATAAAACCGTGCTCTTGCGATTCCGCGAAAACTGGTTTACCGTTAAAGATACTTTTCTTACTCATTGCATTTGGGGCAGGATTTGCTTCGATGCAAAAAGGTTTACATCTGTTGCGGGCTGAAAAAGCTTTTGCTGAATTGGAAAATTTGATTTCGCCTAATAATAAGGGTATGCAACATCGTCAGGTCACCGCTCAACAGATAAATTCAGCATTGGAAAACTGTGTTGCGCTTAAACCATATTCCCCATTTCCGTGGCAGATGGCAGGGGATTTCATGTTCGCCCGTGGCGTTTATGAAACCGCAGAACGCTACTATCGAAAGGCGCTTGAACTGTCCCCGCGTCGCGCTTCCGGTTGGTACAGGATGCACCGTATTTGTCAGGTTACGAATCGCGAAGAGGAGGCGATGGTATACTTACACAAAGCTCGAGCGTTATTTCCGCTTAATGAGGATTATAAGCATCCTTGGAAGAGACCGAATACGCAACAATCTTATCCTGTGATTAACAATTATCGGAGATATGAATAGTGAATGATGTTCGAAACAGTGAAATTTTGATTCTGCGCAAAACTTTATATGGCGAGACCAGTGTAATTATTGCGGGGATTTCCCCTGAAATGGGAAGGCTGGATTTGATCATAAAAGGTGGAATGGAAGTTGCAAAGTCAAAATTACCTGCGGTTGATATATTCCGGAAACTGAACGTCGAATTTTCAATGAGCAGAAACTCTACAATTCATAATTTGAAATATTTTGAACTTATCAGCAGTTACGGTGAGCAGCTGGCTAATATACCTGATAATTATGCAACCGCGACAGAATTAGCGGCGTTGGTCTTGAATTGGATCAGGCCTGAACTCCCAGTGCCGGAAACTTACTATGCCGCGCTGAATGTTTTTGACGAATTATGCCAGATTATTCCAGCAGACCGTCTTGCCGAAGCTAAACGAACCCGTTGTTCGGCAATGCTTAAAATAACGATATTAAGCGAAAACGGAATTTTGCCTGAAGTTTTAGATGATGATCCTGATCTGAATGTAGATAAGCATGATATTATTGATCAAATTTTGGCTGCTGCTCAAGGATTGGACGAGCCACCCAAAAAAACTGCACGTTTTTGGCAGGAAATGAGCCGATGGGCTGATTTATTGTTGCGTAACTCAGAAACAAGTCTTTAGCCGTTGGCTCTTTAATATCTTGACGTGTGCTTTCCCGAGTGTATATAAAATATTTAACAAGATGTAAATAATTGTAAAATTTCGGAAAAAATATTTGTAAAATTCCAGTAAGCCAGTATTTTAAATATCTGTTTTTGACGTCTGAGCTCGGGTGGCGGAATTGGCAGACGCGCATGCTTGAGGTGCATGTAGAGTAATCTGTGGGGGTTCAAATCCCCCCCCGAGTACCAAATTATTTTTTGTGGATGTGTATTTGAAATTGCAGCTTGGCGCGTTATATTTCCGGTTTGCGTTTTCATTCGATGCGCCCACATGGCTCAGTAGGTAGAGCACATCCTTGGTAAGGATGAGGTCACCGGTTCGAATCCGGTTGTGGGCTCCATATATTTTGTATTATTAAGTTAAGTTGGATTTTTGGTCAGAAAACCAGAAAATAAAAGATAACTAAACCGCTCTAAATTAAATGGTTTAAACAAGAAAACCGGAGGAAGGTAAAAATGGCTAAAGAAAAATTCGAAAGAACAAAGCCGCAT
Organism: Lentisphaerota bacterium; assembly: GCA_012519765.1. GTDB lineage: Bacteria > Verrucomicrobiota > Lentisphaeria > Victivallales > Victivallaceae > UBA7640. Next base: position 12,025 of record JAAYPP010000175.1, read on the forward strand.
TTGAACATCGGAACCATTGGTCATGTTGACCATGGTAAAACCACTTTGACCGCTGCAATTACTATGACTATGTCAAAACTTAACGGCGGCGAAGTTCGTGATTATGCTGAAATTGACAATGCTCCGGAAGAGCGCGAACGCGGTATTACTATTAATACTTCGCATGTCGAGTATCAGTCTGTAAAACGTCATTATGCTCACGTCGATTGCCCTGGTCATGCTGACTATGTAAAGAACATGGTTACCGGTGCTGCCCAGATGGATGGCGCTATTCTCGTTATCGCCGCCACTGATGGTCCGATGGCACAGACTCGTGAACACGTTCTTCTGGCTCGTCAGGTTGGTGTCCCGGGTATCGTCGTTTTTCTGAACAAGGTTGATCAGCTCGATGATCCTGAATTACTTGAACTTGTTGAAATGGAAGTTCGCGAACTGCTCAGTTCCTATGATTTTCCGGGTGATGATACCCCGATTATCAAAGGCTCTGCGCTGAAGGCTGTTGAGGCAGGTGGAGATCCCGCATCTGACGCTTGCAAATGTATAGTTGAACTGATGGATGCGGTTGATGAATTCATCCAAGAACCGCCACGCGCAACTGATCTGCCTTTCCTGATGCCGATTGAAGACGTGTTCTCAATTGAAGGTCGTGGTACAGTAGTTACCGGTCGTATTGAGCGTGGTATCATCAAGGTCAATGAAGAAGTTGAAATCGTTGGTATCAAACCTACCGTGAAAACCACAGTTACCGGAATTGAAATGTTCCGTAAATTGCTTGATGAAGGTCGCGCCGGTGACAATACCGGTTGTTTGTTACGCGGTACCAAAAAAGATGACGTTGAGCGCGGTCAGGTTTTAGCCAAGCCGGGTTCAGTAATGCCACATACTAATTTCAAGGCTGAAATTTATGTACTGAGCAAAGAAGAAGGTGGACGTCATACTCCGTTCTTCTCAAAATATCGTCCACAGTTCTATTTCCGTACCACTGATATTACTGGAACCATCACTTTGCCCGAAGGGGTTGAAATGGTAATGCCTGGTGATAACACCGCTATAGATGTAGAATTGATTCACCCAATTGCGATGGAAAAAGGTTTGCGTTTCGCTATCCGTGAAGGCGGACGTACCGTTTCTTCAGGCAGGGTTTCGGAAATCGTTGCCTGATCAGGCAGTATTGTAAATATCCCGGAGCCGCTTGGCGGTCCGGGATGATTTTAAACATAGGTATTTATCATGGCGCGTGAAATCATAATTTTAGAATGCACAGAGTGTAAGCAACGCAATTACACTTCTATGAAAGAGAAGCGTAATACACCGGAGCGTCTTGAAAAGAAGAAGTATTGCAAATTCGAACGTAAGCATACGATACATAAAGAAACGCGTTGAATTTTAGCCAGTCCGTAGGAGTGTAGCTCAGTTGGCTAGAGCAGCGGTCTCCAAAACCGCAGGTCGAGAGTTCGAGTCTCTCCGCTCCTGCCACTTTTAATTCAACACAATTAATTTTATAGAGGCGAATAATGGGTATCAGCGTAATGGGTAAGGTAAGGCAGTTTGTACACGCTACTATCAGTGAACTGCATAAATGTACTTGGCCTGGACGGAAAGAGCTATTTGAATCGACAATCCTAGTGCTGTTTGCTATGGCCATACTTTCGTCGTTCGTTGCCGTGGTTGATCTGATTATCGTACGTTTGCTTGAACTGGTTACGATTTAATTTTTTAGGAATTTCCCAAGATATGGAAGAGAATAAAAACAAAGGTCAGTGGTTTGTAATCCACACTCTCTCAGGCAAAGAGAATAAAGTCCGTGAGAGTATCCAGCGGCAAATCAAGAATGACGGTGATAGTTGCCCGATATATGAAGCTCATATTCCAGTGGAAAAGGTTTCTGAAGTCCGTGGTGGCAAAAAGATTACAACTATACGCAAATTTTTCCCCGGATATATTTTGGTAAGAATGGATCTCTACGATCCGGTTACCAAAAAAATTAATGAAGCGGCATGGTATTATATTCGTAATATCCAAGGGGTTATAAGTTTTGTTGGCGGTGGGCAAAAGCCAGTTCCTCTCTCAGCTTCTGAAGTTGCTGAAATGTTTCGGCAAGACAATGCTGAAGAAGAGAAAATCAAGCCGAAGGTTCTTTATGAAATTGGCGAGAATGTCCGAATCAAAGATGGTGCATTTGAAAATTTTGAAGGCACAGTAGAAGAGATTGACAATGAACGAGGAAAATTGAAACTAATGGTTTCAATATTCGGTCGTTCTACTCCTGTAGAGTTGGAGTTTTGGCAGGTCGATCGTGATATCTGATTAGGTATCATGTTCGAGACTTTTATATCGATAATGAATTAGCAGTGATGCGGGAGAAATCCTGTCTTTTCAAACCACACACTGTTTTAAATTCGGAGATCATTTAATGGCAAAGAAAGTAACAGGACTAATCCGGTTGCAGATTCCAGCCGGTGCAGCCAATCCGGCTCCGCCAATCGGCCCAGCATTGGGTCAGGCTGGTGTCAACATCATGGATTTCTGCAAGCAGTTCAATGCCGCCACTCAAGCACAGAGTGGCATGGTCATCCCGGTGGTGATCACTGTTTATCAGGATCGCTCGTTTACTTTTATCACCAAGTCACCTCCAGCAGCTAATCTTATAAAGAAGCTGTCTGGTATTGCTGAAGGGTCAAAGACTCCTGGCAAGGGTGCCAAGGCTGGTAAGATAACGAAATCACAGATTATGGAGATCGTTGAAATTAAAAAGAACGACATGAACTCCAGGGATGCTGAAGCTGCATGCAAAATCATTGAGGGAACGGCTCGTAGTATGGGCATTGAGGTGGTTGAATGAGCAAATTGTATGAAAAACAGTTGGCATTATTCGATCGTCAACGACGCTATCCTTTGGATGAAGCGTTTGAAATTTTGAAGTCAATGCCTGCAACTAAATTTGATCAGACAGTCGAAGTTGCATTCAAACTTGGAATTGATGCAAAAAAGTCTGACCAAAGTGTTCGCGGAGCGGTTCCGCTTCCTAAAGGTACCGGCAAATCTGTACGTATAGCTGTGGTTGCATCCGGTAGCCAGGCTGATGAGGCAAAAGCTGCAGGTGCCGAGTTTGTCGGGTCTGAAGACCTTGTTGATAAATTAAAAAGCGGTTGGATCGATTTTGATGTTTTGATCGCGACTCCTGATGCAATGAAGATGGTTCGTCCTTTGGGAAAAGTGCTTGGTCCGCGAGGATTAATGCCGAATCCCAAGACAGGCACCGTAACTGATGCAGTCGGAAATGCAGTTCGTGAGGCAAAAGCCGGTCGTGTCGAATTCCGTACCGACCGTGGCGGTTGCATACATGCACCGATTGGAAAGTTGTCTTTTGCTTCTGCTGACCTAAGAGTGAACTTTGATGCAGTATATTTTGCTTTGTCAAAAGCCAAACCAACAAATGCCAAAGGCACTTATTTTGTCAGTTGTACTGTTTCCGCGACGATGAGTCCGGGTATCCGTATTGATGTAACTCAACTGGCGAGGCAGGTATCATGAGAAACGAGAAAGTCCATTTAATTAATTATATTGGCGGACTGCTCAACGACTCTGAGTTTGTCTATTTCGTGAACTGCAACAATATGACAGTCAAAGAAATTTCCGCATTGCGTAATAAGCTTGTTGAAACTGGTGTTTTTTGCAGGTCAATTAAGAATAATCTTCTTCGCAAAACTGTTGAAGTTAAAGAAATTTCTTGTTTGAATTCATTTGAATTTCGTGGTTCTACAATGGTTATCAGCGGTTCCGGAGATCCGAGTCCCGCTGCTAAAATTATTGATGAGTTCGCAAAAACCAATGATAAATTATCTGCGGTCGGTGGTATTTTGGAAGGGGCTTCACTTTCTGCTGAAGATGTCAAGTCAATTGCTTCCCTGCCGGCACGTGAAGTGTTGTATTCAATGCTTTTGAGCGTAATGCTAGGACCTGCCCGTGGTTTGGTTACTGTGCTTAACGCCAAGGCATCTAGTATTGTTAATGTTATCAATGCTTATAAAAATAAGCTTGAAAGTAACTAAAATCCTAAATCACTCAAGATCAAATAAACGGAGGAATCCACAATGTCTGAAGTAGAAGTTACCCCTAAAATGGAAGAGTTCGTCTCCTTCATCGAAAACCTGACCGTCATCGAGCTTTCTAAGTTGGTAAAAGCTCTGGAAGAACGCCTTGGCGTTTCTGCCGCAGCACCGGTCGCTGTTGCCGCAGCCGCGCCTGCCGCAGCTGATGCCGCAGCCGAAGAAAAGACTGAATTCAATGTTATTCTGAAATCATTCGGCGAAAACAAAATCGGCGTCATCAAAGAAGTGCGTGCTATTACTGGGCTTGGCTTGAAAGAAGCCAAAGATCTGGTTGAAGGCGCTCCTAAAGCGTTGAAAGAAGGCATAGCCAAAGACGAAGCTGATAAGCTTAAAGCTCAGCTCGAAGCGGCAGGAGCCGCGGTGGAAATCAATTAAAGATTTTTACATTTTTACGGCGGGAATAAGTATAATTTGTTCTCGCCGTATTTTTGCGTTTTATAAAAACGCATGTTTTATGTCGGGTGGGGATAAACTGAACCTGATTTATTCATAAGACCGTTGGGAACCTTAAAAATGTTAGCAGTAAATGTTCTTAAATTCTGTTTTATCTTGACAGTTTTTTGGGGTTTTTATTCTTTTTTTGCAGTTATGAAACGGATTTATGATTAACTCAGGTTTTGGATATTCTCGCCTTCGCTATTTGAATAAATATGCAAGGGTGGACTATGTCTGAACGAATTAATTATGGTAGCTTAAAAGATGTTCTTGAAATTCCCGATCTTATTGGGATTCAAGTCGACTCGTACAACTCTTTCCTTCAAAAAGATACACCTCCTGAAATACGAAAATCGCAGGGGCTTCAAGAAATTTTCAATGAAATTTTTCCCATTGAAAGTTTTGATAAAAAATTAGTAATTGAATTTCTCGGCTATACTATCGGTGAACCAAAGGCCAGTGTGGTTGATTGCATAAAAGACGGCAAAGTTTACAGTGCTCCTTTGCATGCTGATTTTTTGCTGAGAAATGATGCTGCAGAAATCAAAGAACGTGTTTATATGGGTGAGATACCATTAATGACAGACTGCGGTACTTTTGTAATCAACGGTGCTGAGCGTGTTATCATCAGTCAGTTGCATCGCTCGCCTGGTATTTGTTTTGAGCGTTCTCGCCATACCAGCGGTCGTATGCTTTATTCTTTCAGGATTATTCCTGACCGCGGTTCCTGGATGGAAGTTCAATTTGATATTAATGATTATATATACATATACCTCGACCGTCGTCGTCGTCGCCGTAAGTTTTTAATTACGACTTTTCTACGAGCGGTTGGCTATGAAACCAATAAAGATATTCTTTCCAATGTTTATAAAGTAAGTTCATTTTCTGTATCTTCATTGTTAAAAAAACCAGATATCAGTTTTTATTACACGATTAATGATGTTGTAAATTCTGACGGTGCCCTGGTTCTTGAAGAACTGGTTCAGTTGAATGAAACACATCTGAAACGTCTTCAGTCTATGGATGTGGCTAAAGTTGAGCTGGCATATATTCCGGATGGAGATAACTATCTTATTGGTTGTCTCCGTCGTGATCCTGCCAGAAACTGCGATGATGCCCTTAAAGAAATTTACAAACGGATGCGTCCAGGCGATCCTCCGAATTTGAATAATGCAAAATTACTGATTAAGCGTTTGTTTTTTGACATCAAGCGCTACGATCTTGGAGTTGTAGGACGCTATAAGATTAATGAACGGTTGAATTTGGATTTGCCATTGACTGAGCGTACATTGCATGCTCAAGATCTGATGGCAGCTACAAAATATCTGATCAAGCTTCGTAACACAGGTGGACAGACTGATGATATTGACCATTTGGGTAATCGACGGATCAGAACCGTTGGAGAACTTCTACAAAACCATTGCCGCGTAGGATTACTGCGTACTGAAAGATTGGTTCGTGAGCGCATGACTTTGCTTGACTCCTCGGAGACCGCAATTACGCCGAATAAGTTGATCAATCCCAAGGCGTTTGCTGGTGTTGTAAGAGATTTCTTCGCTCGAAATCAGCTTTCTCAATTTATGGATCAGACCAACCCGCTAAGTGAATTAACTAATAAACGTCGTCTTTCTGCTCTTGGACCAGGTGGTTTAAGTCGTGATCGTGCCGGTTTTGAAGTTCGTGACGTTCATTCCAGCCATTATGGACGAGTTTGTCCAATTGAAACGCCTGAAGGACCGAACATCGGATTAATTTCTTCGATGTCGCTTTATGCTCGAATTAACGAATTCGGTTTTCTGGAAACTCCTTATCGTCGTGTGGTTGATGGGCAGGTTACCAAGCAGATTGACTACTTGACTGCCGATAAAGAAGAAGAGTTTGTGATCGCTCAGGCTAATGCTCCGCTTGATTCTAAGTCTAAATTCATCCGTAATACGGTGATGGCACGTTATCGCGGTGAATCGGAAGAACATCCGAAAGAAGAAGTCCAATATATGGACGTTTCACCTAAACAGTTGGTCAGCGCAGCCGCAGGGATTATTCCATTTTTGGAGCATGACGACGCTAATCGTGCTTTAATGGGATCAAACATGCAGCGTCAGGCAGTGCCGCTCCTGGTTTCGGAATCACCTTATGTAGGAACCGGGCTAGAAGAAAAAATTGCACGTGATTCTCGTGCAGTTGTTGTTGCTGAAAAGCCTGGGATAGTTGCAGAAGTTTGTTCTTCAGAAATTGTCATCACCAAAGACGGCAGACCGGGAGCAACAACGGTTCACCCAGAGGATGTGCAACGTTACAAGCTTAAGAAGTTCTTGCGTAGCAATGCCGGTACCTGTATCAATCAGCGCCCATGTTGTGTTCGTGGTCAGAAAATAAAGGCCGGAGATGTTATTGCCGATGGTTCGTCAACTGATAACGGCGAATTGGGACTTGGCAAAAATGTGCTGGTTGCATTTATGCCATGGTGCGGTTATAACTTCGAAGATGCTATCATTGTTTCCGAGCGACTCGTAAAAGAGGACGTTTATACCAGTATTCATATCGACGAGTTTGAAATTACCTGTCGTGATACTAAGCTTGGTCCGGAGGAAATTACCCGTGATATCCCAAATGTCAGCGAAGAAGCATTGCGCAATTTGGGAAATGATGGTGTTGTCAGACTTGGTGCCGAGGTACGTCCAGGAGACATTCTAGTTGGTAAAATTACTCCTAAAAGTGAAACTGAACTGGCGCCTGAAGAACGTTTATTGCGCGCTATTTTCGGAGATAAAGCTGCCGACGTGAAAGATTCTAGTTTGATGGTCAGCAGTGGTAAAGGCGGGATTGTTATGGATGTGCGTGTTGAACGTGCAAAGGATCCCAATCGACAGACCTTAACCAAGTCTGAATTGCGCCGCCAGCTTAAAAGCATCAAAGATACATATAAACAACGACATGCTGAACTGATAGAAGAGCTATCGGCAAAACTTTCAGAAATTTTGCTTGGACAGAAATTGACCTGCTCAATTATTGACACAAACAATCGTGATGTTCCATTGATCGGAGCTAATCGTAAAGTTACTCCGAGCGCAATTTTAAAACTTGCGAATAAATATGATTCATGGGATATGGAAGATAACCAGGTCAAAGAACAAATAAAAGCAATTTTTGAATCGAAAATTCAGGCTTTTCGTGATAACGAAAATTTTCGTGATGAAGCGGTAAGTGCCCTTGAATCTGGTGATGGTGCTGATATCGGGGTCATTAAGAAAGTTAAGGTATATGTTGCCTGCAAACGCAAACTTCAAGTCGGCGACAAAATGGCAGGACGTCATGGAAACAAGGGTATTGTGGCAAAGATTGTTCCGGCAGAGGATATGCCTTTTATGCTGGACGGACAACCGGTAGATATTGTTTTGAATCCGCTGGGGGTTCCGAGCCGAATGAATCTTGGTCAAGTACTTGAAACTCACTTGGGTATTGCCGCCAAAATTCTTGGAATTAAGGTGGCAACACCGGTATTCGACGGTATCAAAGAATCAAAAATAGTTGAAATGATGGGTGAGGCGAATCGTAAAATTGAAGAAGAAACCGGAGTGAATTATCATATCGGTTTCAAAAAGAATAAAAGCGGTGAATGGGAATACGACGGCAAGACAGAATTGTTTGACGGCAGAACCGGTAACCGTTTTGACCAACGAGTTATGGTCGGGCAGATTTATATGCTCAAACTTGACCACTTGGTTGCAAACAAAATTCATGCACGTTCGGTCGGGCCATATTCTTTGGTGACACAACAGCCCTTAGGCGGTAAGGCTCAGCATGGCGGTCAGCGTTTCGGCGAAATGGAGGTATGGGCACTGGAAGCATATGGTGCGGCATATAATCTTCAGGAAATGCTTACTGTTAAGAGCGATGATGTTGCTGGAAGGGCTCGAATTTATGAGTCAATAGTCAAAGGACAGAATATTCTAGAAGCCGGACGACCTGAATCGTTCAATGTTTTGCTTAAAGAAATGCAAAGCTTAGGTTTGGATATACGTACGGTTAACAAGGTTGAAAATTAATACTGGAGGATATTGCAATGAGTGATAAAAATACATTTGCCTACCGTGAATTACTCGGACAGTCCTCGCAATCTGTTTTCAGCGCGGTTTCAATTAATGTTGCTTCGCCTGAGGCCATTCGAAAATGGAGTCATGGTGAGGTAAAAAATCCTGAAACTATCAATTATCGCAGTTTCAAGCCTGAAAAGGGTGGATTGTTCTGCGAAAGGATATTCGGGCCGACCAAAGATTGGGAATGTAACTGCGGAAAATATAAGCGAGTTAAGCATAAAGGGGTGATTTGTGATCGGTGCGGAGTTGAAGTAACTCAAGCCAAAGTTCGTCGCGACCGTATGGCGCATATAGATTTGGCTGTACCGGTTTCGCATATTTGGTTTTTTAAATGCATGCCGAGCCGTATCGGGCTGATGCTAGATATGACTGCGAAATCGTTGGAACGAGTCATTTATTATGAAGACTGGGTGGTCACAGATCCAGGTGATACACCTTTGAAATTCGGACAAACCATGGCCGAACTTGATTATCGTCAAGCGCGCGAAGACTACGGCGATGCTTTTCAAGCTGATATGGGCGCTCAGGCTGTTCATACTTTGCTTGAAAAAAGTGATTTGCACGGAATTAAAGCAGAACTTGCGGTAAGTCTGAATTCTACCAAGAATAAAGCCATTCGTAAAAAATTGGCTAAGCGTCTTCGCTTGGTTGAGGGTTTTATCGGTAGCAATTCGCGTCCTGAATGGATGATCTTGAAAGTGTTACCGGTTATTCCTCCGGATCTACGGCCGTTGGTGCCCTTGGAAGGCGGACGTTTTGCCACTTCAGATCTCAATGATTTATATCGTCGTGTGATCAATCGCAATAACCGTCTTAAAAATTTGCTTCAGCTTCGTACCCCAGAAGTTATTATCCGCAATGAAAAAAGAATGTTGCAGGAAGCTGTTGACGCGTTGCTTGATAACGGGCGTCATGGCCGTGCTGTGACCGGCGCAGGAAACCGTCCATTGAAATCGTTGAGCGACATGCTCAAGGGAAAACAAGGACGTTTCCGCCAGAATCTTCTTGGTAAACGTGTTGACTATTCGGGGCGTTCGGTAATTGTGGTTGGTCCTGAGCTGAAACTCGGCCAGTGCGGTTTGCCGAAAAAAATGGCATTAACATTGTTTGAACCTTTTATTATTCGCCATCTTAAAGGACGCGGTTATGCACATACAGTGCGTGGCGCGAAGAAAATGATTGAACGCGGCGAAAATGTGGTTTGGGATATTCTCGAAGAGGTGACACTTGGCCATCCGGTGATGCTAAATCGTGCTCCGACTTTGCATCGTCTGTCTATTCAGGCTTTTGATCCGGTATTGATTGAAGGCTCGGCGATTCGTATTCATCCGTTAGTTTGTACCGCATATAATGCGGACTTTGACGGTGACCAGATGGCCGTTCACGTGCCTTTGTCTAACTCCGCGCAGATGGAAACCAAGCTTTTGATGTTGGCGCCTAACAACGTATTTTCTCCTGCCAACGGTAAGCCGATAACATCTCCGACCCAGGATATCACTTTAGGGATTTACTATCTTACCAGTGAAGCACGTCATAAAGATCAGGCTAAACTATATGCCGACAAGTTTGAGGTGCTTTTTGCAATGCATCATGGATTTTTAAAGATTCATGATGCTGTACGAATTGCTAATCCAGATTTTGGCAAGGATACACCTTGGGGGAATAAAAGCGATAAATATATTCTGACTACACCGGGACGCCTGATTTTTAATGAAATATGGGATCCTGTTTTAGGTTTTTTCAATGATGTTGTTAAAAAGAAAGAGCTTGGTACTTTAATTTCAGATTGCTTCAAAATTGTTGGCAGTGAAGGATCAGTAATTTTACTTGATAAATTGAAAGACCTTGGTTATGAATATGCTACTGTCGCAGGCTTCACTATTTCAGTGGCTGATCTTCCAATTCCGGCTGCCAAAAAGAAGATTGTTGATAGTTCATCTGCTGAAATTGATAAAATTGTCGATCAATACAATAAAGGTGTGCTTACTGAAGGTGAGCGCCACAACAAGGTTATCGATATTTGGACTCAATGCAGTAATGATGTTGCCAATGAATTGTTTGTCAATTTGGAAATTGAAACACGTAGCGGCGATGAGATTAATCCGGTATTCGCAATGATGGATTCCGGCGCGCGTGGCAGCAAGGATCAAATTCGCCAGTTGGCGGGTATGCGTGGATTGATGGCTAATCCTTCAGGCGATATTATCGAACGTCCGATTCTATCAAATTTTCGTGAAGGTTTGTCGGTGCTGGAATATTTTATCAGTACACATGGTGCGCGTAAAGGTTTAGCTGATACTGCATTGAAGACTGCTGACTCCGGATATATGACCCGTAAATTGGTTGATGTTGCTCAGGATATTATTTGTCGCGAGGACGATTGCGGAACCATCAAAGGTATTTGGGTATCCCCGATTGTCGAGGGTGATGAAGTTATTATGCCTCTGCGTCACCGCTTGCTGGGGCGTTTCAGTGCAATGGATATCAGGGATCCGGTATTTGAAGATAAATTAATTATTAAAGCCAATCATGAATTTACGGTTCCGGTTATCGAGTTGATCGAACAACGCGGTATCAATAAAGTCTTGATACGCTCTCCCTTGACCTGTGAAAGCGCTCGTGGCGTTTGTATAAAGTGTTACGGCAAAAATTTGGCAACTGACCGTCTTGCTGAAAAAGGTGATGCCCTTGGTATCATTGCCGCTCAGTCCATTGGTGAGCCGGGTACACAGCTGACGATGAGAACGTTCCATATCGGAGGAACTGCATCTTCAGCTTACAAGCAACCAATTATTACCGCCAGACACAGCGGGATGGTCAAGCTGTTTAATGTTCGTACTGTTAAGAACCAGAATAGCGAGACTGTGGTTGTCAATAAAAACGGTCAAATCGTAATCTACGACGAAAAGAAAGCGAAGGAAAAAGAAAAAAGTGCGCGCGAAAGAGCTCAACTTGAAGCTGAAGCTATCGGTACTTTTTTCAATAAAGATTATGATTATTGGACTGACGCTTTAAATGAAGCAGAGCTCGAACGTTATGAAGTTGAAACCGGCGCGGTTCTTGAAAAATTGGATGGCGCCAAGATAAAAGCTAACGATCGCCTTGCACATTGGGATCCGTACCATGTGCCGATCATTGTCGAAGATAGTGGTAAAGTTGAACTTCATGATTTGATTGAAGGTGTTACCCTGAGTCGCCAGCGGCGCGGAGGAATTGAAGAAATTACGGTTATGGAACATCGTGACGACTTGCACCCTCAGATTGTGCTTAAAAATGCGCAAGGTGAATTTTTAGCAAACTATCCATTGCCTTCAGGCGCATTTTTGATGGTCAATGATAAAGCCAAGGTTACACCTGGAACGGTTTTAGCTCGCGTACCACGGTCAAGCGCAAAGAACAAGGACATTACTGGAGGTCTTCCCCGTATTGCTGAGCTTTTTGAAGCGCGTATCCCCAAGAATATCGCTGAAATTGCCCGTATTGACGGTATTGTCGAAGTAGATAAATTGTTAAAAGGCGGTAAACGTCAATTAATTATTCGGGATCCGGAAACCGGTATGACCGAAGAACACAACAGTATCTCTTCGCATCGTCATCTGATGGTCAGCAAAGGAGACTACGTTCGTAAGGGGCAAAAACTTACTGAAGGATCAATTGTTCCTCATTCACTTTTGGAAGTATGTGGACCTCAGGAACTCCAGCGTTATCTGGTAGATGAAATTCAGTTGGTGTATCGAGCTCAAGGTGTTGAAATAAATGATAAGCATATTGAAATTATTATTCGTCAGATGATGCAGAAAATTAAAGTTACTGATCCGGGCGACACCGAATATCTCACTGGAGAACAGATTGATCGTTCAGAGTTTATCAAAATCAATAAGGCTGTTGCTGCTAAAGGTGGAAGACAAGCGGAATGTGAACCCGTTCTATTAGGGATCACAAAAGCTTCTTTGGAAACTGAAAGTTTTATTTCTGCAGCATCATTCCAAGATACCACCAGGATTCTTACCGAAGCCTCGACTTTGGGCAAAATTGATAAACTTATCGGATTCAAGGAAAACGTTATTACCGGCCATTTGATTCCTGCAGGAACTGGTTATGAAGCATTGGCGTCGTTGCGCTTAAAGCGACTTGGCGAAGAAATAACCGAAGACCCTCTTGAACTTGTAACCAAGAATGAAGATGAGGAAAATCTGGAAGATATATTCGCAGAGAGTGCGGAGGAAATTTTCGTACCGGATGATTCCATGTCAGACAGTAATATGGAATAAAATTGTATTTTTGAGAGAAAATAATTTGAAAAGATCTCAATCTGGGATAAATTATATTTCTTTTCGATTTTAAATTAAAGTTATCAGACATATATAAGCACAAAAACAGGTAATAGGTATGCCGACAATTAATCAGTTAGTAAGTAATGGGCGCAAGTCCAAAGTCAGCAAGAGCCAATCGCGTGCTCTTTCTGCATGCCCTCAACGTCGCGGCGTTTGTCTTCAGGTTACTACGCGTACACCCAAAAAGCCGAACTCGGCTTTACGTAAAATTGCACGCGTACGTTTAACTAATGGTCAAGAAGTTACCGCCTATATCGGCGGCGAAGGACATAATCTTCAGGAGCATTCCGTGGTTCTGGTAAAAGGTGGACGTGTTCGCGATCTTCCTGGTGTCCGCTATCATGTGGTTCGCGGAGCTTTGGATAGTCTTGGTGTTGATAAACGCCGTCAGGGACGTTCTAAATATGGAGCCAAGCGCCCGAAACCAGGGCAGGAAGCTGCAGCCGGCAAGAAAAAATAATAACTATCGTTGTAAGTGTTTTTTTTAGACTGTCGTCATTCAGTTAGTGGCGGCAGTTTTTAATTGAAGGACAACTAAATTAAGGATCTGATAGATGAGAAGAAGGAGAGCAGTAAAGCGCGAGTTGACTCCAGATGTGAAGTACAACAGCGAATTGGTTGCCCGTCTGATCAATACGATTATGTGTGATGGCAAAAAGTCCACAGCACAGCGCATCGTTTATGGTGCCTTTGAATTGATCAAAAGCAAGAAAAGCGACATGGAACCATTAGAAGTTTTCATGCAGGCTCTTGAAAACGTCAAACCTAAACTGGAAGTTAAAAGACGACGTGTTGGTGGCGCAACTTATCAGGTTCCGGTCGAAGTAAGCACGGAACGGCAGGTTGCTTTGGCAATGCGTTGGATTACTACATATTCCAGAGGACGTAAAGGCAAGACTATGATGGAATCATTGGCCGGAGAATTGTTGGATGCATTCGACAATACCGGTTCATCGATTAAAAAGAAAGAAGATACATTTAAAATGGCGCAGGCTAACAAAGCTTTTGCGCACTACCGCTGGTAAATTAAGCGGTTTTTTTTAAGGCTAATTATGGCAGAGTTGATTGACAAAACGTATCAGGAAGCGCCGGGTCGGCGTGTACCTTTGAAGCAGGTGCGCAATATTGGTATTATGGCACATATTGACGCAGGTAAAACTACTTTGAGTGAGCGTATCCTTTTTTACTGCGGTAAAAATTATAAGATCGGTGAAACTCATGAAGGTACTGCAACTATGGACTGGATGGCCCAGGAGCAGGAACGCGGTATAACTATTACTTCCGCGGCTACAACTTGCTTTTGGAAAGAACATCGAATTAATTTGATTGATACTCCTGGGCATGTGGATTTTACTGCTGAAGTCGAGCGTTCGTTACGCGTTCTTGACGGTGCGGTTTCGGTGTTCTGTTCTGTGGGAAAAGTTCAACCGCAGACTGAGACGGTTTGGCGTCAGGCTCGCAAATATCATGTTCCAATCATTGCTTTTATCAATAAAATGGACCGTGTCGGTGCTGATTTCTATGGTGCGGTCAACGAAATGCGCTCCAAGCTTAAAGCAACGGCCTGCCCGATTATGTTGCCAATGGGAGCTGAGTCTGATTTTGTTGGTGTAATCGATGTTATTGCCAATAAAGCTTATTTCTATGATAGCGAGGAACAAGGACAAAACTTTCGTGTTGAAGATGTTCCTGCGGAATATCAAGAAAAACGCGAAGAATTTTATAATTATCTGATTGAATGTCTGGCTGAGAATAATGAAGAAGTGATGGAGATTTTTCTTGCCGACGAAAAACCTGATACCGAAACAGTCAAACGTGTTTTGCGGAATTGTGTACTTAAGGCCTTGATTGTTCCGGTTGGTTGCGGTACCGCATTCAAAAATAAAGGTGTTCAAAACCTCCTTGATATGGTCATTGACCTATTGCCTTCGCCGCTTGATATTCCGCCGGCTGAAGGTATGGACCCATTTACTGAAGAAAAAGTTTATCGTAAAGCCGGTGATACTGAACCGTTTGTTGCGATCGCTTTCAAAATTATGAACGATCCCTACGTCGGGAAATTGACTTTTTTCCGGGTTTACAGTGGTGTTGCAGTACGCGGCATGACCGTTTATAACCCACGCACACGAAAACGTGAACGTCTTGGTCGAGTATTGCAGATGCATGCCAATGCCCGTGAAGAGCGTGATGAGATTTTCAGCGGTGATATTGCTGCTGCTGTCGGTTTGAAAAATGTTGTTACCGGCGATACGATCTGTGATGAATCGAATGCCGTGGTTTTGGAATCGATGACTTTTCCGGAACCGGTTATTTCGATGGCTGTTGAGCCTAAAACTAGTGCTGACCGCGATAAACTATATAAAGCTTTGGCGGCACTTTCCGATGAAGATCCGACTTTCCAAGTTCATAGTAACGAAGATACCGGACAGACGATTATTTCAGGAATGGGTGAGCTTCACCTTGATATTATCCATGACCGCATGACCAGAGAATTCGGGGTTGATTCCAATACCGGTGCTCCGCAAGTGGCTTATCGAGAAGCCGTGATAAAAGATTCCGAGTCCGATACCAAGTTTGTTCGTCAGTCCGGCGGACGTGGTCAATACGGTCACTGTGTTATTAAACTCTATGCCAAAGAGCGTGGTTATGGTCTGACCATAGAGAATAAAGTTGTCGGGGGTAACATTCCCAAAGAATATATTAAGCCGGTTGAGGAAGGAATTCGCGGAGCAGCTGCGACGGGAGTTCTTGCCGGTTATCCTTTAACTGATTTCCATATCGAAATAGTTGATGGGTCATACCATCCGGTAGACTCTTCTGAAATGGCTTTTAAGGTTGCTGGTTCAATGGCCTTGAAGGATGCAGCCAAAAAGGCGGGTATTTGCCTGCTTGAACCGATTATGAAGGTTGAAATTACAACTCCTGACGAAAACATGGGAGATATAATTGGCGACATTACCAGTAGGCGCGGAACTATTATTGAAGTTAATGGTGATCCTGGAACCGGTTTTACCCGAGTTTTGTCGCACGCCCCGCTGTCTGAGTTGTTCGGCTATTCAACTGCTATTCGTTCCCTGTCTAGTGGGCGTGCATCATATTCGATGGAGCCCTCGCATTTTGATCGAGTACCTAAATCAATCGAAGAAAAAGTAGTGGAGAAGAAATAAAACCATGAGCACAAAATCGCAACGTTTCCGTATTCGCATTCAAGCGTATGAGCACCGTATTCTGGATCAGTCTGTTGCTGAAATTCTTAATACGGCCAAACGCACTGGTTCTATGGTTGTCGGGCCAATTCCGTTGCCGACAAGAATAGAAAAATTTTCAGTCAATCGTTCGCCCCATGTTGATAAAAAATCAATGGAGCAGTTCGAAATCAGAACACATAAAAGAGTCATGGATATTATTAACCCCACATCCCGTACTGTTGATGAGTTGAAAAAACTGAATCTGCCGTGTGGTGTGGATATCTCGATTAAGATTGTCTGATAGTTCAGATAATCTGATCAAAACCGATACCAATGCCTCGACCGACAGGGTATGTATCAAGTAGGAGTAAATATGAAAGGAATGATCGGTAAGAAAGTTGGAATGACCCAGGTCTACAATGAAAATGGTAAACTGATTCCAGTTACTGTTCTCGCAGTTGGTCCTTGTGTGGTCGTTGCGTTGAAAACCAAAGAGAAAGACGGTTATTCGGCTGTACAGCTGGGGTTTGGCTCACAAAAAGCTAAAAATGCCTCAAAAGCCGAAGTTGGACATGCTACCAGGGCTGGTTTAGAAGCAGTTCCCGCTCGTTTGCGCGAGTTTCGTGCGGACAGCGATCCTGAACTGGAATTGGGATCTGTCTTAAAGGTCAGTGATGTTTTTGGCGCTGAAGACTATCTCGATGTCACCGGAATTGTAAAGGGGCGCGGTTTCCAGGGCGTAGTAAAACGTTGGAATTTTGCCGGTGGCCGTTACAGTCATGGTGGTGGTTGGAAGCGTAAACCGGGTTCAATCGGACAATGCGCGAAGCCGGCGAATGTTGTCAAAGGGAAAAAATTACCCGGACATATGGGTAATGTTCAGCGTACTATCCAGAACCTGCAAGTGGTCAGGGTGGCTGAAGATGACGGTCTTTTATTCGTAAAAGGTGCGGTTCCCGGTCCGAACGGTGGATATCTGAAAATTAGAAAAGCCATCAAAAAAAGCGGCAAATAAACGGTAGGGAGCATATATAATATGAGCATTAAACTAGATATTTTTGATATGAGCGGTGCCGTTGTCGGCAATTATGAGCTTCCGGAAGCCGCCATTGAATTGGAGAAGGGCAAACAGGCCGTCCACGATACCGTGGTTGCATTTCTGGCCGAGCAGCGTGCCGGTACCGCCTGTACTAAGACTCGTGCTGAAGTAAGAGGCGGGGGCGCTAAGCCTTTCCGTCAAAAAGGTACAGGACGTGCCCGTGCCGGCAGTAACCGCAGTCCTATCTGGACTGGTGGTGGTGTGACTTTCGGACCTAAGCCGAGAAGTTACGATAAAAAAGTCAATGCCAAAGTGAAAACTCTGGCACTGCGGCGCGCCTTTTCAGAACGTATTCAGGAAGGTTCTGTACTGGTTGTCGATAAATTTGAGTTGCAAGATCATAAAACCAAAAGTGCAGTTGCAGTTTTTAAAAATCTTAAAGTCGATGGTTCTGCCTTGCTGACAGTTCCCGATTATGAGGAAAGTGTAGTTTGTGCAACAAATAATCTTGCTGATGTTGTCCTGCGTAAGGTTACCAGCGTAAATGTTTATGATATGTTGCGTTTTGGTAAAATCGTCTTCACCAAAGAAGCATTGGATGAATTCATCAAGCGGATTGCTTAAGAGGAGAGTTGAATAATAATGAATAATGCATATGAAGTAATCAAAGCTCCGCTGGTCACCGAGAAAAACAACGCTCTTGCTGCTGAGAAAAAATATGTTTTCAAAGTTGCAGTAGGTGCGCGCAAAATTGAAATTGCCAAATCGGTGGAATCTCTGTTCAACGTCAAAGTTGCGTCGGTCAATGTTATGAATTACAAAGGCAAACCGAAACGTGTTGGCAAAACCAATCGTGTCAGTCGTCGTGACAACTGGAAGAAAGCAGTGGTCACCTTGGCTGAAGGCAGCATTGATATAATCTAAGGATTAAAGGTAAAAATAATGGCTATGAAAACATTTCCCCCGATTACGCCGAGCCTACGTTCCATGGTATCCTTGGACTACTCGGGAATCACTACTGATAAACCGGAAAAAAGTCTAACCAAAGGAAAAAGTTCCAGTGGCGGACGTAATAACACCGGTCGTATTACCACCAGATTTCGCGGCGGCGGCAATGCCCGTCGTCTTCGTCAAATTGATTTCTATCGCGAAAAAGATGGTATACCGGCAACCGTTAAAACTATCGAATATGACCCCAATCGCAGTGCGAATATTGCGTTGTTGTTTTATGCAGACGGAGAAAAACGTTATATTATTGCTCCTGTCGGATTAAAAGTCGGCGACGTGATAAGCAGTGGTAAAAGTGCTGAGTTGAAACCTGGTAACTGTCTGAAAATTAAAGATATTCCGGTTGGTTTCGCTATCCATAATCTTGAGTTGATTCCCGGACAAGGAGCCAAAATGGTTCGTTCTGCCGGACAAAGTGCTGTGCTTCGCGGTAAAGATGTTGAATATGCACAGGTGAAATTGCCAAGCGGTGAAGTTCGTCGCATTCATATGGAATGTCGTGCCACAATTGGTTCAGTCGGCAATGCCGAAAAGATGAATGTTAAATTGGGTAAAGCTGGCAAAAAACGTTACCTCGGTTTCCGTCCGCATGTACGCGGTGTTGTTATGAACCCGGTCGATCATCCGATGGGTGGTGGTGAAGGACGCAGCAGCGGCGGCGGTCATCCAGTTTCACCTTGGGGTAAACTGGCTAAAGGCAAAAAGACTCGCAGTCCCAAGAAAAATTCAAGTAAGTTCATTGTTGAACGGAGGAAGAAATAATGGCAAGATCGCTTAAAAAAGGACCTTTCGTTGATCAACATTTGATGGATAAAGTTGATAAAATGAATAGCTCCGGTGAAAAGCGCGCGATTAAAACCTGGTCGCGTCGTTCGATGATTACTCCTGATTTCGTTGGTCACACTTTCAATGTTCATAACGGCAAAAATTTTGCTACCGTTTTTGTAACTGAAAATATGGTTGGTCATCGTCTCGGCGAATTTTCACCAACTCGTGCTTTCCGTGAACATGGTGTAGTCAGCGGTAAATAAACTGATTTATACTTATTGTTAAAAAAAAGAGATGCCTGTATTTGGCATCTTTTTTTTGTGATTATTATAAGAATTAACCTCACCAATCCACGGGCATTGCTGGAAATAATGGTATTTCAGTTGTAACTTCTTTCAGCATGTTTTTCATATTTTGATGTTTTTTTGCTAAAGTCATGATTCGTGATGCCTCCAACGACAAATTCATTATCAGTGGAGCTAATTTCAAAAGTATTTAATTGAAATTGAGCTGGAAAAAGCAGATAGAGAGTTCATATTAACCTCAAACTTTTCAAATACGAGGTGAGTATGAACAAACTATCTGAGATGTACTTTAATATGC
>JAAYPP010000176.1 GCA_012519765.1 Lentisphaerota bacterium
AAGCTTCGAGGAACCGCTGTTTTCACCGAGTCCAGTTTTCTGTTTCAACGTTGCAATGCAACCATTAAACGCTAAAAACCGTAACAACAGGTGGACGATTATGAATGAGCAGAATTCTTTTGAAGATTTTTATAATTCACTGCTGGCGGGCGACCGTTCAAAAAGTTCGGCAATAGCTTCCGAACTGCTCAACTACGGCATCAGCATCAAACACCTCTACGAAAAAATCATTCGCAACTCCCTTTATGATATCGGCAAAATGTGGGCTGAAGGAAAAATCAGCGTGGCGACGGAACACATGGCATCCGCAATCGTCGAAGCGATTTTAAACGACCAATATCCTCAAATTAGCGCCATGACAAAAAATAATAAAACTGTAATTGCTGCGTGTGCCGAAAACGAATCGCACCAGATCGGGCTCAAAATGGTCGCTGACATATTTGAATTGAACGGATGGGATGCGATCTTCCTCGGAGCCAATACTCCAAAAGACGATTTGCTGAATTTCATGAAACTGCGCAAGCCCGATGCGCTGGCATTATCGCTAAGTCTTGATTTTAATATCCCCACCATCAACAAAACGTTAGAATCGGCAAGAAACTCCTTCCCCGCCATGCCGATTATCGTCGGGGGACAGGCATTCAGTCGTTTTAATAATTTTGTACTACCTGATTCAAATACCTTCCTCATTAAGGGGCTGGACGATGTCGAACAATTAGTAAAATCATTTAATTAATAAGCTGGACATTATGAATTTTATTTGCATTAATCCAAATGAACACGCAGGTGATGCCAATGAATAATGTTTCCGACATCCTGTTTTCCGAATGGCAGGAAGAACTAAAAACACTAATTGCCGAAAGCAGCTCGTTATGGCTGGCACTGATAAAAACTGACGGGTCTTTGCTCTTTGCCAACCCGGCAATGTCTGTACTGTTAAAGGATGATCCCGCAAAAACCATTTTGAATCCCCCGTTAAGCGAACTGATTACGTCCGAACATAAAACTAAGGTAATTTATAAAGGATTTTTAACTGTCGGCGACCCAAATACCATAAATAGATCCATCAAATCGACTGTTTACCGTAAAGGCGATTATCTGCTGATTGCCGGCGACCTTGATGCCAGCCAACTAGCATCTATTAATGAGAACATGCATCTTTTAAACCGGGAAATCAGCAATCTTCAACGTCTGCTTATCCGTGACAAACATAAATTGGAAGAGACGCTGAACAAGTTGAATGAAGTTAATACAGAATTAACTCAGGCCAATGCCGCCAAAGACAAATTTTTCTCGATTATCGCCCATGATCTGCGAAGTCCTTTCAACAGTATTGTCGGATTCAGTAGCTTATTGATGGAGCAAATTAAAGAAAATGACTATGACGGGATCGAAGAATATGCCACATTTATCTTCGAATCTTCGCAACTCGCTATGGAGCTGTTGAACAATCTTCTGCAATGGGCGCGATCACAAACCGGGAAAATTGAATTTAAGCCGCAGAAAATTGAAATAGGCGCGATAATAAGCAATGTTGTCAATTTACTGAACGCCGCCGCTGGACAGAAATCAATTACGATTTCTGTAAACGGAGCTTATCCGCTTAATGTTTTTGCTGATTCCGATATGCTGAAAACAGTATTGCGCAACCTGCTTTCCAATGCCATAAAATTCACCAGACACGGAGGCCGGATTACGGTTAGCACAAAGCTGGAGCAACATCAACTTTTAGTGTCAGTTTCTGATAATGGAGTTGGGATGTCACCGGAAACCACTGCCAAGCTTTTCCTGGTGGAGGAGCATCACTCTTCCCCCGGCACCAACAATGAAGCCGGAACCGGACTTGGTTTGATTCTATGTAAAGAATTTATTACCAGACACGACGGCAATATCTGGGTTGAAAGCGCTATAGATGAGGGCTCAATATTTCACTTCTCGATTCCATTGCGCGAAGAAGAAGAAGAAGAATATAGTATTCTTAAGTAATGAATTCCCAACGCAACATCATAAACTGAAAAACACTCTGCTTATCATTTATTTCGCATTGACACCATTTTTTCCAAATACTGACCGTATTCGGTTTTTGCCAGCGCTGCCGCTTGTTTCAAGACAGCTTCTACATCAAGCCATCCGTGTTCGAAAGCGATTTCCTCAAGACAGGCGATTTTCAAGCCTTGCCTTTTTTCAATCGTCCTCACATACTCGCCGGCCTCAAGCAGGCTCTCGTGAGTTCCAGTATCAAGCCAGGCATAACCGCGTCCCAGCCGTTCAACACACAAAGTATTATTTTCAAGATAAGCCTGATTTACGCTGGTGATTTCAAGTTCGCCACGTGCCGAAGGCTTGACATTTTTGGCGATATCGACAACCTGATTGTCGTAAAAATAAAGACCGGTAACCGCATAATTGGATTTCGGATGAACCGGTTTTTCTTCAATTGATACGGCATGTCCGGATTTATCAAACTCCACCACCCCAAAACGTTCAGGATCACAAACCCAATAGCCGAAAACGGTTGCCCCTTCTTCGCGGCACGCAGCAGCATTTAGCAACTGTTGAAAGTTTGAGCCGTAAAAAATATTATCGCCAAGCGCCAGCGCAACCCGGTCATTTCCGATAAACGAATCTCCGATAATAAATGCCTGTGCCAAACCGTCCGGAGACGGTTGAACGCGATAACTCAAATTGACACCAAACGCATGCCCATCGCCTAATGCCCGGATGAACCCGCTCTGATCTTCAGGAGTAGTAATAATCAGAATGTCGCGAATCCCGGCCAACATCAATACCGAAAGCGGGTAGTAAATCATCGGCTTGTCGTAAACCGGCAGAAGCTGTTTTGAAACACCCAACGTCACCGGATGTAATCTGGAACCGGCGCCACCGGCCAATATAATACCTTTCATTTTACATTCCTCAAGATATAACGCCGAGGCGTTCCCGTTTATAAGAGCCGTCCAAAACCCGTTTGCACCAGGTATCTTTATTCCGCAGATACCAGACTACTGTTTTCCTTATTCCAGACTCAAATGTCTCTTCCGGTTGCCATCCAAGTTCCCGTTGTATTTTTCCGGCATCAATAGCATAACGCAGATCATGCCCGGGACGATCTGCGACAAAAGTAATCTGTTCACGGTAAGAACGCTTGTCAACTCGTGGATGAAGTTCGTCAAGTAATGCACAAACCGTATGAACCACTTCAAGATTCTTTTTTTCGTTATGCCCGCCGATATTATAGGTATCGCCGATCTTGCCTTTGCTGACCACCCGGTAGAGTGCTCTGGCGTGATCTTCAACAAAAAGCCAGTCCCGAATCTGTGCGCCATTCCCATAAACTGGAAGTGGTTTATCATCCAAAGCGTTGAGAATAATCAGCGGAATCAGTTTTTCAGGAAAATGATATGGGCCGTAATTGTTGGAACAATTGGTTATCAGAACCGGCAGACGATAAGTCCGCCACCAAGCGCGAACCAGATGATCCGAAGCGGCCTTGGACGCCGAATAAGGTGAACTTGGAGCATAAGGGGTGTCCTCCCGAAATAATGATCCGTCATCATCCAGATCTCCGTAAACCTCGTCGGTCGAAATGTGATGAAAACGGAATCTCTTCTGCGCTTCACTATCCATTCCGGTCCAATATTTGCGCGCCGCCTCAAGCATCGTATAAGTGCCATTGATATTAGTATTGATGAATTCGCCAGGTCCGTCAATTGAGCGATCAACATGTGATTCGGCCGCCAGATGCATTACAAAGTCCGGTTTGAATTTTTTAAAAACAGCGTCCACACCGGAACGGTCGCAAATATCCAACTGCTCAAAACAAAAACGCGGTGATTCAATAACCGTTGCCAATGATTCAAGATTTCCAGCATATGTAAGCTTGTCAATTACGCAAACTTCATCGTCAGTGTCCTGAATCAGCATACGGACAACTGCTGAACCGATAAAACCAGCCCCGCCGGTAACCAATATTTTCATAATAAAATCCCCGATTTAATGGCATTTTAAACCATTTATTTTGAGCAAATTAACATATCATTATGGCAGTTCAATTCAAGCTGATCTCAAGGACTCCACTGCGAAAAAGCCAAAACATGACAACACAAATCCCAAACAGTAAAATAAGCAAAACCCAAAACATCACGCTGTAAATATTGCGCAGAAGAAACATTGCTGACTTTTTAAGCATACCCGGAGATTCTGCCGTAGTTGCATAACCCCCGATATATGCGAAAAGATCTTCACGCAATTCATTGACATTCTGATAACGCAGATCAGGATTACGGTGCATTGCTTTCATCACAATCGCCTCCAATGCGGCAGGGATTTGACGCGGCAAATCGTCAAGTTGGCTTGGCGCGATTAGCGCTCCTTTTACTGTAGCATGCAATATTTGTTCTACATTCATGCCTGGAAAAGGTCGGCGTAAAGTCAACATAGTATAAAGAATTGCGCCCAGCGAATAAATATCGCTGCGAACATCCTTATTTTGATTCAAACCCGCAGCCTGTTCTGGCGACATATATCCCGGAGTTCCCCGCGCCACACCGGACTGCGTTTTGATCTTCTTTGAAAACGAATCAGAGCTCTGCTCTAGATCAGCAGGATCGTCTTTCTCTTCCGTGTCAATTTCACCGAAATATTTTGCGAGCCCCCAGTCAATAACCAGAACTTCGCCAAATTCACCGACGTAGATATTGTCCGGCTTAAGATCAAGGTGGATTATTTTTTGTGAATGAGCAAACCCGATGGCGTTGCAGATACGCATAAAAATAAACAGCAACCGTCCTTCAGTATATTTTTGGGTAAAAAATGGCTCTCCGCTGCGAATTTTTTTGATCAGTCTCGCCAGTGTATAGCCATGCAAAAGCTTCATGGTAAAATAAGGAACACCAGTAGAATCAATACCGATATCATGAACCGGAACAATGTTAGGATGTTCAAGTTTTGCCGTCAGAAACGCTTCCCGTACAAAATGCAGGATATGAGTGTGTTTCCGCTCCGCAGCATCAGGAATCGATGCCATGGCGACATTTCTTCCGGTATCGCGGTCATAAACTTCGGTAACGGTTTTCATGCCGCCAAAGCCAATACTGCGTATAAAACGGTATCGTCCTTCAGGCAGCTTTCTAAGGCCGTCCAGGCTGAAATCAGGTTTCAGTACCGGACTGATTAAATCAGGTATCTCGATACTTTCGGTTTTCAGCTCGTCCTCATCAGTCTCAATCGCCATCACGTCATTCATGACAATCTGCGCGGTACGCTCATTGAGACTGAAGTCAAAATCTTCACGCTGAGCGGTCTGATGCTCCATTCTGGACTCCTTGCGCCGCCGGAAACATATTATTTCTTCTTAATTTCAGGTTCTTTGAGACCACGAACCACGTCACCGGTAATTATACATTCTGTCACATTTCCCAAAGAAGGGACATCAAACATAACATTCAGCATAACTTCTTCCAAAAGTGAACGTAACCCGCGCGCGCCGGCGCCTTTGCGTTCAGCGATTTCAGCCAGCGCTTCATATGCGTCATCCTTGAAGATCAATTTAATCCCTTCCATTGCCATCAGTTTAGCATACTGACGTGTTAACGCATTCTGCGGTTCAATCAATATTCTGACCAAATCCTGTTTAGTCAAAGGCATTAATCTGGTTATTATCGGCAAACGACCAATAAACTCAGGAATCAAACCGTAGTGGATCATATCTTCCTGTTCAATATTCATTTCACTGCGGCTCAGACCACGAGGCGCGATGGTCTTTTCATCCTGCTCGCGATTAAACCCGAGAATATGCTTGCCGACTCGACGTTGAACCAGCTTTTCCAGCCCGACAAACGCGCCACCGCATATAAAAAGGATATTCGAGGTGTCAACTTGCAGATATTCCTGGTTAGGATGCTTTCTCCCGCCTTTTGGCGGAACATTCGAAACCGTTCCTTCGATAATCTTCAAAAGTGCCTGCTGAACGCCTTCACCTGAAACGTCGCGGGTAATTGATACATTCTCAGTTTTACGCGCGATTTTATCGATTTCATCAACGTAAATAATCCCGATCTGCGCCTTTTCAATATCATAATCAGCCGCCTGTACCAGACGCAGAATAATGTTTTCAACATCTTCCCCTACATATCCGGCTTCGGTTAAAGTTGTGGCATCGCAAATACAAAAAGGAACATCAAGCATTTTTGCCAGCGTTTTCGCCAAAAGAGTTTTTCCGCTGCCGGTCGGCCCAATCATCATCACATTACTCTTTTCCAGATCAACGCCATCAAATTCGCTCAGATGATCAAACTGCAGAAACTGTGTTTTAAGTCTTTTATAGTGATTGTGAACGGCCACAGATAAAACTTTTTTTGCTTCATCCTGTCCGATAACAAATCGATTGAGTTCATCATTAAGATCTTTCGGAGTAGGCACATGCAATTTTTCGACCAACTGCGCTACTCCGCCTTGCCGACGTTTTTTTTCCGATGGATCCATCATCGAACTGCAGATACCTACACATTCCCGACAAATCGCCACCCCGCCCGAACCGGCGATTAAATCCTGCGGATCACTTATCTGACGCTCGCAAAACGAACATTTATGACTAATTCTGGTGCTATTTTTTTTGGTCACAATGACTCCACCTTATTACTTCTTGGATGCGCCGACAACCGAATCGACCAAACCATATTTAACCGCTTCTTCCGCCGACATAAAATTATCACGATCAGTATCAGACTCTATCTTTTTAATTGATCTGCCGGTATGTTTACTCAAAATGCTGTTCAGCATCGTACGCATCCGCAGAATTTCCTGTGCCTGAATATGAATGTCAGCGGCCGTTCCTTCCGAACCGCCCCAGGGCTGATGAATCATAATGCGGGCATTCGGCAACGCAAAACGTTTTCCCGGAGTGCCGGCTGCCAGCAAGACTGCGCCCATGCTTGCGGCCTGCCCGATACAATAAGTTTTCACGTCGCATGACAATATCTGCATAGTGTCGTAAATCGCCAGTCCGGCAGTAATCGAACCGCCGGGGCTGTTGATGTAAAGATCAATGTCTTTCTTCGGATCTTCAGACTGCAAAAACAGCAGTTGCGCCACAATCAGATTGGCAATAGTATCATCAACCGGAGTACCTAAAAGAATAATCCGGTCTTTAAGCAGGCGGGAATAAATATCATAACCACGCTCGCCCTGCCCGGTCTGTTCAACCACCATCGGAACCAGCACAGAATTTCTCATAACTTCTCCTCCAAAATTCGCGCGCGCATAATGCGCGCGCTAATTTTAAAATTAAACTTGCAACGAATCAAATCGCTATTTATTTGTTAGTTTCGGATTTTTCTTTGATAAAATTAAGCACTTTGCTGGTCATCATATCCAGCTTAATTTCTTCCAGTCCGCCATTGCGTTCAAGAGTACTTAACATATCTTTAGCTTTATAATTGTAATAACTACTCATTGCTTTAACCTGATCACGTACATCCTGATCAGAAACCGATATTCCTTCTTTAGCCGCAATCGCGCGGCAAATAAAGAGCATTCTTAAACGTTCTTTGGCTTTACCGGTAGCTTCAGCCTTATGTTCTTCAAGCTTTTCCTTGAAAACTTCTGCATCATTCTCGCTTTTTATGATTTCGCGAGCCATCCGCTGAACTTCGTTCTGGATTTCGCCATTCAATATCTGTTCCGACAATGGGAACTCAGGCGTCAGTGCCATTAGTTCTTCCCGGATTCTACCCAAAATTTCATCGTGCTTCTTCATTTCATTTTCGCGTTTGAGATTCTCTTTGACCATCTCACGCAGTTTTTCAGCAGAATCAAACTTCATTTTTTCACAAAGCTCGGCTTCATTCAAAAATTTGCGACGTTGTACCGCTTTGACATGAACTTTGTAAGTAACCTTGCGTCCGCGTAAAGCTTCTTCGCGGTAGTCCTCTGGATATTCAGCAGTAAACTCGTAATCTTTATCCTTTTCTGCGCCCGTCAATGCCGCGATTACTCCGGGAATAGTTTCCGGCTCAGTCAACCAAATCCAGTTTTCTTCTGCTTTGACCTGGCGACACAGGAACGGTGTCGCATTCTCGTCCGGCTCAAAATCGGAGGTATAGCTGACCTTGAGCATATCGTTAACGCCGGCAACATCATCTACATCCTCATATGAACCATACATTTCGCCGAAATGATCAATCTGTTTCTGAATCATTTCTTCAGTTATTTCAGCTTCCGGCAGCTCGATTTTGATATTTTTATAATCGGGCAATTGAACTTCCGGAGCGCACTCGAAAATGAATGAAAATTCAAAATCCCGGTCTAGTTGCAATTCGCTTTTTTCTTCAGGATTTGACCACGATACAATATCGAGATTGGCATCGCTCTCAATTTCTCGCAACGCCAGAGAAAAAAGATGACTGCGCAATTCATCAATCAGCTCTTTTTCATATTTTTTGCGCACTATCGACTCCGGGGCCTTGCCTCGGCGGAAACCTGGAATATTCACCTGGTTTACAAATCGACCTAATATAATTTTGGCTTGCTGGTTAAGGTTTTTCTGATTAATCAGAAAGCTGAATTTCTTACCGCAAGAGCCAATTTCTTCCTGACTGATTTCGAATACTTCTTTTTTACCTTTTTCAGTTGACATCTTTTACTGTCCTGGGGTTGGGTATTTACGTTTTATGCTCGTTAATAATTTACACAATAAGCCGGTTAATATACCTTCGTAAAGGCAGATTTCCACCGATCATGAAGGATTTAAAGGTTAAAAAAAACCATTTACAGCCGGAAAACAGCCATGTTTCCGCTGTGAAACCAACTTTTGTCTAAGGTTTTAAAATTACCAGATGCGGCAACCCGCCAGCCTCGAAATAATCAAGTATCTGCTTGGTTTGAGGATCACGCAAATCCTCCGCCTGAAATTTTACGACAATATACCTGCTTAATTCATCTTTTACCTGACTGTCGGCAAAAACCACTCGTTCCATCGCCAAACAATTTTTACACCAGGTCGCCCAGAAATCAATGAGCACCGGTTTCCCGATTCGCTTGCTCTCCAACAATGCTTTTTCAAGCTTAACCGTTTCCTCGGTAGAATTCGAACTCCCTGAAGATTCCAGCGGCAGCAAACTCCATCCCTGCCAGCCAAACCACAGTCCGGCTCCTAAAATCAATACCCCGAAAAATTGCTTTACCCGAACCATCCATTGCCCAGGTTTTGGCAATATCGCCAACCCAGCACCCGCAAACGGCCAGGGCAATGCCATACCTGCCCCCAGCAAAAACGGCAACAGCAACCCGCCCCAATTGCCGGCAGCGTATAAATTGACCGAGAGCAACAATACCGCGATCACTACCGGCGCAACGCACGCTCCGGCTAGAAGCGCCGCGACTGCGCCCATAAACAGCGGCAGTAAAAAACTTCCGACCTTCATTTTGTCAGTTGAAACCTTGGTGCTAAACCTCGAGAAATCAATATGAATTACTTCAAACATCGCCAATGCCAACAACACAAAAACCACTCCGACTGCAAAATTGAACCATGGATTGGAGTTCAGCGTCCCGAAACGCGCGCCAGCCAACACTGAAAGCAAGCCCAAGGCACCGTATGCCAATGCAATTCCGATTCCATAAAAAAGTCCTCTGAACATCCCTTGTCGCCGGTTCCCGGTATCAGCTCCGATAATAGCCAGGTTGATCGGAATCATCGGCAAAATACATGGGGTGAGATTCAGCCCTAATCCGCCCAATATGATTAAAATAATTATCGCCAGCATACTTTTACCGTCGAAAAAATCCTGATCCTCGCTGTTCAGAAATTTCATGAAATCTGAAACTCCCAAATATCCGCTGGCCGAATTCTGGACATTAAACCCTTTGAGCATTTCAAGCAATGGTGTCGCCGCGACATCGTTCGTTTCTGCCACAATCAGCCGGGCACTTTCTCCGTCAAAAATATATGCCTTTTCCTGTGGCATAAAACATATCCCGACATGCTCTTCAGTCGTTGCCCGGCATCCGGCATATTCCAATTTAATTTGATATGGAGGATTCAGCTCCGCAATACTGAACACCCATTCCGCCTTGCCGGACGAAAAAATCATGGTTTCACCGCTGAATTCATCGTCATACTTGATACTGTCCGGCGTCACTTGCGGTTTCAGCTTCACCTCGCCGGAATTAACGATAATTATGGTTTGATCACTGTAGAGATAGTGATGCGGCGGAATCTGCACTGAAGCTTTTAATTTATTGCCTTCTTTCTCAAATGACCATTTAAAAACCTCGTCCGCCAAACCATGAAACGCCGTTGCCAGAAATAACAGTACGACATAAAATATTGATTTCATGAGCATTCCGTCCCCGGTGTAAATAATAAAGCGGCGCCGAAGCGCCGCTTGTATTAGCTATTTAACTATTTCTTCGATTGCGAAAGAATTTTTTCTTTCAGCAACTTTATATAGGCTTCCGGTGATTTGGCTTTTCTAAAATCACCATATCCGGACTGAAAAATTACTTTGCCTTCTGCATCAGTAATAATTACCATCGGATAACCTTCAACCCCATATTTTTGGGCAAGCTTCTGATTTTGCGCTTTGGTCGCAGCATCAATCTTTTTCCTGCGTGGAAAATCCGCTTCCAACAGTACCAAGTCTTCTTTGGCAAAAGATTTGAACGCATCTTTCGCAAAAAACTCTCGGTGAAAACGAATACAGAAACCGCACCAGTCTGAACCGGTAAACAATATGAAAATCGGTTTCTTCTCTTTTGTTGCCACTTCGGCAGCCTTATTAAAATCTGTCATCCATACGGTTTCAGCACATACAGCAGAAACCATCGCCCCAATAATCGCCAAAGTCAATAATAAACGTTTCATAACACCCCTCCTTTTAAGGTTGTTCAGGCAATGTGTTCTGCAAAATTCGTTAACCACTTAATAATCAACGACTTTTACTCGTTTTTTTCTTGAAATCTCCTCCTGTTGGCGATATATTGTAATGTGTTGATGAACAACAACATAAGCACCAAAA
>JAAYPP010000022.1 GCA_012519765.1 Lentisphaerota bacterium
AGGCATTGTCCGTCACCGACGGCGATATCGAAACCGATTTCTCCGGGAGTCCGGAGCAGCGCCAGCGCCATCGGATAGCATACCGCGACTGAAAGGACTTTCAGCTCTTTGGTGCGAGCGGTCAGTTCGTCCCAGGCTTCAATGGTTCCGAAGAAGTTCGGATACTGGACAATGACGGCAGCAGTTTCGCTGTCAAGCGCCGTCAGCAAACTATTCAGGTTGGAATCGGCATTTTCCGGATCAAGCGGGATTTCAATTATTTCCAACGGCTGATTGGCGGCATATGATTTAAGCATGGTCCGGTAAACCGGTGAAACCGCCTCGGATATGATAATTTTCTTGCGCCGGTTAATCCGCATTGCCATCAATGCCGATTCATAAACTGCCGATCCTCCGTCATAAAGCGAAGCATTGACCACATCCATTCCGGTCAGGCGCGACATTACGCTCTGGTATTCATAAATCGCTTGAAGCGTTCCCTGCGATGCTTCCGGCTGGTACGGTGTGTATGAAGTATAAAATTCTGAACGGCTGATTACGGTGTCGACGGCTGCCGGGATCAGATGGTCATAGAAACCGCCCCCGACAAAACCGGTAACATCGGTATTTTTTTCGGACAACATGCGGAAGTACTTGAGCAACTCCGCTTCCGACATTCCATCCGGCAATCCGTCCAAAGGCGGCGCCGGTGTATTGACCTGTGCGGCGGCCCACATTTCTGTGAAATCGCGGCATCCGATTGTTTTGAGCATATCCGCACGGTCTGCATCAGTGTTTGCAATATACGGCACTTTCAATCCTCCTGTGTGGTTTTATGATTCACATAATACAATGTATAAATTGATTTCTAAAATTCGCGCGCGCATAATGCGCGCGTGAATTTTAGAGTAATATTTAAGAATTTTTTTTGACGTTTTCATAATACTTGAGATCTCATTTAAACATAGTAGTAATCCGGCACTTCGAAGATTTTGGACAGCGCTAAGGTAGCGGCGCCCATGGCATCGAGCAGTTCCAGCTGGGAAATGTAGATACTGGTATTTTCCGTACAGCCGCGCAGGCTGGATTCCGCGATGCCGCGCCGGATCGAATCGAGCAGTTTTTCGCCGAACAGCGCGACAATCGAGCCGGTTAAAATGATTACTCTGGGACACAGAATATTGACCATTGCCGCCAGGCCATGACCAATTTCGATGCCGGTATTTTCACGAAGTTTTTCAAAGCTCGCAGTATCAATGGAACCTTCCTCGTAATAAAAAAGTCGCTCAATCGGGGTTTTGAGCAATTTATTGATCTCCGCGAGCAGAGCGGTTTCCGAACAATATGCTTCGAGGCAGCCGTGGTTGCCGCAGCGGCAGAGCTTGCCGCCCGGATGAATTACCACATGGCCAATTTCTCCGGCATATTTGCCGGCGCCTTTGAAAAGACGGCGCTGGTATATAATGCCCGACCCGATTCCGCCGGACACTTCGACGCAGACGAAATCATCATAGTTGCGACCTCTTCCAAACCATTTTTCAGCCAATGCGATCGCGGCGGACTCTTCTTCAACGTAAAACGGGTGGCTGATGATTTTTGCAAATTCATCACGATAATTGATGCCGCGTATTCCCGGCATATTGATAGATTCCCGAACGAGTCCGGACTCAAGATCAATGATCCCCGGCAGACAAATCCCGATTCCGGTAATTGCGTTGTTGCCGAAAGTCAGACGTGTATAAACATTCTTCAAAGTTTCGAGGATTTTTTCACGCGGTGAGAAAATCGGGTAATCTTCTTCGTAGGAAGAGACAATAGTGCCATATAAATCAAGCAGTACTCCCCGGATGAAACGTGGCGCGATATAAATTCCCGCCACATATTTTTCTTTGAATCGCAACATTGTGAAGGGGCGTCCGGCGCTGTTTTCTTTGCGTCCGGCTTCTTCGATCAGATTTTCAGCCAACAATTCGTTGACGAAATTAGTGATGCTTTTTCTGTCCAGGTCGGTTTTATCTGCGATCTGTGAACGTGCCACCAGCGGATTGCGGCGGATGGTATCCAGGATTTTCGCGCGGTTGATTTCTTTGATCAGTGAGTGGTTTTTTAGATCTTTCATTTATTCCCGAATACCCATCAATTAATTTAAATAATAAAAAGTAATATAGCACTGATTCTGTTTTTTTCGGGGGGCTGAATTGATTTTTTTGGGTTGTGAATTATCTTTGAATTAACCGTATCCAAACTTTCGGAGCGCTTATGAAATTTTTGTTATATTCTTTAATGCTGTTTACTTTATGCGTTTCCGCAGAGAGGGTGCGTATTTATGACACGCTGGGCAATGAACCGGTGTTGCGCAAGGCGGTAATGGCGCTGGCGCAGGAACCAGATGCGCCGCAGTATGAAATTTCCAATGTTTCAACCGCCGAGGCTGCGAAGGCTTTAACGGCTGCTCAAGTTGAGTTTGTCGTTTGCGGCTCCGACAATCTGCCGGAACTGGAGAAAAAAGTCCTCAACCTTAAGTCCCGGCGTTACGCGTCGGAAACTCTGGTGGTGGCGGTATATATTACCAACAGTATTGACGATATCCCGCTGAATTTTTTGCGTGAAATATTCGGTGGCAAGGTCATCGCCTGGCGCGATTTTAACGGTACCGGTTATATGATTGATAAAGTCGCTCCCGGTGAGGGCGTTTCCGGCTGGTTCGCTTTTTCCAGACTGGTTTTAAAGTATCAGCCGCCGGCGAAAGATGTTTATCTCGCCAGCAAAGCGGGTGAACCGCTGGTTATTGCTTCGGGACGCCAGCACGCGATGAGTTGCGGGATCGAACAGATAAGACCGGACTTGCGAGTAAAATTTCTGAAAGTTGACGGGCAGAACTACCAATCGGGAAAGTATCCATTGACGCTGGATTATTATCTTTGCTGGCTCAATGCCTCTCCTGAAAAACTGACCGAAAAATTGCAGAATCCGTAATCAATCAGCGTTCAGCCGTTTTCAGGTATAGTCAAAACTTTTGAATTTGGGGTCTTTCAGATCTCGACTCGTGAAATGTCCTTCCCAGTGTTTTATTTCCACCGCACTGAAGCGTTTCAACAGCAATTCAATTAAATCAAAGCGGAATGCCACCTCCGGATTGCCGATCTCACGTAAATAGCGTTGCGACGCACGATAAATCCGGCGTTTTTGAGTCAGCGAGAGGTTTGCCGAAGGACGTCGCAAAGCAGTGTGACGCCGACTTTTCACTTCAACGAAAATCAGCATGGCGTCTTTACGGGCGACAATGTCAATTTCGCCGGATTTCACCTTGAAGTTCCGGCATAATACGTCATAATGTTGAGCCCGCAACAGTTTGCAGGCCAAGTTTTCGCCGCGTCTTCCCAGCTGCAGATGACGTTTTCTGGCATTGCTGAAAAAACTCATTTTTCAGAATTATCGCCGCTACCGCCATTGCCGCCGGGCAGCGTGAAATGGAGCAGCAGAATCGCCAAGCCGGTAAAAATCAGTATCCAGGCAACTGGATGCGCAAAGCTGAACAGCGATGAGGATGATTGTGGCGCCGGGAGTTTACTGCCCCAGGTAAAAATGGTGCCAGACAGCCATTTGGAGGCGGTGCCAACTACAAAAAGCCCCAGAGCCATCCCTGCCAGCGTCCAGATCATGTGGATGCGTCCAGCGGCGAGCGCCGCCACTGCGGTAATCGGGACACGTCCACACAATGCGGTACCCAATCCGGTTAGTAGTCCGCCGAGCAGTGAAGGCCAGAAGTACGACGGGCGAATATGCAGATTGACCATGCCGCGCGTTGACAGCACTGCGAACAAGATCGTGCCGACCGCGATAGACAACAGAAAGCATTTGCTGATGCCGCCGGCTTTCAGCGCCAGGTTGGCGCGAACTGTTTTGCCGATTGGAAATTCCGCTTTGATCAATAAGAAACCGAACGCGATACCCATCAGCATGGCGATTGCCAGACGGTAATTACCAGATAATGCGAGCGGGGTTATTTCAGCGATTAAATACATCATGCTTTCCCTCCTGAACGTCGCGCCAGCAACACTGAAGTAATGACGGCTGCAGCAATGAATACCCCGAGAAAAATCCATGCTCCAGGCGACAGCTGGATCGCTGAAGCCCATTGCCCAAAGAAACTGTCTCCGGAGAGCTGTAGTCCGAGCATGACCAGAAAACCGCCACCGAACCCGGTAAGCGCCGCTTTGCCGGCGCCGGTTAGTATGCTGCCAGACATTCCTTCCGGTTTGAAATGCAGTTTCCATTTGCCGGAAATGAAAGCACAGCCCATGGCACCGATAAAAATGCCGCCCAGAAATCCGGTTTGCCAGTCCAGCGGCGGCGGTTCGGAAATGGTTTTTGCCTCCGCAGTCTTCCGACAGAATTCGGCGATCATCAGCATGCCGTCGCTCATTCCCGGGGGATCG
The DNA here is from genome assembly GCA_012519765.1 of Lentisphaerota bacterium. Classification (GTDB taxonomy): domain Bacteria; phylum Verrucomicrobiota; class Lentisphaeria; order Victivallales; family Victivallaceae; genus UBA7640. The sequence goes on from JAAYPP010000022.1 coordinate 4,419, forward strand.
TCAAAAAGATACAGCATGAAAATAATCATAAACGCCAGCACGGTTCCGGTTATCCAGAATGACCAGCTACTTGATAAACCAGATTTTATGCTCATGATATTGCTCCTGCAAGTTATTATAGTGTTTTAGGCATTAACATCTGCAATGCCGGTCGTACCGCATTCTGGGCATGGCAAAGTGCCAGCGCCAGTGCGTCGGTGGCATCCAACGGAATTTGTTCAGCTTCGAGATGAAACATTGCCGACATGATCAGTGCGACTTGTCCCTTTTCCGCCTTTCCGTTGCCGACGGCTGCCCGCTTGGCCGTGGTCGGGGTGTAAGGATATACCGGCACGCCGAGTTCGCCGCAAACCGCCAGGATTGCTCCGCGCGCCATTCCCAGAATGATTACGGTTGACGGGTTTTTGCCCAGAAAAGGATCTTCAATGGAAATGGCATCCGGATTATAAGTGGTTATCAGGTCGCGGATTCCGCCAGCTATTCTGCGGAGGCATTCCGTATGAGGCATGCTGCGGTCATTTTTTATGACGCCGCAATCAATTACGGACATTTCACGAACTGCCGTAGCTTTGATGACGGCATATCCGGAACACCGGATAGCCGGATCTATGCCCAGTATAATCATTCCAGCGTTTCGAGAATTTCGTCGCTGATGGAGGCATTGTGACTGACTGATTGGACATCGTCAAGATCTTCGATTTTGTCAATCAGCTTCAACAATGAATTGGCAGTAGCCGCGTCAGTGATTTCAGCCACAAGGTCAGAACGCTGAATAACTTCAGCTTCATCCGGCGTAATGCCGCCAGCTTTGAGTGCTTCAGAAATGGCGTCCAGTGCGTTCGGTTCAGCCCAGATTTCGGCATAGCCATCTTCACATTCAATATCTTCTGCGCCCGCATCCAAGGTCAGCTCCATCAATTTTTCTTCATCCGCTGCTTCGCCGGTGATGACAAAATGCGCTTTTCGGCTGAACAGCCGGGATACCGCGCCCGAAGCTGCCAGATTGCCGTTGCTACGGTCGAAAGCGGTACGAACTTCGCTGGATGAACGGTTTCGGTTGTCGGTAAGACACTCCACAAGAACAGCTACACCGCCGGGACCGTAGCCTTCGTAAACAATTTCTTCGTAAATGACATTGCCAAGTTCACCGGTGCCCTTCTTGATGGCGCGTTCAATATTGTCATTGGGCATATTGGAGGCTTTGGCTGCGGATAATGCGGAACGCAACCGCGGATTAGCGGAGGCGTCGGCGCCACCGGCTTTCGCCGCCACCATGATTTCTTTGGCGATACGTGAAAAAATCCGTCCTTTCTTTTTATCTGCGGCATCTTTCTTGTGCTTGATATTGGCCCACTTACTGTGTCCTGACATGGTATAACCTCATAAATAAATTCTGTTTCAGAGTTAAAGCCTATTAAAATAATCCTCACTGCTACGAAAATCAAGAGCATCTCAACTCGTCCATTTTCAAATTGAAAATATTTTTTTCAATTATGGTGTAACTATTTTTTAAAGGTTTTAAGTCTGCGCTAAACTTCACGCGCGCATAATGCGCGCGCAAAGTTTAAAGCGGTCAATTCAGGAAGTTGATGCTTCGGCAGTATCAGCGGTAATGGGTGGATTATTGGCGGGGTCGCCCTTGGCCAGGTTTTCAAATTTCTGATACTGTTCAAAAGTGCCGATGGCGGCGAGCATGTCGCCGACGGCGAACTGGAAGTCGGGTTCCGGATTGGAGATGAAATTGCCGTTGCGCATGACCCCGACTACTGAAATACCGGTTTCCGTTCTGATTCGGGAATTTTTCAGGGATATTCCGTTCAGCGGGCTGTCGTTGGGAACCAGTATCCAGTTCAGTTCAACCATGCCGATAAAGCTGCGCATACGGCTCAGCAGTTGATAATCGGGTTTGGAATCGAGCAGTGGACGGTATTGGTCGAGGCGGACTTTATCCAGATAATTCTGAATTTCAATGGTGGGTATCTGCATTTTCAGCAAGGCCTGACGGATTATTTCCAGTCCGGCTTCAAGTTTTGGCTGAACCAGTTCATAGATATTGTATTCATGAAGCATCTTCGCCTCTTCTTCAGATTCGGCGCTGGTGACTATCGGCAAATCCGGGTTCAGTCTGCGCGCGACTTTGATTACCGTCAGATTTTCGCTGAAAGAAGACGCGATCGCCAACAGAATTTTCGCGCGGCTGATGCCGGCCGATTCCAAAATTACTTCCTGATGCGGATCACCGTAAATTGAAACCAGCGATTCCTTCTGGTTGTTCTGAAATGAGCGATGATCTGAATCAATAATCAGGTAAGGCAATTGAAGCCGCTTGAACAGGACTGCCGCCGAATTTACCGCTTCGCCGTTTCCGGTGATGATGACATGATCGCGCAGGCTGGGCGGCGGAATAGTAATCGTGCTGATCGGACTTTTCCAGATGGTTTTCCGCAGCAAACTGTAAACCGGTCTGGTCAGATTGTCTAAAAGCGGACCGGACAACATCGAGCACACCACCACGCATAGAATCAGCGCGTAAACATCTTCAGTGAAAAAACCGTTAAGCTGGCCGAACTGGATTACGACAAACGCAATCTCCGAAGTTGCCATCATGCCGAACAACATTGCCACCGGAATAACGTTGCGATAACCGTATAAAGCGGTAATCGCCGCCAGAGGAATAGTTCGGGCGAGACTGGTCAGGAACATGATTGCCAGTACCAGCCAGAAATTATCGATCAGATAATGCCAGTTCAGCAACATGCCGACGGAAACGAAGAAGAGCATACTGAACAAATCGCGTACCGGCATCAGTTCGTACAGAGCTTTTTTCCCGTAATCGGAATCACTCAGGACAATTCCGGCTAGAAACGCTCCGAACGAGAAAGAGAGTTCCATCAAATTGGAAATGTAGCCGAAACCGAGCCCGAGCGCGGTTACAGCGAGCAGAAAAAGTTCTTTTGAATTCCAGCGTGCGACAAATTTTATCATCCGTGGCACCAGTCGGGTACCTATGAGCATCATGAAAACCATAAAAACAGCGCCCAGCACAAGCGGCTTAAGAAACATCATCATGCCTTTGTCCAGGTTGTTGATGTTGCAAACCAGAATCATCAAAGGCACGACGGTCAGGTCTTGAACAATCGACATTCCTATCATCACCTGGCTGGACAGCGTTCCCATGTGATTTTTGCTGACCAGCGTTTTTAAAATTACTGCGGTACTGGTGGAAACAAATGCGACGCCGAAAAGCAGTGCCGCGACCGTGTCGAGCTTAAGGATTTTGCCAATTACAAAAGCAATAACCAGCGTAACCCCGACTTGAATCAGTGCGCCCCATACTGCGACTTGGCGAATCGACTTGAGGTCTTTTTTAGAAAATTCCAGTCCCATTGAAAACAGGAGCAGCGCAACACCGATATTGGCGGTGGCTTGGAAGGCCACATGCGATGAAGCGTCAAAAAATAATTTATACGGAATTCCGACTAGCGCGCCGACCAGAATATAACCCAGAATCAGCGGCTGATGAAGTTTTTTTGCCGCCAAACCTCCTCCGAGACCGGCCAGCAAAATCAGAATCAGCGCGGTTACCAATCGTTCCGGCGAAGCACCTTCGGATATTTCGGTTGCGGCAGCGATTATGAACATTATTGTGACTCCATGGCACCCAACGCCAGATGAGCGGTGATACGCCAGTTCCATTTTAAAGCTTCAAGCAGTGTCAGCAGCGGATCAGCTTCAACATCATTGCGGTTATCGCCGAAACCGGCAAAGAATGCGTCCGCCATAACATTCGCGACTTCAGTACGGCGCAGTTGCAGCAGCACAGTTTCGCTGCTGATGATATCGTCTTCAGCGCTGAAAATACAGTCGAAGTTGAAATCCGGTTCGGTTCCGCAGCTCCATTCGCATACCGCGCTGGCAGCTGACACACTCACGAAGTTGAAAAGACATGATAACTGATCCTGAGCAAGTTCATCCCGATCCAGACGTTTAAGTTCAAGGATCAATGCGATAAAAAAACGTTTTTCGATTTCGCAGATTTCCGGTATTACTTCCAAGGTACCATTGAAAAATTCCGCTTCACGCGCGGCATCGGTCATAATTCGCGCAACTTTTAAATATTCCTGAGACTCTTCCGGCATTGACAACCCCCTGAAAATGAATTTGAAATGAGTATGATAATGAACTTTTAAAATAACATTTCAAGCTGGCAAATCAATATGGACGGAGAAAACAAATTTCTGATACTGGAAAAACATGGTGTCGCAAAACAGGGACAAAAAATATTTTATCAATATCCTGGCGACAGTTGCCGAATAATGCTATTTTAAATGGTTTTAATAGTAGCGGAATGAGGACTTTTTATGAAAATAGTAGTCAGCGCGGGACCGACTCGCGAACGGATTGATGCGGTGCGTTTCATAACCAATTTTTCCAGCGGTAAAATGGGTTATGCCATAGCTGGCGCCGCCGCGACCGCCGGACATCAGGTTGTTCTGGTCAGTGGCCCGGTGACGATTGCGCCGCCACCTGGGGTGGACACCATTCGAGTTGAAAGCGCCGCAGAAATGGCAACGGCAATACATTCCAGCGCAGCAGATGCCGATGCGATAATTATGGCGGCGGCGGTCGCTGATTATCGCCCGGTCAAACAGCTGGAGCATAAAATGAAAAAGACCGACGGCAATCTGACCATTGAGCTGGAACGTACCGAAGATATTCTGAAAACACTTGGCGAACAAAAGAATCCGGACTGCATTTTGGTCGGTTTTGCGGCTGAAACCGATAACCTGATGGAAAACGCGATTGATAAACAGAAACGCAAAAACCTGGACTGGATTGTATTAAATGATGTCAGCCGCCCGGGAATCGGATTCGGTTCTGATCAGAATGCCGTTACTTTGATCAGCCGTGACGGACGGATTATTGAACTTGATTCAGCCGCAAAATCAGTGATCGCCGCTAAAATTCTTGAATATGTGCTGGTATGAAATATGCTGAATCGTGGACGCGGCGATGTCCGTGAACAACCGTGTCAAACAGTTATTAATCCCATTATTTGCTAGCAAATTAGCATTTTGACCTATTTGCTATTCAGCGCTTTTGATGTAGTTTAACCGAAATAGTTTTCATTGTCAGAAGTGAAACAGCAACGTTAAATACAAAGTAAAAACAACAGAGGAAAATGCAAATGTTAAACGCAATCACTATTGCTACCGCCAACGCTCCTGAGGCGCAGGGCTCCCAAAACTTTTTGGTCACGATGGTTCCTTTTGCGGTAATTATTATCATCATGATCTGGATGACCAGCCGCGGACAGAAGAAACAGCAGCAGAAACGTCAACAGATGATTGACAGCCTGCAACGCGGTCAGCGGGTAATTGTCGCCGGCGGATTGTACGGTAAGATTGCTGAAATCAAAGATCAGTCATTCTTGGTCGAAATCGCTGATAGTGTCAAAATCGAAGTTGCCAAGTTCGGAATCAGCTCTGTTGTTGATGACAACGCCGTTGAAAACAAAAAATAATAATAAAGAAGAACACTAGAGATGAATAAACGGCCTTATGCTTTCAGGTTGACTGTCGCTATTATTGTGATGGCAATTTTCGGCCTTTCAATGTATCCGCTTACTCCTCGCGATTTTTACGAAACATTAAACTCTCTTGCCACAAACAGCAATGATCCGGAGATTGCCAAAGTTATTGCTGTTGCCAAGGAAAAACAGAGTGCTGACAACAGCATTTATTCGTCGCAGGCAGTACTTGATGCCGCTGACTCGCTGGGTGTAGATATGACCAGCCTAGTCAAAGGTATAGATCTTCAGGACAACCGCGATGTTATCAGTTTGGTGCGTAAGAAATCAGGCAGTTCGATCCGTTTGGGTATGGACCTCAACGGCGGTGTCGAGTTTTTGTTGGAGTTGATTCCGGAAAAGCAGGAAACTACAGGTGCCGACGGCAAGAAAGAGGTTTTTGATGCCGCCGACCGTTTTGACCATTTTCGCGATATCGCGATTGAAACCCTGCGTACCAGGATGGAAAGCCAGAAGATTTTCGAATCGGAAATTTCGCCTGCAGGCGGGCGTTTTATTTCGCTTCGCGTTCCGGTTGTGACCAAGGAGGAAAAACTCAAGCTTCTGGAACTGATAAAGATGAGTGCAAAACTGCGTTTTTGTCTGGTTCACGAAAAAAGTGATGAGTTCATCCAGGATTATCTAGCCGACCCGTCAGGTTTTATCTCTCCGATCGGATATTCGATCATGGAAACTACGGATATTCAGAAAGACAAAAAAGCGGTGAAACGCTATTATTTGGTAAAAAACAGTCCGGAAATGGATGGCAAAGGGATTGCTGAGGCATGGCCGACTACCGATGAATTCGGTCAGCGCAAAATTTTGCTTCGTTTCAACAACGAAGGCCGCCGAAAATTCGGCGAAGTTACCTCGAAAAATATTGGTCGTCTGCTGGGTATTGTCCTTGATGAAAAACTTTATTGCGCGCCGGTTATCAATGATGCTATTACTACCGGCAGTGCGGAAATTTCAGGACGATTTTCCTCAGAAGAGATACAGAATATTTCCAATGCGTTGACCAGCGGCAGTCTGCCGCTGAAAATCCGTATTGATGGAATGTTTGACACTGATCCGACACTGGGCGCCGACAACGTTCGTCAGGGCGTCTGGGCGGGCATTATTTCAATGCTGCTGGTCGGTTTGTTTATGATTTTTTATTACCGTTTGCCTGGTATTATCGGAGTGATCGGACTTCTCTGCAATTTTGTCGTTCTGCTTGGTGCCATGGCCGCTTTTGATTCAACTCTGACGCTGCCTGGTATTGGTGGGATTATTCTTGCTATCGGGATGTCGGTTGACGCCAATATTCTGATTTATGAACGTATCCGTGAAGAACTTAATTCCGGACGCAGCATTACCACGGCAATTGACAACGGTTATAGCCGGGCGTTTACCGTTATCGTCGATTCCAATTTGACGACGTTTTTTGTCGGACTGATTTTGATGTATTTCGGAACCGGCGCAGTAAAGGGGTTCGCGGTAACTCTTTGTCTGGGGATTGCTTCGTGTCTGTTTACGGCTCTTTTCCTTTCAAGACTGCTCTTTGATTTGGTTGACCGTGTCAGAACGATCAAAAAATTGTCAATGATGCAACTTTTTGAGCATCCAAATTTCCAGGTCATGAAATATCGTATTGTAGTGCTCTGGGTAGCGGTGATTTTGGTCACATTGAGTTTGGTTGCCGGACTGGTGCGCGGTACCTCGTCATTCAGCATTGATTTTACCGGTGGTCAGCAGATTACCTTTGATTATCAGGATGCCATACCCCAGAAAGATATTGAAAGCGCGCTGGTTGCCGCAGGTTACAACAATACCCGCATTGCCTATAAATCAAGCAGCAGCGGGGCCGAAAAGAAGCTGGAAATTGTAGTTCCGTCTTCCGGACATCAATCATCTGGTGATGCCGTTTCCGACAGTCATGCGATCAGCAAATTATTGACCTCGAAATTTCCTGCTGCCAAATTTTCAGGATCACAGGAAAATTCTGTTGGCGGACTGGTCGGAATGCAGTTTACCAAGATGGCGCTGCTGGCGACATTTATCGCATTTATCGGTATCATGTTTTATGTCGCGCTGCGTTTTGAATTCAATTATGGTTTTGCCGCAGTCTTCGGACTGATTCATGATGTTATTCTCAGTGTCGGCATTTACCTGGTATGCGGGCGCCAGATTTCACTGCCGGTGGTGGCTTCCGTATTGACGATTATCGGTTATTCGATCAACAACTCGATTGTTATCTTTGACCGGGTGAGAGAAAATGAGAAACTCGGAGTCGATTCGTCATTCTGGAATGTTATTGATTTGAGCGTTAATCAAACCTTGAGCCGAAGCGTTTTGACTTCCGGAACAACACTCTTGGTGTTGTTGATAATGTTCTTCTTCGGTGGAGTTTCGATCAATGATTTCGTCTTTATGATGGGTATCGGGGTGGTCGTCGGGTTCTTCTCATCGATGTATATCTGTACGTCTTTGATTGGAGTATGGCATGGCGATAAGAACGTTCAGAAGTCACTGATAAAGTAAATCGTTGATATCAGCGATCATTACAGAAGAATGCGCGGCACTTGTTGTCCGCGCATTTTTTATACCCAGGCATCTCTGATCAGTTTAGCGGTGGTTTCAAGCGCTTCCGGAACTACTCGTGAATCGCCGATTACCGGCATAAAGTTGCAGTCGCCAACCCAGCGTGGAACAAGATGCATGTGAATGTGGTCGGCAATACCGGCGCCTGCAGCTGGTCCCAAATTGAATCCGACGTTATACCCGTCGGGGTGCATGAGTTTGTCTAGAACGTTCTTGGCATCTACGCCTAAATCCATTATTTCCAGGCGTTCGGTCTTGGTCAGAACAGCGATATCGGCGACATGACGGTAAGGTGCGATCAGCAGATGACCTGAATTATAGGGGTAGCGGTTGAGTATAACAAAGACTTGTTTTCCGCGATGGACAATTAATTCTTCTTCCGGATAGTGTTTGGCAGGTTTTTTTTGATCGCACATGAAACAGCGTTTCTCTTTTTTTTCACGGATAAATTTTATACGCCAAGGTGCCCAAAGTGGTCGGTTCTCTTTCATAAATGCTCCTTAAAAAATTTCAAAATTCATGATCTCAGTTTGTAAATTAAACTCTAGAAACTATATTCTATTCTTTTAAATATAAATCACAGCCAACAAATAACAATAACACGAGGTTTTGGAAAATGAAAAAAGAAATTCACCCGAAATATGAGGATGCAAAGGTGATCTGCGCCTGTGGCGAAGTTTGGGAGATTAAATCCACTCGTCCGGAAATTCGCGTGGGTATCTGCGCCAAATGTCATCCGTTTTTTACTGGGAAACAGAAATTTGTCGATACTGCCGGTCGCGTTGAACGTTTTCGTCAGCGTTATGGTGCGGGCAAAGCTGCGAAGTAAGCATTTTAATTTGAAACCTGCATGTTTTTTTTTGAATTCATGCAGGTTTTTTGTTTTCTCGGGATATCCTTTATATGACTCCGGAAGATATCGAACACTATATTGAAAAACTGCGCGTTCGTGCCGCTGAACTTGAAATCAAGCTGAATGACCCGTCGATTTATTCACGGCCTGCCGAATGTAAGCAGGTTTCACGGGAACACCTCAAGCTCGTCCAGCTGTTTGAAAATTATGAGCGCTGGTGCAATGCAGTCCGTAGACTTGATGAAAACCGGAAGATGCTTGGTGATGAAAAGGATGCCGAGTTGATCGAGATGATTGAATCGGATATTGAGTCGTTGGAAACCGAGATTAGGCAGCTGGAAGATATTATCAAGCTCGCGCTGTTGCCTCCGGATATCAATGAATCTCGAGACGTGATTATTGAAATACATCCGGCCGCCGGCGGCGAAGAGGCGGCACTTTTTGCCGGAGAGCTTTATCGGGCGTATCAGAAATTTGCCGACAGCCAAGGCTGGAAAGTTGAAACCCTTGATTTTGCGCAAAGCGATTTGGGCGGAATCAAAAACGTGGCATTCTCGATTGACGGGGATGATGTTTTTGCGACAATGAAATTTGAGTCCGGCGTACATCGGGTTCAAAGAGTTCCTGCCACTGAATCCGGAGGAAGAATTCATACTTCTACGGTCACGGTTGCGGTATTGGCTGAAGCTGAGGAGGTCGAACTGGAAATCAAGCCTGACGATTTACGGTTTGATGTTTTTCGTTCATCAGGCCCCGGAGGACAGTGTGTCAATACTACTGACTCGGCTGTGCGGGTAACTCACATACCGACAGGATTTTCAGTAGCCAGTCAACAGGAAAAATCTCAGCATCGCAATAAAGAGATTGCCATGCGGATTCTGCGTGCCCGCCTGCTTGAGAAGCTCCAGCAGGAAGAGTTGGCCAAGCAGGCAGCCGATAAGCGGGCTCAGGTTGGAACCGGCGACCGCAGTGAGCGTATCCGTACCTATAATTTTCCGCAAAACCGAGTGACTGATCACCGTTATAATATTTCATTTTTCGATCTTCCCGGTCTGATGGAAGGTAATTTTCACACTTTACTCGCAGAGACCAGGATCGCCGACGCTGAACAAAAATTAAGTACTGCGTTGTCTGGATAATTCAACGACGACTTTTTCAGAATCAATCAGAAAATCTATTATTTTATTTGAAATAGAGAAATTTCACGGCATATTAACACTTTGTTTTTTATTATGTATAACAGTTTTAATTAACCATAAAGTTGAGAGGTAAAAAATGTCACTACATGCAAGCCTGAAGATTGGCGGCAAGATCAAGAAAAAAAGAAATGTGATGAAACGTTTTGAGCGTATTGATGTTCTGCTCAAAGAAAAACGCATAGCTGAAGAGCAAGTTTTTGCATTACCGAAAACCAAGCCGGTTGAATAAATCTGCTTATTTATTTTAAAAAAACGGGATCACGTAGGTGATTCCGTTTTTTTTTGTTTCCGTGCGGTCAGTTTTTTGTGATTGAACGTAACCACGCAATTTCCTGTTGCCATAAGGTCGGTTCAATAGTTTCCAGGATCAGGGGAATGCCGTCAAAGCGCGAATCCTGCATAATGTATTGGAAAACATTTTCACCGAGCAATCCTTTGCCGAGTGAATTGTGGCGGTCAACGCGGCTTTCAAAGTTTGATTTTGAATCATTAAGATGCATTCCGCGAAGCCACTTAAAACCGACTATCCGTTCAAATTCGGCAAAGGTGCGTTCACAATCCTCTGTGGTTCGCAAATCATAGCCGGCGGCAAAAGTGTGGCAGGTATCAAGACATACTCCGACGCGACTCTGATCTTTAACTTTTTCAATTATTTGAGCGAGATGTTCAAATTTGAATCCGACATTTGAGCCTTGCCCCGCAGTGTTTTCAATAACTGCGGTCACTTCCGGAACCTCATGATGGGCGATATTGATTGATTCGGCAATCCGCGAAAGGCATTCCTGCTCGCTGATTTGTTTCAAGTGTGCTCCTGGATGGAAATTCAAATAGATCAAGCCAAGCTGATGACAGCGGTGCATTTCGTCGATAAACGCCTTCCGGGATTTCTCAAGACCTTCCGAAGTGGGCTGTCCGAGATTAATCAGGTAACTGTCGTGAGGAAGAATTGACTGCGGTGGAAAATTCAATTTTTGACAATTCGCCTTGAATGCGTCGATACTCTGCTGCCTGAGCGGCGCAGCCCGCCATTGCTGCTGATTTTTGGTAAACAACGCAAAGGCGTTCGCACCGATAGCATCTGCATTCAACGGAGCGTTTTCCACGCCTCCGCTTGCGCTGACATGAGCTCCGATATACTTCATAGTTATTCCTCGCCGGTATAAATTTCGCAGTTTTTGATTATTTCATCGAGCACTGCCCAAAAATCACCAAGTCTTTGTTCTTCCCGCTGTGCTTTGTCTAATGCTACCGCAGTTGCCGGCTGGTCTGGAGCAAAAACTGTGCAACTGTCAGGCACTTGCTCAGATGACAAATCGAAGGTTCCGATATTGCGAGCGATATTAATGGTTTCATTTTTATCCATTCCAATCAGCGGGCGTAAAACCAGAGTTGAAATCGCTTCATCAATGGTACCAAGATTGGTGATGGTCTGACTGGCTACTTGTCCTACCGATTCACCGGTAACCAGAGCTCGTGCTCCGCAAAGCGACATCAGCTTTTCCGCGATGCGGAACATCATCCGGCGATAAAGCACGGTACGCAAACGCGGATTGCAGTTGTCTCTGATCGCTTTCTGGATTTCAACCAGATTGCAGAGAAATAATTTTCCGGGATGCTGGTGGCGGTTCAGCACATCGGCAATTCTTTTGACCTTGGAACAGGTTTCGGGCGGCGTATATGGCGAACTATGAAAAGTGACAAAATGAACCCGGCAACCGCGCTTCAGCAGCATGCTGCAGGCGACCGGGGAGTCAATGCCCCCCGATAAAAGAGCCAATACCGGCGGATTACTGCCGACCGGAAGACCTCCCGGTCCTTTCTGTCGTTCGAAATAGACGAAAGCAAATTCATCCCGTACTTCGCAAAAAACCGTGATGTCGGGGTGATTCAAGTCGACGTAAAGGCCCTCGTTTTGGTTGAACTCGCGATCAATTACTTCCGCGATATCGATTTCAATCTCTTTGGAACGCAAAGGAAATTTTTTGTCGCTGCGGCGTGCTCTTACTGCAAAAGAGACGCGTTCCTGTCTGGCAAATCGTCTGGCAAAGATTTCTCGCGCTTTACTGGCTACCGTAGCGCGGATAAATTCCATGTTTGCCGGCCCCATGATTACCGGGGAGAACGATTCAATGCCAAAAGCATAATTGAGATAACGGTCTATTCCGGTAAGTTCTTCAGAAGAGAAAAATTCCCGGTCGCGTCTTTCAATCCAGATCCGTCCGCGAACTTTGGAAATTCGCAGATCAGGAATGCCGCGAAGCAGATAACGGAGATTTTCGATCAATTGATTTTCAAACATGTGCCGGTTATTGCCTTTGGTGGCAATTTCATGGTAACGGCATATTACTGCATTGTACATGTGATCATTCCTGTATTTTGAATCCAAGCCCGGATAGTGTCTTGCGCAATGCCGGAGACATGCGCCCGCGCACGGAATAAGCATAAAATTCGCGACGCAACGGATAATCGCCGCGTTGCTTTTCGAATGTTGATGGGGAATTGAGCAAACGTGTACTATCTTCAGCCAGATTATATGACTGACTGACCACGGTCAGCAGGTCACGTTCAAAATTTCCGGAATCAACTGCGGTTATTATTGAGTTGGGGGGTGACGGAACGTCGTCAGGATACCAGTTTTTCAGTGGGAGGTTAAACAAGTCGGCCACGGCATTAACGCTCATAGCGGTACCGTTAGCTTTTCCGTCAGTTGAATATCCGGCAATATGCGGTGTCGCGAAATCCAACATTTTCATCAGTTCCTGATCAATATCCGGCTCGTTTTCCCAAACGTCAAGAACTGCTCCGGATAATTTGCCGGAACTTAACGCATATATCAACGCTTCGCCATCGCATACCTCGCCGCGTGACGAATTGATAAAAAAAGCACCCTGCTTCATTCTGGAAAAGAATTCATTGTCTGCCAGGTAATACGTCGGGTAATCGCCATCATCAGCGAGCGGCACATGCATAGTTATGATGTCTGCTTCTTTTATCAGTGCGCCAAGTGAGGTGAATTGCGAATCTCCTTCTTTGGCCGCACGTGGCGGGTCGTTCAAAATAACCTTCATTCCGAGCGCATCGGCAATTTTAGCTACTTTGGTACCGACATTTCCGACGCCGATAATGCCGAGCGTTTTTTCATGAAGTTTAAATTTATATTTTACCGCCAAATTCAATAATGCGGAAGTTAAGTATTGGGCAACTGAACCGGAATTACAGCCAGGCGCATTAGTCCAGGCAATACCGTTTTTATCCAGATATTCGGTATCGATATGATCATATCCGATGGTAGCTGTAGCAATAAATTTTACATTTGAGTCTTTAAGCAGTGCGGCGTGGCATTTAGTGCGGGTACGGGTAATCAGCGCATCGGCATCGTGAACATCGGCGGCGGCGGTCTTCGCGCCCGGCAAATAGACGACTTCGGCATAAGGTTCTAAAACACCTTTGAGAAAGGGGATTTTATCATCAGCGACAACTTTCATTGATTACCTCATCATCTTCAATGCTTCGCGCCCGGTTATGCCGGGAGTTATTCCGGCTTCGGCAGCGGCGGCACTGACTTTTTTTACGGTTGCGTTCAGCATATCATCATAATTTTTGACTCCGCTGACAATCGCGACGATTTCCCCGAGGCGATCGGCTGTTTCAACGCTGAAATAACCGCAACCCAAAAAACCACGTGCGGCGTTAATCAGCAAAATATTGGCAGATGCTGTAGGAATTGAATATCCAGTAAATTCAATGCCGTCGATATTAAGTTTTTCCATAGTATTTTCTCCATTAAATCAAAGTCCACAAATTAACTTGAACTCTGGGCAAATACAAATTGGCTGGATTAAAATACTGCTGATTTCGACAAGCTGCTAAAAGCTGGCAAGAACCGCAGATAATGCTATATTAAACGAATTATTTTTTTAATTAAAACCCAATGAAGAGAAAGAGAGAAGTAATAAAATGAAAAGTTATCAACATGTCGTGATTCCGCCAGGCGAAAAAATCACTCTTGCCCAAGACGGCAAGCTAAACGTTCCGGATAATCCGATTGTTGCTTATATCGAGGGAGACGGGATCGGCGGGGATATTACCAGTGCCTCCATGCGGATGTGGAATCATGCCATTGAAAAAGCATACGGCGGTAAACGAAAAATTTCCTGGATGGAAGTGTTTGCCGGAGAAAAGGCCAATCGGGTATATAATGAGCAGGTATGGTTGCCGCAGGACACGATCGAAATTATTAGCGAATACCTGATCGCAATCAAGGGTCCTTTGACTACTCCGGTCGGAGGGGGGATACGTTCTTTGAATGTGGCTTTGCGTCAGCAGCTGGATCTTTATGCCTGTGTTCGTCCGGTGCAGTATTTCAGCGGAGTACCTTCGCCAGTCAAGCATCCTGAAAATACCGACATGGTGATTTTTCGTGAAAATACCGAAGATATTTATGCCGGTATTGAGTGGGCGGCAGATTCTCCTGAAGTCAAAAAAGTCATCTCCTTTTTGCAGAATGAAATGGGGGTGAAGAAGATTCGCTTCCCTGAAAGTTCAGCCATCGGTATCAAGCCGGTTTCCAGAGATGGTTCCGAAAGATTGATTCGTTCCGCGATCAATTATGCAGTTGCTCAAAAGCGGCGCAGTGTTACTCTGGTGCATAAAGGTAATATTATGAAATTTACTGAAGGCGGATTCAAAAACTGGGGATATGACCTGGTGCGCCGTGAATTTTCGGATGTCGCGGTCGGCTGGGATGACTGCGGAGGGAATCCGCCGGTCGGCAAAATTTTGGTCAAAGATTGTATCTGTGACGCATTTTTACAGCAGATACTGACCCGGCCTGAAGATTATGACGTGATTGCCACACTCAACCTTAACGGCGATTATGTTTCCGACGCGCTTGCGGCTTGTGTCGGCGGTATCGGGATTGCGCCCGGCGCCAACATTAATTATTTGACCGGACATGCTGTATTTGAGGCAACCCATGGGACCGCCCCCAAATATGCCGGTATGGACAAAGTTAATCCTTGTTCGCTGGCACTTTCCGGAGAAATGATGTTGCGTCATATCGGCTGGGAAGAGGCTGCGGACTTGCTGATTCATGGCATTGAGCGCAGCATATCACAAAAAATTGTTACTTATGATTTTGCCCGCCTGATGACGGGTGCAACCGAAGTATCGTGTTCAAAATTCGCGGAAAATGTGATCCAAAACATGTAAATTCATGAGGTGATTTATGAAGTTGTCTTCAATTCTCAATCCGCATCTTATTTTTAATGTGGAAACCGGTGGCGGACGCAAGGCAATTTATGAAACCATTGTCAATAAAGTGATCAGTGGCACGGAGTTGACTCTTAATCCGGAAGAACTGGCTACACAGATGATTGAAAGAGAAGATTCAATCATGATTCCTTACGACGGTGTGGCGTTGCCGCATTTGAGACTCTCCCAAATCGAGGATCTTTATGTCGCCGTCGCTATTCTCAATGAACCGGTCAGGCTCAAAGAAAATGATGCCGCCCCTTCAAGAGTCGTGATTATGTCGTTGATTTCGGAAAATACTTCTGATACTTATCTGAAAATGTTGACCGCTTTTGCCAAATATCTGGCGGTACCGGAAAATCTCGACAAAATATCGAAATGCCGTGATGGTGAAGAAGTATTGGCCCATCTTGATCGTGACGGTGTCCGTCTGAAAAAAGATATTACCGCTGAAGATATCATGTCCTGTGCAACCGAACCGGTAACCCCGGGAACTCCGCTTCAAGAAGCGTTAGACCGTTTTGTCCGTGACCGTACTGACTCGTTGCCGGTGGTTGGACCGGACGGAACATTTTTCGGAATGATCAATGCTGCGGAAGTGATCCACAGATCAATTCCGGAATATCTGTTTATGATGAAAAATGTTAATTTTTTGAATAACTTCGAACCATTCAATAAGATTTTCCACGAAGAATATTCACAGACGGTCAATGAATATATAACCCCGGCCCAAAAGACTATTTTGCCTTCGGCGTCGCTGATTCAGTTTACCATCAGTCTGGTTCGCGGGGAAGCTCAAACCATTGCGGTGGTTGATGAAAAAAATCAATACAAGGGCATGATAACCATCGCAGATATTATGACCAAAATTTTAAGAGGATAAAATGAATTTCACTTTTTGGTTCGGAACTATCGTGTTCCTCGGTACTTATATTGTAATTGCCTCAGAAAAAATCAATAAAACCGCTGCCGCTATGTTTGGCGCTTCCATCATGTTGCTGTTCATCCTGCCAGGTCCGGCTCACCATGCCCCGGAAAAGCTAGATTCGGAAGTCGGTCAGCATATAGAGGCTGTTTCGGCACCACAAATACCGGTGTCTCCGGAAATTACAGGGCATCAAGATCTGTATTCAAAACTGGACACTTATTCGCGATATGTCAATTTCGACGTTATTTTCACACTGGCCGGAATGATGATTCTGGTCAATATCCTGAGCGGCACCGGGTTGTTTCAGTATGTGGCGATTAAAAGTGCGAAAATTGCCAAAGGATCACCAATACGAACTCTGATTTTGCTCGTGATTTCCACGTCGGTACTTTCGGCGTTTCTGGATAACGTGACCACGATTCTGCTGGTCGCACCCGTAACGTTGTTGGTGGCGGCGGAGTTGGGCGTTCCGGTAATGCCGTTTTTGATGGCGGAAACTATGGCCTCAAATATCGGCGGTACCGCAACCTTGATCGGGGATCCGCCGAACCTGATAATTGGTTCGGAAGCTAATCTCAGTTTTATGGATTTTATTGTCAACATGTCGCCGACTGTGATTATTGTGATGGTGATTTATTGTGCGGCGTTATCGTTATATTACAGTAAACGTATGAAAGTGACAGTCGAACAGCGCGCGCGGGTGATGGAAATTAACGAAAAAGCAGCGATTACTGATCCTGTCAACATGAAACGTGGCGGGATTGTCATGACATTGACTATTGTCGGTTTTTTGCTCCACGGTATG
Source organism: Lentisphaerota bacterium (assembly GCA_012519765.1). Lineage (GTDB taxonomy): Bacteria > Verrucomicrobiota > Lentisphaeria > Victivallales > Victivallaceae > UBA7640. The sequence continues at coordinate 21,609 of JAAYPP010000022.1, forward strand.
CTTGGTATTCAACCCAGTGTGGTGGCGATGGCCGGAGCCGCGCTTGGGTTGGTCGTCTGCAAGGTCAATCTTGACCATATGCTGGAGAAAGTTGAGTGGAACACACTGTTCTTTTTTCTCGGTCTGTTTGTGATAGTTCGCGGCGCCGAGGAAGTCGGTCTGATGTTGGAATTCGGCAAAGTGTTGAATTTCATGACCGGCTGGAATCCGCTGTTGATTATCATGACTATCATGTGGCTCAGCGGAATAGCGGCAATGCTGATGAATAATGTTTCATATACGGCGGCCATGGTCAGTATCGTTTCGGCATTTATCGCGGCTACTCCGGTTTTTGCCGGTAATCCCGAAATGACTCGTCTGTTGTGGTGGGCGTTGGCGCTCAGTGTTTGCTTGGGCGGTAATGGTGCGCTGACCGGCGCTGCGGCCAATATGGTAACTGTCGGCATTGCCTCAAAGGCGGGCGTGAATATCAGTTACGGCAGTTTCATGCGCTATGGCATACCGGTGGCTGCGGGCAGTATGGTGATTGCCTCGCTGGATATCGCTTTTCGTTATTTCTTCATTATCGGGAAATAAAACACGTGTCAGTAATTAGGGTCAAAGCAGTCAGAAACGCTGATCTCGAACAGATCATGGCGTTGTATAAAGATGCCGGATGGTGGAACGAATCTTTTGGAAACGGCGAATTCATTCCTCAGATCATCCGGCGTTCAACTGTTTTTGTGGCCGCTTATGAAGGAACACAGATCGTCGGTATGGGACGCGCTATTTCAGATGGCGTCAGCGATGCCTATATTCAGGATGTTGTGGTGTTGCGTAGTCATCGCGGGCAGGGTATCGGCAAAATGCTGGTGCTTGAAATTGTCCGACGCCTGAAAAAACGCGGCATTGACTGGATTGGGTTGATCAGCACTCCCGGGTCTGAAGGATTTTACCGATCGATGGGTTTTGAAGTTATGCCATCGCATTCCCCGATGCTTTTGCTGCCGTCGGAATAAAAATGATGAATGATTTTTTGAAATTCGATCGGGAACATCTTTGGCATCCCTACACCTCAATGCTCAATCCCTTGCCGGTTTTTGCCGTGGAATCGGCTGCCGGTGTCCGCATCCGATTGACAGACGGACGCGAACTGATTGACGGCATGTCCTCGTGGTGGGCGGCAATTCACGGTTATAATCATCCGGTACTGAATCACGCTCTGACTGTACAGATGGCAAAAATGGCGCATGTGATGTTCGGCGGCCTGACTCACCGCCCGGCGGTTGAACTGGCGGAACGTCTGCTTGCTTTGACTCCGGACGCGCTTCAATGTGTGTTTCTTGCCGACTCCGGCTCGGTCAGCGTGGAGGTAGCGATAAAAATGGCGTTACAATACCAGCTTGCCGCCGGCTTCCCGAAACGCAAACGCCTTTTGACGGTGCGCTCAGGTTATCATGGCGATACTTTCGGGGCAATGGCCGTTTGTGATCCGGTTACCGGAATGCATTCGATGTTTCACGGCGTACTGGTCGAACACTTTTTTGTGGA
>JAAYPP010000177.1 GCA_012519765.1 Lentisphaerota bacterium
AAAAAAAATTATTGATTTCGGCATTGGCAATATTTTCTTGGAATATATGCGCAGAACTATATCGTGAAGTTACTGTGCCGGAAGGTTCAGCAGGTAAATCCGCTCATCTTATTTTTTTTATTCCTCGCAATATAAAAGGGTTTCAATTATTTGATATCACAGGAAAAGTCATGCCGCTCACTGTTATTAACCGGGCAGGCGGCCGGATTGAAATATTTTTTAATCCGGAGTCTGGTACGAAGTTTAAGTTGGAATACCGTGATAATCCTGTTAAAAATAAACTTGCTCAACAGCATTCAGGGGTGCTTCAGTATTATCGAAGGGGCAGCAATGTAACGATAGCTGATGTTGACGACTTTAGAGAACAATGGGAAAAGAACACAAGAAATGAAAAATGCGGTATTGTTCACCGGGTTTATACCGGCATGAACAGGGCAGGGCGTCCATTTAATTCCTTGAATATTTATCGTGGTTTTTTGAATATTGAACAAGCAGGAGAATACACGTTTTATACTGCTTCTACCGATGCTTCATTTATTCTCATCGACGGTCGGGAGGTTGTATCATGGCCGGGGCGACACTCTGTTCACCGCGGGTTACGTGGCGAATTCAGCGGCCAAATAATGCTTACAGCGGGAATCCATAAATTTGAATATTTTCATGCCAACCAGCAATGGCAATATTTTGCCATCGCCGCTTTAAAATTTCCCGGCGAGAAGCAGATGGAAATTATCCGTAGTGAAATGTTTGTACCGATGGTTAAAACTGAACTCGGCGCATTAATGGGGAGTACGGCATCTGAAACCGCAGATATGAGCTGGGAACATTGCGCAACACTGGTAATCGACGGCATGCAAATGCAGCAGTTTAAGAGCATCCCGCATGGAAATCTTTATTATTTTCGACCAGATAGATATCGAATCGGAGCTTACGATATTCTGGTTGAACCAGATTTTGCTCCGGCAGCAGTATCTGACGAGCAGGCCAAAGCCATGCTCTCAGAGATTTGGACAAAGCGTTATGATACTCCGCTGAGTTCTGATGCTTACCGTTTCTTGGCAGTTGCAATACCTTTTTTTAAAATGGAAATGATTGCTGAAGATTTTTACAAAGAAATAATTGCGAGTGAAATCGTAATTCCGTCAGATGCGCTGTTCGCTTTTTTTTATCGTATAAAATTCGAGAAGATGCTTGAAGCTGAAAAATATAAAGAGGCAGTTGAAGAATTGAATCTGCTTAGAAATAATAATATTAATGTTGATACCGTAAACCTGGAGCTGGGCAGGATGAATTTCTATTATCTTGCTGAAAGGGAGCTGGCTCGCAAGTTATTCAAAGAGATAAACCCGAAAAAACTTTCCGGAGTTTTTCTCAGAAATTACTATATACTTGAAGCCGATCTGGCATTGTTTTTCGATGGTTTTGACCGTGCCTTAAGCCTTTATTCGAAAATGGATTCAGCAAGCAAAACCATGAGCAGAAGATATTTACTGGAGGCCGACGGAGCCTTGATCAGTTTGCGCAATGCCTTAATAAGTAAACGTTATGCCGATGCTATGGATTACCTGGATAATTCTCTGGACATTCGTCCTGAACTCCGACTCAACCCTGAAATAAACTGGTTGAAAGCACAGCTTCTGGCAGGCATGAATAGACCCCGCTACGCCGCATGCTGCGCTGAGCTGTCTTTACTGATGAATCCGGACATTGCTACTGCCGCCAAGGCGGCATTGTGGTTAGGGGATTTCTATCGTAAAAATAATGACAATACTCGTGCCATGAAGTGTTATGAGTATATTTTAACATTTGCACCGCAAACTAAAGAAGCTGTAAATGCCGAACATTTTTTAAAAGAACTGCGCAGTCAAAAAGAGAAATGAAAGTGTATTCCTGCCATTTTGAATTATATTGTATCTAATAAAAGCATTTTAGGAGTCTATAATAATGATAAATTTTGAGAATATATTGGGTTGGTTTTATGTTTTTATTAATGGACTGGAAGCTATAAATATCTCATGTATTATAACGGCGCTGATTATTCTCATAATAGTTCTGGGCAGTGCGTTTTTGTCTGCAACTATTGCGGAAACCCGCGATAAGTCGATGTTCATACATTTTTTGGGAGGGCTTTTGCTGCCTATCGCATATCCTGTGCTGATAAATAAAAAGCTGGAGAATATAACAAAAGTCAACAAAAATAAAAAGGAAGAGTTGCGAAACGAAGTTAAAAATGAAATTAATATGAAACTTGCGAAGGTGCAGTATGACATGGAATGCAAAAAGCTGGTCAAAAAGGGTATGCCGATTCCTGAATTTATTGATTGGTTTAATACTCGTGAAGCTTCGAAAACCAGTGTAGCACAAAACGCTATAAAAGAAGATACTGCGTCGTCTTCCCAATCCGCTGTTGACCGGAAATTCCTGGAAAATATGGCAGTTGACAGCAATGGTAATCCGCAAGGTCCTTTCCGGGCAGTGTTGTCGGACGGTCGAGAATTGACGGTCCAGCACATAAAAAATATTATGGATGAAATTGCCGCATTCGAAATCGTTGATCACAACGGTGTGACCAAAAATATTCGTATTAAATACGCCGCTATCAGCACATTTGAACGGATAGCTGACTAACTACCCAAATTATATCTCAATCAGCTAACACCAGAGAACGGTGAATTTTTATTACTACTTTTTTTACCGGTTCCGGGATTTCTGCGTAGCAAACACATGGCATATGGGCTTCATCAGGGAAAAAGGTCGCAAAAAAGCCCGGAGTCAGCAATAATGGGACTGCTGTATCCATATTACGTTCATAAAAACCGCAATCCTTAACCGTATTGAATTTGCCGTCACGTTTCAGTGTTGTTACCGGGTTGTAAAAAATAATTTCGCGTCCCGAAAGCAGGGCTTGCACGTCAATAAATTCGCGATGCAACTCAATTCTTGAATCATGAATAATTCTGGTTTCATAACTGCTGACATTGGCATAAAGTTTTTCGCCAGCCAGTTCGTATTTTCCGTCCTTGAGATCATTTGGGGCTGTCTTAATAAAATCGAATGCCTGTTTCCAAATTTTTTGTTTTGTGCCCGAATACGTTTCCCAGTTCTCTAAATAGTCATAAATCATAAAAGCTCTCCGCGTTATTTGTGCATTGATACGATTAATATACTCGGGACTTAATGACTTTAAAGCAGGTTATGACATAATTTTTGTGTAAATGAGTCGTGATCAATTCATAAGCCATTCATTCAGTTGACTTTGCGCTCAGGATGATTAGTGAAACATAAATTTTGTAGTTCCAAGACAGATACGAATCAGTCAATCACTGGCCAGAAGCGCCCTGATTTACTTTGCTGAAGTTTTATAACCATGCCAAAAGTCTCTCTGAGAATGTCTTCTCTAAGCAGCTCATCGCGACTGCCTCGGGCAATAATCTGTCCGTGACGGAGAATAATGCCATGTTTGAAAACCGGGATAATGTCTTCGATTCGTTGTGTAATAAAAATTATGGTCGGCGCGTTTGGCAATTTGGCAAAATTATCAATGGATTCAAGCAAATATTCCCGTCCTTTCATATCCAGGTGAACACAAGGTTCGTCAAGAATCATAAGTTCCGGTTTTGTCATCAATGCACGACAAATCAGTACCTTGAGCTGTTCGCCTGAAGAAAGTAAATTGACCGATCGATTTGCGGTATGTGCACAGTCAAGCATTTGCATCGTGTTAATGGCATGTTCGTTTTCCGCATCGGTTACTTTCCGGAAAAGTCCAAGCGTTCCGTCAATCCCGGTCAAAACAATTTCCAACGCGGTCCAATTTCCGGTCGAAGTGTATTGGTGCATAAACGGCGAAACCAGCGCAATACGACGGCGCAGTTCAAGCAGGTTGGTATGTCCATAAGTATTACCGAGAATGCAGACTTCTGCACCGAAAATCGGCCAGGTGAAACCCATCATGGTTTTTACCAGTGTAGTTTTACCGGCACCGTTCGCGCCGAGAATAAAATTATGTTGTCGAACAGGTACTTGCCATGAAATGTTATCTAAAATGGTATTGTCGTCAAGTCGTACGGTGATATTTTTAAGATCGATTGCGTTAGAAATTTCCATAATGACGTTTTCCTTATTTACGAATAATGAATCAAAAATTCAGATAAAAATTCTTTTTTTTCTGTTCTCTCTGCAAAATACGATCAGCTTCCAATTGAACTTTTCGAATCCGAAGTTGACGGTTAATATATTCCTTAACCTCTTCAAGCGGTACAAAAGAAGCCGGCTTATAATGTTCAACATAAAATATTTGCCAGCCGCTACCGGTTTTTATCGGGTGACTGAATTGACCGGGTTTAATTTTAAACAGAACTTCTTCTATTTCCCATGGCAGATCACCGCGTTTAAAAACACCGTAATGCGAGTTGCCACTACTTAATGACGAAAATTTTTCTCCCAATTGAAGCCTCGCGTAAAGAGCCTTGATGGTTTGTTCGTCTGCGGACTGCAAGTGTGAAACCTCAATGGTTTCAGGAATCAAAAACAATTGCTGATTCATGCGATAAAAATTCTCCGCTTCTTGTTGACCGGGTTCAATCGGAAATTGACAATTATTTTCAATCCACTGCAGAAATGTAAACGTCATAAGCTTAAAAGGGTCTTTTACGGCTTCACGGACATATTGTTCGAAAGTAGTTCCGCTCTTTGCCTGTTGTTTTTCAATAGCTTGCCGCTGGCTCAAGCTGAGGACGGCATGCCCGGCTCTGAGCGTTTTTAGCATTAATTCGGGATCCGGTGACAAGCCGTTTTTTTCTATAATTTCAGACATAATGATATAATTGATCTGTTGAATCACAACTTGCCGGGCTACGGTTTTTAATTCGCCATCTGACAACGTAGTGAGTTTTTCCTGTGGAATCTGTTTTTGAAGCATTTTTATCATATCGCTGCGCGACAGAAAATTACCGGAACCATAAAACGCGGTTTTTTCAGGAATAAAGCTAAAGTCTCTATCTGCGGCCAGAAGCTGAACCGCCAAAAGACTAATCAGCGGTAGAAGAACTATCTTTTTCATACTCTATTTGGGCGGCAATAATTTTTGCCAGCTCGCGATCTGTTTTCATTTGCAATTCATATTCCGAAACGAGGCTGCTAAAGGCGCGTTTCTGTTCGTACAGATCCATGGCGGCAAATTCAGTTTTCTTGGTATCAACGAACGATTTTATTTTGGCAGCTGAAGGAGGATAGGCTTCCAATAGTTTATCGAGTTGATCCAGAGCCGCTTTCAGTTCGGCTGCGCTTCGTGGATTTACTGCGGCAGTTATATTCTTTTGAAACTGTTCCAGCATCAGGAGTTCATCACGGCATTTAATCAGATAGCTGTTCAAGGGATGCTGGTTCAGCCCATCATTGATTATTTTCAGTGAGTTGGCAATATTGCCTTGGTCGAGTTCTTTTTGCGCAGGCGTAATAAAAATATTACCGGTTTCACTTTCCTCAAGCGTACTTAAAAAAACATTATCATGCATGACCGCTTTCAGTTTGCCAATCAAAATAACGGCGTTGTGATGATCTTTATTCTGCATTGAAATAAACAGATCAGCTACCAATCGGAGGTGAGAAAGCCTCGGTTCCGGAGTTTTATTATCCGAACATCCACCGGCAGCAAGGATGATAATGACTATGACGACTGTAAAAATAAATGAACGCATAAAAACTCCCGCATAAAATTGAAACATAAGATAACCTCGTGATAAAAGATTTTAAAGTTTTAAAACCTCATTTCTTTTTGCATCATTCCATAAATTTCCCATTTCAACGATATTGGAGTCTTCAAGTGATTTGTTTTGCTCAGCCAGTTTTTGTTCAATATGGCGGAAACGTGTCATGAATTTGCGGTTTGCCCGGCGTAACAAGTCTTCGGCAGTCGCACCTTTTCGAAATCTGGACAAGTTGCTCACGGCAAAGAAGAGGTCGCCCAGTTCTTCATCTATTTCATCATCATTGCCGGTATTGAAGGCTTGTTTCAATTCATCGAGTTCTTCTTCGATTTTTTCGATTATCTGTTCCGGTTTCTCCCAGTCAAATCCATAATGTGCAGCTCGTTTTTGAATTTTTTCCGCCTGCAGAAGCGCGGATAAATTTTTAGGGATGCCATCCATTGCCGATTCGCGTCCGGCGTGTTTCTCGTCTTTTTTTATCGCATTCCAGATTTTTAAAACCTCATCGGAGTCAGCAGCTTCAGCTTCGCCAAACACGTGTGGATGGCGGCGAATCATTTTGGAGGTGATTTCAGCCATAATATCGGCAAATGAAAAATCACCGCGTTCCTCGGCTATGACGGCGTAAAAAACCAGATTCATCATGATGTCGCCGATTTCTTCGCGCATTTCGGCGATATCTTTATTATCTACCGCGTCAATCAATTCGGAAGTCTCTTCCGCCAGAGTTTGACACAACGATTGATAACTCTGTTTGCGATCCCAGGGACAGCCTTCAGGCGAACGTAATTTGCGCATAATTGCTAAAAGGCCATCCACCGTCGGAGGATATTTATTCATAAGATTTCTCCAGATCAATATCTTAGTTATTTCACTTTTTAAAATTCGCGCGCGCATTATGCGCGCGCGAATTTTAAAGCATCATTTATAAACCAGAGTAACGCCGTCACGTCCGGGAATATTCATGTCTTCTCCGTAGATGACTTCGCGAACCATCGGACACTCCTTCAGATGTTTGCGAACCGCACCCCGCAATGTCCCGGTACCGCGACCATGAATTACTCTGATACTGCGAATACGTGAACTGTAAAGCATTGCATTGAGACGCCGCAACGCGTCATCAACAGTCATTGCGTGAAGATCAAGGGAAATTTGACATGAAGAATGTTCAGCCATTTTTAATTAATTCTCTTCTGCTAAAGACATACTTCTGACGACAAAAACGACATTCTACAGCAGTCTGGTCTTTGTCTTTAAAAATATCTTCAAGATCCTGCGCCGACATCACTTTCATGGTCTGCAACAAACGATCGCGGCTGCAATTGCATCGGAACCCCGGCGGAGTCCCCAATTCCATTGCCGGAACCGGAAGGCCTAGAAAGTCTGCGATCTTCTCAAGTTTTTTTTCTGCAGTGGTGTCGCTGAGCAATATTTTTCGGAATTCATCAGTATTCGTGCGCTTCCGACAATTTTCAAAAATATCCATGTTGCATTCCGGCATCGCTTGAAGCATCATACCGGCAGCACCACACACGGGGTTTTCCGGATCAGCATTAAATCTGACCGCAGTGATAAATTCTGTTTCAATCTGGTCGCTTACTGAAAAAAAGAAACTGAGATCCCCGGCAAAATCCGCAAGCGGCGCTTTGGCACTTCCCGAATTAATAATGCTGCCATTATCGAACTTCAATACCGTCACAATGCCATCTTCGCGTCCGAAAACCGTATCCAGTTTCAGTTCGGGCGCAGCCAGGTGCGGCTGCGAAAACAGACCTCGGACATCAGAATGTGCATTGACGTCAACCAATGTTTTTCCAAGTAATCCCGGATATTCCCATTGAACGGAATATTTTTCAGTCCCTTCAAGTAACGGACTCAGCAGCGCCGTACTGGTCAATGCACTGGAAAATAGTTCCGCCGCTACTGGATCGGCATCATAAATTTTAATTGCATCATTACACAGCGCAGTAGTATCCGCCAGCACAAAACGCCCGTTCAACTCACCGGCAAAAACACCGCGAAGCAGAAAGTTTTCCGATGACGTTTTCAGCATATTTTACATTACTCTTTCGATGGTTATCTCATTGTCAAGTTCTTCACGCAGAATTCGTTCCAGTCCGCTTTTGATGGTCATCATTGCATGCGGACAACAACCGCATGCTCCTTGAAGGCGCAACATCACGGTCTTGTCTTTGATATCAACTATTTCCAAATCTCCGCCGTCAGCCTGGAGGTGAACACGCAATTCGTTGAGTTTTGTTCTGATTTGTTCTTGAAGTTGTTCCATTACAGTAATCTCCTGTTGATTTGTTCCTTGCACGAAAAAAGGAATATACAATACTTTATGTGCTAATGCCAATTATGCTCATGCAATATTTGAAGTATAAAATTCGCGCGCACATAATGCGCGCGCGAATTTTAAAGTCATAGTAATTTGTCCGAACAGAATAAATTTCAGGAGTTATTGTTGAGCCGCGGATCCAGAAAATCCCGCAAGGCATCTGCTAGTATGTTCAGTGCGAGAACAAGAAAAAACATAAATAGCGAAGCCGCGCCCACTTCCCACCAGACGCCGCGCCAAAGTCGTTCCTGACCATCTGCAATCATAACACCCCAGCTGGGTGCCTTTTGAACTCCCAGTCCAAGATAACTGACAATGACTTCAGTCATCACCGCTCCCGCAAAACGGATTGAAAAGAAAATTATTATCAAGTGAAAGAGATTTGGCAGAATGTGTTTGATGATAATCCATCGGCGGCGTATTCCGCTCACTATTGCGGATTGAACATATCCGGTTTCTCGTAGTTTAAAGGTTTCAGCACGAATCATTTGGCATAAACTCACCCAACCGGTAATTCCGATACCAAGATACACCGCCATCATGCCGGGTTCGGTATTGACCGCACTGCACAAAGCACTGAATGCATCATTCAGCGGTGCGCATAAAAATCCTTTTGACACCAGCAACGCAAAAGCCAACACAAATAATAAAGACGGCATCGCGGCGAAAATACTGTACAACCAAACTGTCAGATCGTCGATCCAGCCACCGAAATATCCACCGGCAACCCCCAGCGTTACACCGATAAATACCGCCAGCGAAGACGCCAGCAGTCCGACTTTAACCGCGGTCGCCGTGCCGGCCAGCGCTCGCAAAAATACATCGCGCCCTATATAATCAGTTCCAAACCAATGGGCAGATGACGGTGGTTGAAAACGTTTTTCAATGTCGCCACGTTCGTAAACCGGCAAAATCAGATTTTTGGCGCAATAGATTGAATAGCCTTCGACACACAATGCAACAATCAGATAGGCAACAATAATCAAAAGGCATAACAGATTTAAACGGTTTTTGGTAAATCTGCGTAAACTTTGAAAAAACGCAAAAAATCGTCTTCTGAAGTTGCCGTTCATCACCGCTATTTTCCATTATTATTTTTAAGCATTCTGGTAAGACTGACCTGAAGCAATGCAATTTCCACTGGCGTGACTCCGTCAATCCTTCCAGCTTGAGCCAAAGTCATTGGCCGAACTTTGTTCAATTTCATTTTTGATTCGTTGCAAAGCCCGCTTAATGAGTCATAATCAAAATTTTCGGAAATTTTCCAATTTTCCAGTTTATGAAGCTTGCTGACCGACTGCTCTTCACGTTCCAAGTATCCATCATAATGCGCAAGAATGGCCAATTGACGAATTATTTTGCGACCAAGCCAGGTCTTTAAATCAATTTTCAGGACGTCAATCGGGCAGGGCAGGGGACAACCTTCACGGTAAGTGCCCATGAGTGATTTTAGGTGAGCAAAAATCGTTTTCCCGTTATGTTTGACGGTTTTGCTTAATGCGATAGCTTCATTCAGCTGGTTTCGGTATTCGGCAAACATACGATATTTATCAGCAGGAAGAATATTTAAATCTTTGGCCATTTCGCACAAGCGTAAATCTGAATTATCCTGGCGCAGACGTAAACGGTACTCCGAGCGGCTGGTAAAAAGCCGGTAAGGTTCGATGATGTCTTTCGTTACCAGATCATCAACCATTACCCCGAGATAGCTTAATTCGCGTGGAATGGTCACCGTTTCAAGTCCACCGGCAAATCTCGCGGCATTAACCCCCGCCAGTAATCCCTGTCCGGCAGCTTCTTCATAACCGCTGGTCCCGTTTATTTGCCCCGCCGGAAAAATATTTCGCCAGTGCTTCAACGCCAATGTCCGGTCAATCTGGTCCGGGAAAATAAAATCGTACTCAATGGCATATGCATAACGTGAAATCACCGCTTTTTCGAATCCGGGAATGGTTTTAAGCATCTGGATTTGGACTTCAGGTGGCAAACTGGTGGAAATTCCGTTGATATAATATTCTCCGGTAAATTCACCTTCTGGCTCCAGATATAAATGATGTTTTTCATGATGGGGAAAACGTATCACTTTATCTTCAAATGATGGACAATAGCGTGTACCAATACCTTTAATTTTACCCTGAAAAAGTGGCGCTAAATGAATATTTCTTCTGACCAGCTCTGCGGTTTCCGCTGTAGAATAAACCATATAACACGGTAATTCACGCTGAATTGTTCGAGGCAGGGTAGGGGGCAACTCAAAATGACTGAAACCTTCTTCTTCACGATCAGCCCCTTGTGTTTCCATCTGCGAAAAATCAATAGTTTTAGCTAAAATACGTGGCGGAGTACCGGTTTTTAACCGACCGATACGTAATTTAAGCTGTTCCCTTAATGCCACGGCTAATTTTTCAGAACTGCTATCTCCAGTTCGTCCGCCAGGCAATGAAGTCATGCCAAAATGCAATAATCCGGCCAGAAATGTTCCGGTTGCTATAACTATGCTTTTAGAATAAATTTTATCACCGAGTTCAGTCACAACTCCGGTAATCATTCCGCTATCAATAATGAACCCGGTTACCTGCGCTTGTCTGACATCCAGACAAGACTGTTCCTCAAGTAACATTTTCATGGCACGCTGAAAACAAACCTTATCACATTGTGACCGCGGCGACCAAACTGCTGGCCCTTTGCTCCGATTTAACAAACGAAATTGTATTGATGCCAAATCAGCAACTATTCCTTGTGCGCCGCCCAGAGCATCAATTTCACGGGTCAGTTGTCCTTTGGCAATTCCACCAATCGCAGGATTGCAGCTCATCTGCGCAATATGATCCATGTTGTCGGTCAGAATTACAGTATTGGCACCCTGCCTTGCTGCCGCTAATGCAGCTTCACAACCAGCATGTCCGGCACCTATAACTATTACATCATATGTTTTCATATAAATATCTTTATCAACCTTATTAAAACCAATTAATAGAAAGCAATTACCCGTGTTTTTCAACATAAGACCTAAAATTATTCTTCCGTAAAAACTATGACTGTTATTATCCTGTTAATAACTTGTTATGTTTTCCCGATAGTCATGATTGTCAATCATCAACTTATTAACAGACGACATTGTCAACATGCATAACTCTTTTATTATAAATACAATAGGTTGTCGATAGTCATTTTCTAAACGCCAATCGTGATTAACATAATCAACCTTATGCGACGTTCAATAATGAACAAGTAGGACGCTGGATTGTTTCGCTGACCGGATTATGAGTTAAAAAGTGAAGGTTAAATTTCGTCATAAGCCATACAATAAATTTGTATTCGGTTACTGGTTGAGTTATTTTTAAGATAATTAATGACAAAGGTAATTGGATTATGAAATTAAAAACATTGTTAATGGTGCTGTTGTCTTTATTTTATATTTTAAATTCATTCGCCGATACAAATACAACTTTATTCGATCCACTTTCCAAGAAGAAAATTTTCTTTGTTCCGCAATTTTCTGAATTCAAAGAAATATCGGCTCATGAGTTGTTATTTTTAAAAAAGATTTTAATGCGCGCTGAAAAAGAAAATATTAGAGCTGTTATTTTCGAGATGGATACTCCCGGAGGCGACGTGATGGTGGCTTATAAATATTTATCAGTTTTAGCCAAATCTAAAGTTCCGACGATTGCTTATTTGAATCCAAACGGTATTTCTGCTGGCGCAATTATAGCACTTGGAGCAAACCGGATTGCGATTAATCCCAATGGCATGATTGGCGATGCAATGCCGATTACAATGAATCCTGGCGGAATGAAACCAGTAACGGAACACACCGAACAACCGGATAGTGACAAAAAAGATTCTAAAGATACGAAAGAACACGATGAAAAGCAGAAATCTTTTGATAAACCGCCATTTGTTCCGACTGTTGACGATTCGTCCAGTCCCTCCCCTGCCCTAGACGAACTACTGAAAGAATTGCAAAAAATGTCTCCAAAGCCTTCAGTTTCTGATGAAAAACTGCTTAATCAAAAGTTTTTGACCGTATTTTTTAAGGCTTTGCAAGTTTTATCTGAAAAAAATGGACGCCCAACCCGGGTTGTACGGGCAATGGCAGACCCGTATCAACGTCTTGACTTGAAAATTGACGGTATTCAACATGACAAAGTATCACCGCTTACCCTTTCAGCGAAAGAAGCCAAAGCTTTGCATATCGTTGATTATATTGTTCGAGACCGCCATGAGTTGGTCCAGCAATTAAAGCTTGAGAACTGTGAATTGACGGTAGTTGAGAAAAGTGGCTGGGAACAAGTGGTATCTTTTTTGACTTTTCCGCCTTTTGCCGGTGTCTTATTGGCGTTAGGACTGGTTGGGATTTTTGTAGAAATAAAAACTCCGGGCTTTGGCGTCCCGGGTATTTTAGGATTGACATTATTAACATTATTTTTTCTTGGACATGTCTCTTCAGGTGCTTCGGACTGGGGACCAATGGTTGTTTTTATAGTTGGTTTAGTGCTACTGTTGGTTGAGATTTTTCTGATTCCCGGATTCGGTATTATTGGGATATTGGGTTTGCTTTGCATTCTTGGTTCATTTATAATGGCCTTTGGTGCGGAAAAGTTCCAAACTGCAATTTATGTTGTTTCAACATCATTTTTGACCGCAATCGGTATAATGATTGTGTTAGCGTTCTATCTTACAAAACCTATTTGGGGAAAACTGGAATTAAAAACGGTGCAATTAAGTTCTGAAGGATATCAGGCTCATGATGATTTTCCACTTTCGCCTGGCGATAAAGGTACTGCAATTTCAATGCTCCGTCCTGCGGGCATCGCTGTTATTAAGGGTACCAGATATGATGTAATAACTCAGGGAGAATTTATTGAAGTGAATTCAAAAATCGAAGTTTTGACCGTTCGCGGCGGTCAAATTATTGTAGGAATTTCAAGAGAGCAACAATAACAAAAATAGATTAACAGGAGGTTTTATGTTAATTTCACCACCAATTGCTATGATTGCACCAGTAATGATTTTTCTGGTTATTTTATGCGCGGTTTTTTTGATTTTTATTTTATCATTTATTCCGCTCAGAGATTGGATTGCCGCAATTTTTGCAGGAGTCAGGGTCAACTTTATTTCTTTACTCGGCATGCGTTTGCGCCGGGTTCCACCCAAGGTCATTGTCAGTGCCCTTATCCAGGCGCGCAAAGCCGGTATTGACATTACTGCAGATATACTGGAAACACATTATTTGGCCGGCGGTAACATTTTGCGTGTCGTTGATGCTTTGATTGCGGCTGACAAAGCTCGTTTGAATCTCAGTATACAGCGTGCGACAGCGATCGATTTGGCTGGAAGAGACGTGCTCGACGCAGTAAAAATGAGCGTAAATCCGAAGGTTATAGAAACTCCAAACATTTCAGCGGTTGCAAAAAATGGTATTCAGTTGATCGTCCTTGCGCGTGTTACCGTACGGGCCAATCTCGAACGTTTAGTTGGTGGCGCAGGCGAAGAAACTATTATCGCTCGAGTCGGTGAAGGCATTGTTACAACAATTGGTTCTTCAAATAGTCATAAGGATGTGCTGGAAAATCCTGACTTGATATCAAAAACGGTTTTAAAGAAGGGCCTCGATGCCGGAACTGCATTCGAAATTCTTTCGATTGACATCGCTGATGTAAATGTCGGCAAAAATATTGGCGCTCAACTGCAAACCGATCAGGCTAATGCAGACAAAAATATCGCTCAGGCCAAAGCTGAAGAACGACGAGCCATGGCAGTGGCAAATGAACAGGAAATGAAAGCTCAAGTCACCCAGATGCGAGCACGCCTGGTCGAAGCCGAATCTCAAATACCTTTAGCCCTGGCTCAGGCTTTTCGTTCAGATAACCTGAAAATTTAAATTATACCATAGGAGATGAAAATATTATGAATCCATTAATCCCAATTGTACTAATCATCTTTTTGTTGATTTTTATAGCAATTATTTTTTGTGTGGTCATACCGGTTCCGCTTTGGTTTGCTGCTTGGCTTTCCGGGGTCTGGATAAGTCCCTTTTCCATGGTTGGAATGCGCCTGCGCAGAATTCCTCCTCAGATAATATTAGCAGCAATGATTCAAGCAAAGAAAGCCGGATTAAATATCGGTTCGAATGATCTTGAAGCTCACTTTCTTGCCGGTGGCGATGTTTTTCGTGTTATTTATGCACTGGTCGCATCTGACAAGGCTAATATCCCTCTGAACTTGCAACGGGCAACTGCTATTGATTTGGCCGGCCGCAACGTGCTTGAAGCGGTCCGCATGAGTGTTAATCCGCGAGTAATCGAAACTCCGCGGATTGCGGCAGTAGCGCGTGATGGAATTCAGTTGATTGCATTTGCCAGAGTAACGGTCAGAACCAATATCGAACGCCTTGTCGGAGGGGCTGGCGAAGAAACCATTTTGGCGCGTGTTGGTGAAGGTATTGTTTCTGCAATTGGTAATGCTAACAGCTACAAGGACGTTTTAGAAAACCCAGATATGATTTCAAAAAATGTGCTTGGCAAAGGCTTAGATTCTGGTACTGCCTTTGAAATTTTATCCATTGATATTGCCGATATCGATGTTGGTAAAAATATCGGTGCGGAATTACAGATGGACCAGGCTAACGCCGACAAAGATATCGCTCAGGCTAAAGCAGAAGAACGGCGTTCTATGGCTATTGCTTTGGAGCAAGAAATGCGTGCTCAGGTAACTAATATGAAATCGAAATTGGTGGAAGCTGAAGCAGAAATACCGATGTCGATTGCCGAAGCACTGGCATCCGGCAGACTTCCGATTATGGATTATTACAAGATGAAAAATATTATGGCTGATACTGATATGCGTCATTCGATAGCTGGTGAAAATATTGGTTCGAAGAAATAACGGATGGATTAAAGATGTCTGATAATAGAATAACTTTCATAATTTTAGTTATTTCCGGGATAATCTGGGGCATAAAAAAAATTATTGAAAAAAATACTGTCGCCAACGCTCAATCTCGTTCTCGAGAGTCGAATAATTCGGATGATTATTTTGCCGATGATGCCCCGTTTTTTTTGCCTGAAGAAGAAGAAAAAGATTATTTTAATGATGCTAAATCTAAACCTGAACTTCCACCTGAAGGTGTTCCAATGCAAAAAAACTTGCCTGACAAAATAACAAAGCAGTTTCCTGCACCATTAGAAGATTTGCCGGTTACCAGGGAAGGCTTTGCGGCAACTTTACGACAAAATGCAGCCCAGGCACTTGTAATGCAAGAGATATTGAATCCGCCGAAAGGATTACGATAACTGCCGTTGGCATGGAATAAAAGGATTGTGGAATGACTACTCATTATATATCACTTACTTTGAAGCTCTTTTTTCTGTTGACGCCATTTTTTGTTCTATCGATGTTTCTGACAATGACTGGAGACATGTGTCAGACAGAACAAAAAAGCATTGCCAGACGAACCTCGCTATCTAATCTGATCATTTGTTGCTTTGTCTATTTTTTTGGCGAGTATTTTTTTTCATTGATGGGGATTACTTTAGACGCTTTCAGAATCGGTGCGGGTAGTGTTTTATTTCTTAACGCAGTTTCACTAATTAGTGGCAAATTCAAAACCCCTGAAACTGAAAATTCTGATTTTGCCGTCGTCCCATTATCTGTTCCGGTTACTATAGGTCCTGGAACAATTGGCACGTTATTGGTAATGGGAGCGGACAGCAAAAGCTTTGCAACAAAAATTACTGACTGTGCCGGAATTATTACTGCCGTTTTCGCTGTTGGAATGATGCTCTATTTTTCCGGTGCTGTCGAACGTTTTCTCGGTAAACGAAATATTATTATCTTAAGCAAATTGACCGGCTTGATCCTTTCGGCCTTGGCGGCACAGTTGATCTTTACCGGTATTTTAAATTTTTTCAAAGTGAGTAATTAAATGAAAATTGTCAGATTTGATTCAGTTGGCGGTGCCTCGGGTGATATGATTCTTGGCGCATTGGTTGGACTTGGTGCGGATATTTCCGAATTGTCTATTCAATTATCAGCGCTATTGCCGGATGAG
Source organism: Lentisphaerota bacterium (assembly GCA_012519765.1). Lineage (GTDB taxonomy): Bacteria > Verrucomicrobiota > Lentisphaeria > Victivallales > Victivallaceae > UBA7640. The sequence continues at coordinate 16,106 of JAAYPP010000177.1, forward strand.
AATTTTTCCATTACCTCAGCCCCCTATATGTCATATGGTATTAACGGCATTCAGGCCATCGTCACAATCAAACAGAAACATCATGACCATGACCACCACCATGATGATGACGGTCATCATCATGACCACAAGCATGAAAGAAGTTTTTCCGAAATAAGCGACCTGATAAAGAACAGTATTTTGCCGGAGCCGGTAATTACACAATCGCTTAAAGTTTTCACGAAATTGGCAACTGCTGAAGCAAAAATACACAATGTGCCGGTTGAGAATGTTCATTTTCACGAAGTTGGTGCCGTTGACTCCATCATTGATATTGTCGGCAGTTGCCTGGCATGTCACTTATTGGGAATTGATGCAATATCGGTATCAACTTTGCCTACAGGTTCAGGAACTGTAAAATGCCGCCATGGTATTTATCCTGTTCCTGCCCCCGCAACTACTGAAATGTTGACCGAATTGGCAACAATGCCTTGTGACGAAGAACCTTTTGAGTTAGTTACACCGACAGGTGCCGCGTTACTGGCTTCATGGTCTAAAAATGAAATTACATCGAATTCCCGAGTGATTGGCATTGCTAACAGTTTTGGTCAGCACAAGCTTAAAACCAGACCTAACTTATTGCGTGCTATTCTTTATGAAGTTACAGATATTGACCGGAATTATGAAAAAGCCGTTGTTTTGGAGACGAACATTGATGACTGTTCTCCGGAAATCATTGGCAATCTTTGCCAGAAACTTACCGATAAAGGTGTTCTGGATGTTTGGACAACTTCGGCAACCATGAAAAAACAGCGACTTGGTGTCATTCTTTCAGTGTTGGTAAAGGAAGAAATGAAATCACAAATTATTGAAATGATTTTCCGTGAAACAACCACTTTTGGAATCAGAGAATACACTGTATTGCGGCAATGCCTTGAACGAAGCTTTGAAAAAGTGGAAACACTATACGGCACAGTACGTGTTAAAACAGGAAAATGGCTGGGCGAAACATTATCCAGATCCCCGGAATTTGAAGATTGTCGGCTACTTTCAGAAAAAAGCGGAGTACCTTTAAAAACGATTCAGAATTTGGCCAGCAAATAATAATCCTTAAAAAAAAGCAATTTTTCTGCTTTAATTTTTTTTTAAGTTCAAAGACTCATTCAATATCCAATTCGTTTTTCAAATATTTGATGTATTCCATATCTTTGAATGCCGCATAATGTTTATCCCCTGGATTTGGATATTCGAGCGCAATCATGCCAGAACGTAAATATTTCTTTAATCCGAGCATAACTGACCTCGTGTTGATATGTCCGTCTGCCAAACGTGTACAGATATAGTGACCATCACTGCCGCCGACGATAAACATATTTTTCAAATGCGCATAATAGATTTTATCCGCAATAATTTCAAATACGTCGGCAATTGATTCACCATCTTTGTTCAAAATTATATTTCCGTGGTCGTAGTTAACTCCAACAGCATCGTGTCCGGTCATACCCAATAAACGGCGGCAAGGTTTGGCCAAATCATGCAGATATAAATTATGCGTTTCCAATGCGATCATCATATTTTCAGCGGCGGCGGCATCTCCGACCAAACGCAAACCGTCAGCAGCACGCCGGAAATCATCTTCAGTGGCACAACCGCTACCATGACGGTCAAAGTTCCAGTGAGGAATATCCGCGAGCTTTAAACTGCCGGTAAAAAAATTCATGACTTTGGTACCGCATTCTTTGGACGCCCACTGCAGAAAAGCCAGGTATTCATCCAACGCTACGGCAACCTGTTCCGGCTCGCCGCGGCAGAAATCAATACACCCTCCGAAAACAATCTCAGCTTCCGGCCATGCAGACTTCATAGAGGCCACGCGGTTCTGATATTCATCTTGAGTTAGATCATCAAAATTATATTTCCAGCGCAATTCTATTCCATCGTAGCCATATTTTCTGGCCAATGAGAATAATTCCTCCAATTTTCCCGCGCCTTCGCAATAATTTACATGCATCAGAACTTTCATTATCGCCTACCCTTCTATAGTTTTCTTAAAGTCATCAAACTGATTAGTACAGTCTATAATACCGCCGCCCAGAACCAAATTCCCGTCATATAATGCCGCCACCTGCCCCGGTGCCGGTGCGCTGACCGGTTCATTCAAATGCAACAACGCACGGTTATCAGCCAACAGCATGGCTTTCGCGCCAACCGGTCGCTGACGATAGCGGGTCTGAACCTGGCAGGTAAATTCATTTTCGCGTTTTACCGATAAATTTATATTTTTCAATTCAAGTTTATCCGCCAGAAGCAGACTTGCATCAGTCGAAAGCACGATACGATTATTTTCGGCATCAATTTTTACAACGTAAGCTGGTTTGCCCATTGCTACATTCAGCCCTTTGCGCTGCCCAATCGTATACTGATGAATTCCGCGATGCTGTCCAAGAATATTTCCCTCAGTATCAACAATATCGCCGGAATGACCTTGCTCGCCAAAATAATTGGCCAGCGTATTGGCAAATGATTCGCCGCGATAACCAAAACAAGCATCCTGGCTTTCCTGTCTATCCGCGTTTTCCAAGCCCAGAGCTTCAGCTTTTCGCCGTACTTCGTCTTTCTTCATTTTACCGAGAGGCATGCGGCAGAACTGAAGTTGCTCATTTGTCAGCAGCGATAAAAAGTAGACTTGATCTTTGCCTGCATCCAAAGCATGATATAATCGTCCTTTTTCATGATCAAGAATTGCATAGTGCCCGGTAATCAAACCGACCGCGCCTAGCTTGGCGGCATAATCAGCAAGGAATCCGAACTTAAGATAAAAATTACACATCGCACATGGATTGGGAGTACGTCCGATACGGTATTCCTGCCAGGCATATTCCAAAACTTTTTCTCTGAATTCATTCTTTAAATCCAGAAAATAATGTTTTATCCCAAGCTTGGCGGCAACAAGTCTGACTTGTATAAAATCATCAATTCCGCAGCATGCCTTGACCCGTTCCCGCGAATCGTCGCATTCTTTCAGCTTTAAGGTTACTCCGACTACCTCAAATCCCGCTTCCAGTGACAGCGCCGCCGCTACAGAAGAATCCACGCCACCGCTCATTGCGGCGACCAGCAATGGTTTCGCGCTCATAATTTTTGTTCCAGCATCCTGACAATCGGGACACGTGCCCGATTCATAAGCTCTTCCGGCATTTCAACACGATAAACCATATTTTTCAATGACTCCAGCACATCAGGAACAGTAATTTTTTTCATATTCGGACAGATCATCGGGCTTTCGAGTTCTACAAACTCTTTGCCCGGATTTTCTTTGCGCAAACGATGAAGAATTCCCCGCTCAGTTCCGATAATAAAACGTTTAGCAGTTGACTCGCGGACAAAACGTAATATCCCTCCGGTACTCAAGGCATAATCTGCTTCAGCGACTACTTCAACCGGACATTCAGGATGTACTAAAACCACCGCATCCGGAGCAAGCTTGCGGGCGTCGCTAATCATTGACGGAGTAAGGCGATGGTGAGTGGGACAATATCCCGGCCATAAAAGAATTTCCCGACCAACTGCTTTTGCTACGTTTGCACCCAGATTTTTATCCGGCAGAAAAATAATTTTCTGTTTCGGTCCAAGCATTCGTACGATCTTTTCGGCATTAGCCGATGTGCAGCATATATCAACTTCAGCTTTGACCTCTGCAGTACTGTTGACGTAACAAACCGTAACGGCATCAGGATGCCGCGATTTCAGTTCTCGCACTTTTTCCGCATCAGCCATGTCAGCCATTGGACAACCTGCAGATTGCACAGGATGAAGAACCACCCGATCAGGCGAAAGAATTTTGGCAGTTTCAGCCATAAACTTTACTCCGCAAAACACAATGACATCAGCCTTCGCGTCACGTGCTTTTATGCTGAGTTCCAATGAATCACCGACAAAATCAGCGACATCCTGAACCTCAGGAAGCACATAGTTATGTGCCAGAATTATTGCATTGCGTTCTTGTTTTAAACGCATTATATCTTCAATAACATTATTCATAAATTTTTCTCCAAGCTCGTTAAATTTGCTAATATACTGCATCTGGCCGTATTTTTCATATATTCCCAATGGCAAATTCGCTCTGATGATCCCGAAAAGCATAATTTGTTCGAGGGGCTTTTACCTTGAAAAAGTTTTATCTACTGTTATTATATCTGTAAAGACTTTTAG
>JAAYPP010000023.1 GCA_012519765.1 Lentisphaerota bacterium
AAACTGGATAATAAGCTTTATCCCGTGGAGAATTATTATGACCGTTAAAATTGCCGTTATTACCGATCTGCATTTTGCAAATGAGCCGAACCGGCTGATACCGCAACGTTGCGGCGAATTTGCCGACATCCTTCTGACGCGGGCGGTTCACCGCTTCAACCGCTTCATAAAACCGGATATAGTGTTGATTGCCGGAGATTTGATCAATGATCCCAGCTCTTCTGATGCCGCAGAAAAGACTGCCCAATTATATAAAATTATAAAAATGCTGAAAATGCCGTTTATTGTAATTCCAGGAAATCATGACCTGAAAAATCCTGAATTCTACAATATTTTCCCGAAACCCCAAACTTTCATCGATATCGGCAAATTGAGACTCGTGACGTTTGATGATCCCGAAACACCGGGATTCAACGCCAGACGCGACAGCATTGAAACGATGCGAGCCGCCCGCGCCGGCTGGACAGGACACCTGGTCGCGCTTCAGCATGTGCCGCTAAACCCGCCAGAACGTTGCCCTTTCAACTACGAAAATGCCGCTGAATTGTTGGACATTATGGCTGATTGCGGTTATAGCCTTTCTATTTCCGGTCATTTCCATGCAGGTTTGCCGCCGCTGGAATATCAGGGCGTTACGCTAGTCACGGCTGCGGCAACCTGTGAAAAACCATTTCCATATCAGATTATTGAGATCGCTGATGACGGCAAAGTCAGTTGCCAAACCGAAACGCTGGCGCTCCCTGCTTCGTTGAAGCTGACTGACAGCCATATTCATACACCGCTGGCTTATTGCAATGAAAATATGTCGCTTCCTAAAATCAATCGGCTCGCTGAACTTTTCGGACTGACCCAGACCGTAATTTCCGAACACTCCGCGCATCTTTATTTTGACCTCGAAAGCTATCAGAATTATGACTATTTCAACCAAGGTGTCGCTGCTCAAACCAAACCTTCTCGTATTGCCGAATATTTTACACTGTACCGCCAAAACGCCACTGACCATAATATTCTGGGTATGGAAGTGGATTTTGATCGACACGGTAATCCGGTTATTGATAAAAATGACTGGCAACAGTTGAAATTCAGGAACGGAGCAATCCACCACTTGGCATCACTTACCAAAGACCGCGTTTCTCCTCCGGAAATCGATTCTGAATTTCTCTTTTTGGTTGAAGCCGCATTGAAAAGCGGAATAGATGTCTTAGTACACCCGTTTCGTATTTTCCGTCGCCGCAACCAACCTACGCCGGAAAAGCTGTTCATGCCGGTGGTGTCACTGCTCAAAAAATATAAGACTGCCGTTGAAATAAATTTTCACACCAATGAGCCGCCTCCCGCATTTTTTAAAATGTGCATCGACCATGGGATAAAATTGACTTTCGGCAGTGATTCGCATAATTTATATGAAGTCGGAGAATTTTATCCGCACCTGAAACTACTAGAACAAATTGCCCCCGGCATTGAACCCGCAAACTTATTAATGGAGATCAAAAAATGAACATAGAACTCGTTGAATTACTCGAAAAATACACTGATACCGCGCTGATTTTCGGAAGCGAACGCATGATCATGATTCAGGAAGTATTTTATCAATCGGACACCCGTAAAATCGCCGTATTTTCAGGAGGCGAATCCGCTGACCGGAGCGGCGCATTCGCCGAATTGATGAAAAAACTTTCCATCCTTCCTCAAATTCAAGTTGTGCGTTTCAATGCCATTAAACCGGAACCTACCATTGAAACGGTAACGCAGATGCTGGAATTCCTGAAAAATGAAACCCCTGACGAAGTTGTCGCCATTGGTGGCGGAAGCCCGCTCGATGCTGCTAAAGCGGCATGGCTGGTTCATCAGGCCGGCGGATCTATTCACGATTACTTCGGCGTAAACCGTTATTCCGCTGAAAATCCTCAGCGTAAACTGAAAAAAATTATTGCCATCCCGACCACCGCCGGAACCGGTTCCGAAGCTACCCCTTACTCCAATATCGTCGATCAGGCAATGCAAGTAAAAAAATTAATTTCCGAAACCGAAATCATACCGGCATACTCATTTGTCGTTCCCGAATTTACATCCTCTATGCCGCCAAGCGTAACCCGCGCCACCGGCTGCGACGCCCTCGCCCATGCCATTGAAGGCTTCCTAAACGTCGGGCAGGATCAGGTTGATTCATTTGCCAACGCCCGCGCCTTGGAAGCAATCTCGCTGATTGTCAAACACCTGCCAGTCGCTATTACTGACGGCAACAACCATGATGCCAGAAGCGCAATGGCTATCGCCGCTGCACTCGCGGGAATGGTAATCCGCCACAAACCGACCGGACTCCCGCACCTTTGCAGTTTTTCCTGGTTTGAAAAAATCGAACATGGCATCGCAGTTGTTCTGTTGCTCCCCGCCGCCTGGCGTTATTATAATGAATCTTCGGCGGTCGCGACCAGAACCATGCAGCTGGCGCCAATTTTCGGAGGCAACACCCCAGATGAAGTTGTTGACGGATTCCGTTCTTTTTTAAGCCGATGCGGAGTTCCGGATGGTTTGAAAACATTTCCGGCAATAACGGAGGAACTGTTGCGTAAGACTGCAAATTCTGCTACGCAAAATAAAATGAAACTCGAACTCGCGCCGCGTCCCGTACCGCTTGAACAAAGCGAACAGATACTGAGCGATATCCTTCAAAAATCATTATAAACCTTACCCATGTTTATTTTATCCTGAAAATATCATCGGTTCCGCTTGCGAAATCAAAAAAATGATATACTTTAAGGTTTTCCTTATGTCGGGGTATAGCTCAGCCTGGCTAGAGCGTCTGCTTTGGGAGCAGAAAGTCGCACGTTCAAATCGTGTTACCCCGACCATTTTTCTTCTTTCCCCGACATGCTTCTTATCCGGAGTGATTTTTACAGCGTTAACTTCGCGCGCGCATTATGCGCGCGTGAAGTTTAGAGCATTGATTTACGACGTTTTTCAGGATTAAATCAGGTGTCCCATTTTTTCTTTTTTGGTCTGCATATATTGACATGCCAGCTTGTGATATTCGGAGATCAAAGGAACTCGTCCCACAATTTCAAGACCATAGCCATTTAAGCCGATTATTTTTCGCGGATTATTAGTCAAGACCCGAATGGATTTAACTCCCAGCGCCAAAATAATCTGAACACCGATACCATATTCTCTGAGGTCATCAGAAAATCCCAAACGTTCATTAGCCTCAACCGTATCACATCCTTGGTCTTGGAGCTGATACGCATTTATTTTGTTGAATATGCCAATTCCACGCCCTTCCTGACGCATATAAACAATTATGCCTGCGCCCTCTTCCACAATCTTTTTCATCGCATCGTGAAGCTGATTCCCGCAATCGCATCGACATGAAGCAAAAACATCACCAGTGAGACATTCGCTGTGTACCCTGGTCAAAACCCCTTCCTGTCCTTTGACATCACCATAAATCAGTGCTACATGTTCCAATCCGTCAATCTTGGAGCGGAATCCGCAAATTTTAAAATTTCCGTACTCAGTCGGCAAATTAGCGAATTCTCCTTTTTCAACCAGGTTTTCAGTACGCCGCCGATATTCGATAAGTGAAGCCACCGTGCACCATTTCAGACCGAATTTACGTCTGAACACATCAAGTTCAGGAACTCTGGACATACTGCCGTCGTCGTTCATAATTTCGCAAATTACTCCGGCGGGCGCCAGCCCGGCCAATCTTGCCAGGTCCACAGCTGTTTCAGTATGACCGGCACGCTGTAAAACACCGCCCGATTTGGCTATCAACGGAAAAACATGACCCGGAGAAGCAAAATCGTTCAAACGGCTTTCCGGGTCTATCAGCGCGGCAATGGTTTTGGCACGATCAAAAGCGGAAATACCAGTGGTGGTTCCTTCAATAACATCAACACTTTGCGTAAAAGCGGTACGAAACGGATCAGCCGCAGATGACATATTCACCAGCCCGAGCTTGTCGGCACATTCTGTCGATAACGGAACGCAAAGCAATCCTCGCGCATGGCTGACCATGAATGTCACCATCTCAGGAGTAGCTTTGGCTGCCGCCCCGATTAAGTCGCCTTCATTTTCGCGACTCTCATCATCGGTAACCACCACCATTTCACCGCGCTTCAGCGCATTTACCACATCTTCAACTGAATCAAACTGATAACTCATTTTTTTACCTCATTTTATATTAAAATTAAAAAAACAAAAAAGCCTTGAATATAACCTCCAAGGCTTTTTGATGCGTGGCTGAATTCAATCTCAGCCACTTGACACTTCTTTCATCCAGACTTTAACTGTCGGTAACGGAATTACACCGTATCTGCTTTATGCTCGCGGACTTTTACCGCCGGTCGGGACTTACGCCCTGCCCTGAAGTTATTTAAATACTGATAAAATCTAAACTATAATCATCTCCGTTTTTGCATCAAATACATGAGCACGTGAAAGATCAAAAAACAAACTGATTTTTTCTCCGACTTTAAATGGATGATGCGCGTCGACACGCGCAATAAACGGATGAAATCCGGTGTCCATATACATATAAGTTTCAGCACCCATCGGTTCAATCACTTCAACCAAAGATGTAACCTCCGCTTCATAGTCAGAGAGGCCACGTTCCCATGAAATATTTTCAGGACGAATACCGAACACCACGTTTTTAGCATTATAAGGGTCTAATTTATCTTTCCATAAATCGGGAAGTTCCAATGAGAAAGAATCCTCAAGAAAAAATATTTTCCCGTCTCTTGCTTCAATTCTGCCGTTGAAAAAATTCATCGGCGGCGTCCCGATAAAACCGGCAACAAAAACATTCGCCGGGTTGTCATAAATATTAACGGGAGAATCTACCTGAAAAATACGCCCGTCTTTCATGACACATATTCGGTCGCCCATAGTCATGGCTTCAGTCTGGTCATGTGTAACGTAAATCATAGTGGTTTCAAGTTGCGTATGAAGTTTACTGATTTCAGTACGCATTTGAACACGCATTTTGGCGTCAAGATTGGATAGTGGTTCATCAAAAAGAAACGCTTCAGGTTTTCTCACAATTGCCCGTCCTACCGCGACCCTTTGGCGTTGTCCGCCTGAAAGATTTTTAGGACGACGATCAAGATAAGACTCAATATTTAAAATACGCGCCGCCTCTTCAACTCTTTTCTTTATTTCCGTCTTTTTATATTTCCGCAACTTAAGACCGAAAGCCATATTATCATAGACATTCATATGAGGATAAAGAGCATAATTCTGAAACACCATTGCGATATCGCGATCTTTTGGCGGAATATTATTAATGACCCGACCATTAATTATTATTTCGCCCGCAGATATCTCTTCCAAACCGGCAATCATTCGCAAGGTGGTCGACTTACCACAACCGGATGGACCAACCAGTACCATGAATTCGCGATTGCGAATTTCCAGGCTGATTGAATCCACTGCCTTCACATTACCGGGATAAGTCTTTGAGACGTTCCGTAAAATGACCTCCGCCATAATTTCTTCCTTAACATTTTACTGAAAAATACAAATAGAAAAATACATCGCGAACAATATTTTTCCAGTTAAATAGTAAATTAATGAAGCTCCCCAGATTCACCAAATTCCTGTTTTGCGCTCGCGCTGGATAACAGATTTTCGCTCAAAACAAAACTCCTGTCGCAACCCAATGATCAGACTGATCTTCACAGAAGTATTTAGATTTTGCCGTCACTTCCGTTTCATCAACTCACAGATCGCCTCTGAAGAATTTGCGGTTTCCAATTGCGTGATAAAATCTTTATCAAGAAAACGCCGTGCCAAGTCCGCAAGTGTGTTCAAATGTATTTCCTGAGGATCGCCCTTCGG
>JAAYPP010000178.1 GCA_012519765.1 Lentisphaerota bacterium
GCGATTTTACAGGAAGCCATTGAAGGCAAATTGACTGTTGACTGGAGAAAAGAGAATCCTGTCCGCAAGGGTGATCCTGATTATGATGCGGAAGCTTTGTTGGAAAAGATACAAGCTGAAAAAGAGGCTCTCGCAAAGGACGCTAAGCGCGCGAAGAAACAGAAACCTCTTCCTCCAATTAAACAGGAGGAAGTGCCGTTTGAATTGCCTGAGGGGTGGGTTTGGACAAGGTTGGGGGACGTTGGTTGCACTCAAACAGGAACTACACCTTCAACAACAGAAAAAGCTAACTTTGGAAACTACATACCATTTATAAAACCTGCTGATATAGCAAACGATAGGATTGATTATGATAATGAAGGATTATCAGAAAAAGGGCTGAAATCAGGAAGATTGATTGAAAAAAACTCTGTTTTAATGGTCTGCATTGGAGGTTCTATTGGAAAATGTTTTTTTACTATTCGAGATGTTTCATGCAACCAGCAAATAAATGCAATTTCACCGCATGCAAATATTGAAATATTGTTTTTATTAAATTCTTTACAGTCCTCATATTTCTATAGAGAAGTTTGGGATCGTGCAATGAAAAGTTCAACCCCAATTATTAATAAAGGTAAATGGGAGACGATACCAATTCCTATTCCTCCCATAGCCGAACAACAAGCCATTGTCGATCGTGTAGAAAAACATCTCACCATGGTTGATGAATTGGAAAAACAGGTTACCGAGCGGAAAGAGCAGTCAGAACAGTTAATGCAAGCGGTTCTAAGGGAAGCGTTTGAGGGAGGTAAATGAGATATCTAACCACCAATCGTAAAGAGACCCAATCTGGGCGTCTTTACGGCAGACACACATTAACGGCTATCAATCATGACCCTGTATAAAAACAAATACCGCATTGAATCAGCCCGGTTAAAGGGATGGGATTATTCTTCACCGGGGCATTATTTTATTACCATCTGTACAAAAAACAGGAAATGTCTATTCGGAGAAATTAAAAATGGGAAAATGCTGCCAAATCAATACGGTGAAATTTTAGAAAATTGTTGGAATGATTTACCCAATCATTATCCGAATTTGAAATTGGATCAATTTGCGGTAATGCCGAATCACGTCCACGGAATTATCATTATTGAAAACGATAATAATACGATTGTAGAGACGGGTTTGAAACCCGTCTCTACGGAAATGCCGGATATAACAGATAGAACGCATGGCCTATTTGAATTTATTCGTGCATTAAAATCATTTTCCGCACGCCGAATCAACGAACAACGCCAAACCCCAGGAATAACGGTTTGGCAAACCCGTTTTCACGATCATATTATTCGTGATGAAAATGAATTAAACCGAATTCGCCAATATATTAAAAACAACCCTCTGAATTGGGATAAAGATGGTAATCATATATCAGAGGTATATCCATGAACCAATCAGAAATCATTCTCTACAAAACCGAAGACGGCGCAGTCAAAATAGACACCATTTTTCAAAACGAAACCATCTGGCTGACTCAAAAGAAGATGGCTGAACTCTTTGATGTCCAGAGACCTGCCATAACCAAGCACCTGAAAAACATCTTTGAAAGCGGTGAGCTGGATGAGCAAGTGGTTAGTTCCATTTTGGAACATACCACTCAACACGGCGCTATTGAAGGCAAAACCCAGACAAAAGAGACCAAATATTACAACCTTGATGCCATTATAGCCGTAGGTTACCGGGTAAACTCCAAACGGGCTACCCAGTTCAGAATCTGGGCAACGGCGATTCTGAAAGAGTATATCATCAAGGGTTTTGCCATGGATGATGAACGGCTCAAACAATCTGAACGATGGGACTATTTTGACGAATGGCTTGAACGAATTCGGGATATTCGAGCATCCGAGAAACGTTTTTACCAAAAAATCAGGGATATTTACACCACTGCCATTGATTACGACAAAAACTCAGAAGAGGCACAGCTTTTCTTTAAAAAAGTGCAGAATAAAATGCTCTGGGCTACTACAGGTAAAACCGCCGCAGAACTTATTGAATCTCGCAGTAATCCTGAAAAACAAAACATGGGACTTACTGCATGGCATGGTTCCATTGTCCGAAAATATGATGTTTCAATTGTCAAAAATTACCTGAATGAGGAAGAGATAAAGGATTTAAACGAAATTGTCACCATGTATCTGGACTATGCTGAAAGACAGGCTCGGAAAAGAAGAACGGTGTCTATGGCAGAATGGTCTGATAAACTTGATGCCTTTTTGAAGCAAAATGAAGAAGAGCTCCTCACTCATGCAGGAACTGTAAAAGCGGAAGTAGCTAAAAAGATTGCAGAAGAGCGCTATGAAGAATTTGACAAAAAACGAAAAATAACAGAAGCAAGAAAAGCAGATGAAGAAGATTTGAAGGAACTGGAAGAAATAGAAAAGAGACTGCTCAATAATAAAGACAGTAAAAACATATAATTTTCACCATCAGGAAAAAAACCGCCTACGAGCTCCTGTACTCTGTCATCGGCCAGTCAAAATGCACCGGGTCCGGTCGATTGAAAATGTACCACCCAGTTTCATATTTTATCGTATGTTTGCTCTTTGTCAAATACTGTTTCCGCTTCCTGTGCATGAGCACTGTTCAGCCGGTAACTTTTATCTTTAAATGGAATGATCTGCGCATGATTAATTCAAACCGGTATTTGTTTTTGTTACAGGTTTGCTGAAGGATTTTTTTAAATTTTGTAATTTCCGCCTCAAAAGGATAAAATGGCGGAGAGGGGGGGATTCGAACCCCCGATAGAGTCACCCCTATGACGGTTTAGCAAACCGTTGCTTTCGGCCACTCAGCCACCTCTCCGCAGGCGGTTTTGAAAGACAGGCAATTAAGATAGCGCGTTTTTAACTTTCATCAAGGGTAAAGAGCATTTTTTTTACAGAAAAAACGTTCAATTTTAATCATGGCATAATGACACTGCTGATTTGTGGTTTTTTCAGCCATTAAAAACCGGTTCTAAACTTCGCGCGCGCATAATGCGCGCGCGAAGTTTAAGAGCATCTCAAAACACCATAACCGTCTTGTTGAAGAGTCAAGAATAATTACGCGAAGCGTGCGGCTTGTTGTTTCAACATATCGATAAGAACTATTGCCGACATGGCTTCGATTACTGGAACGATGCGCGGGCATAGGCACGGATCGTGACGACCAACGGTTTCACAGGTAACAGCAGTTCCGTCGCGAGTTATCGACGGTTGCGGGAGTGAAATTGAGCTGGTGGGTTTGACCGCCGCGCGAAAGACAATTTCATCGCCATTGGAAATACCGCCGAGAATGCCGCCGGCGTTATTAGTGGTGAAGCCGTCCGGGGTAATCGGGTCGTTATGTTGTGAGCCACGCATGGCGGCGGCGGCGAAACCGGTACCGAATTCGATGGCTTTAATTCCGCCAAGAGAGATGACCGCTTTGGCCAGTTCCGCGTCCAGCTTATCGAATACCGGTTCGCCGAGTCCGGCAGGAACACCGCTGATGCGGCATTCAATGATGCCGCCGACACTGTCGCCTTGTTCCACAGCCTGCAAAATCAGTGCTTCCATTTTGGGAGCCGCCTGCGGGTCCGCAGCCCGTACCGGGTTGCGTTCGATGAAAGCGGGTTCAAAAGTATTGCCGGCAATCCCGCCGACTGCGGCGGTAAATGCGGTTATGTTGATATTATATTTCGCAAGGAGTTTTTTGGCGATTGCTCCGGCTGCGACACAAGCGGCAGTTCCGCGTCCGGAAGCGCGTCCGCCGCCGCGGTAATCACGGATTCCGTATTTCCGGTCATAAGTAAAATCGGCATGACCCGGGCGAAACATTTCGGCGATATTGCCGTAGTCTTTGGAGCGTTGATCCTGATTTATAATCAGCATCATAATGGGTGTGCCGGTGGTCTGGTCTTCAAATATGCCGGAAAGGATTTGAACTTGGTCCGCCTCATTGCGCGGGGTAGTGACAGCCGACTGACCGGGGCGGCGGCGGTCGAGTTCTTTTTGGATGTCATTGGGGCAAAGAGGGATTCCGGGAGTAACCCCGTCAACCACCACGCCGATGCCGCCGCCATGGGATTCGCCGAAAGTCGTTATGGTAAAGATTCTGCCGTAAGTGTTTCCGCTCATTGAAGTTCTCCTGTGTTGTTGTTTGTGCTGTTAGTGCCGCTATATATTGATTGACGATTTAATACCCAGTTCACGAATGATTTTTTCAAGGTTTTGTTCCGGGGTATTGCCGCCGGGACAGATAACAGATAGATCGGCGATTTCCTCATAAATTTTTTCCCGCTGACTGAAAAACTCCATAAAACTTTCAAAAGGCCGGCTCGGGTCGATAAAAGGCGGCAAACCATTGGCCTGGATGCGATGAAAAATTATTTCCGGTTCTACTTTAAGATAGACCAGGGTGCCGAGTTGCGGCAGAATGGCTCTGACCGGAGGATTCGTCGGCAGACCGCCGCCCAGCCCGACAACCCATGATTCCGGTTTTAACTCGGTCTGCAATTGGCTGACGGTTTCAAGTTCGAGTTTACGAAAAAATTCTGCGCCGTGCCTGGTAAAAATTTCGCGGCAATTAAGTTTTTCGCCATAAATGTCGCGATAATACGATTCCACCAAATCATCAGTATCGACAAAGCGGCAGTGCATGAACTTCGCAAGCAATTTTCCCGCGGTAGTTTTCCCGCAGTGTTTCATTCCGGTCAGTACAATTCTCATAATACTGAGTCCGGACGGACAATCTGAGTGCCAATCCCGTGGTTGGTGAAGATTTCAAGAAGCAGTGAATGTTTGATGCGCCCGTCAATCATGTGAACCTTGTTGGTTCCGGCTTCAAGCGCCCGAATACTGCTCATAACCTTTGGAATCATACCGCCGGAAATGATTTTATTTTTGATCATTCCGTCAATTTCATCGGTAGAAATGCTTGAAATTACGGTAGATTCGTCGGCTGGATCGCTCATAATGCCGGGAACATCGCTCAGGAACACCAGCTTACGGGAACGCAGGCTTTCGGCAATGCGACAGGCCGCGATATCGGCATTGATATTGTAAATATTACCATCGTCACCTTTGGCCAACGGGGTTATAATCGGCATGATACCGTTGTTGATGGCTTCCTGCAAGCGAACCCGGTCAACCTCAACCACATCGCCAACGAATCCGATATCAATCTTTTCGCCGGTTTCTTTATCTTTTGAATATAATTTTTCCGCTTTCAGCACGCTTTTTCCCGATACTGCCACCGGATGACCACCGAATTCAGTAGCAAATTCAACCAGCGACCGATTGATGACATTGTGAAGTACTTCATCGACGACATCAATAGTTTTTCCGCAGGTTACCCGAAGTCCATTAACGAAACGGGTTTCAATTTTCTGTTTGGCCAGCTCTGCGGTAATGGCCTTGCCGCCGCCGTGTACGACGACAGGACGCATGCCGATACATTCCATCAGTACAATATCGCACATAGTGCTTTTGACCAGCTCAGGATCTTCCATTGAACTGCCGCCGAATTTCACGACGACAATTTCGCCGCGGAATTTTTGAATATAAGGTAAAGCTTCGACCAGCACCTCGGATTTTGCAATTAACTCTTTCATTAGACTCATTTTTCATACCCCAAGTTTGATGTTGCAATAATAAAAGTAA
>JAAYPP010000179.1 GCA_012519765.1 Lentisphaerota bacterium
CCTTTTTTTTCTTCTTTTAACTTCAAATATTCCATTGCATTTCTGGTATAACCGGTAAGCAATTCCAAATATCCGGATTTCTTAAGTTCTTCTTCGGCAATAATGGTATAATCAGTGCTGTACTCAGTGTCAATCATTCTGGCGTCAACGGTAACAGACTTGACCGGAAGTTTTACTTTTGCCTGTTCAACAGCGACCAGACCATGTGAAGAGAAAAAGAGCAGAGCGAACAACACGACAGCAGAATTAAGGGATGATTTTGTCAACATCAGGCACCTCCTGTGATTTTGTTGTTGAAACCATAATTCAAGGTTTCATTTTTCATTTTTCAATATATCGGTTGTAAAAATAAAATCAATCGTAAAAAAATATTTTGTACAAAGATTGCTGAAATTAGCATATTTTGAGCAACGCCGATTCACTTGGGCATGACGGTAATATAGTGAAGTTTTCCGAGCCCGTTCCAAAATCCCAGAGTTCCGGATTCAACACGCATTTTTCTGACCGAATCGGTATTGCGAATAATATCTTCAAGCTCAGAAACAATATAACTGCGGTTGCGAGAGATAAAGGTATCAACCATCAGCATCAGCGGAAGCAACGGAACGATATAAGTAAAAAACAGCCGTTTCCACGAGAAAGGATAAATCAGAAAAGAAGTGCACAAGAGGAGGATAGGAGCACAGAAAACCAACAGAAATTCCATTTTCATATCTCGCTGAAAATAGTCAAAACAAGCTAATGCCTGATTGTGTTCGGCTGCCGCATCAATCAACGCAACAATTTCTTGAGGCGAAAAATGATGAAGCGCGGCAAACATCAGATGAAGCCCTTTGAATCTGGCGAAAGCATCGCGCGCGTCAACCGGTGCTTCGGCAAATTTCAGTGAAGAACCAGCCAGTTCGCGTATTTTTAGCCAATTTTTATTGGGATATAAATCCGATAGGGTTAAGCAAAGCTCCGGTCGGCCGCTGAAGCTTTGGAGTTGCTGAAGCATCCGCCAGCTGTAAAGTCCTCCTCCAGCGCAAATATCAATCATCCGGCTTTCTTTTCGCTCATCAAGCATAGCCATAATTTTCGGATATGCCGCTTTATAAATTTTTGAATGGATAGCAAAAAAACTCAAAAAATCGGTCATCCCATCCCGCAGTACTCCGGGACACCAACTTAACTCATGCAACTCTTTGCAGTTCCATCGTTTCATCATTCCACTCCAGCTAAATGAACTTCCAGCATGGCAATTTATGCAGAACTGACACCGTTTCCGGGGTGGTGTTCGCCAGCGAATCAAGAAATTGCCGATAAAGCCCGAATGTAAATAATTGTTCGGACTGAATCTCACTTTTGTCCAGCCTGAGTTCGCCATGATGACCGCATTCCGGATCCTTGCTCAGCAGAAAAACGCAGACTGCTTCCCGGGGCGGTTCGCTGAAACGTTCCTTCCAGAGTTGCGGGGCATTTTCAGTCAGCAGACCGCTTTCCTCGATGCCGATCACCATAATTTGCCGGCAAAAGCCAGCCATCATCATATTTTCAGCCAGTTCAAGCGCTTCAAACCATATGTCTTCAAATCCGGCCAGAGCAAAAGTAATCCTTTTAAGACCGAGAACGACACCAATGTAAGATGCCGCCGCATTATGCACAGAATGCGAGAAACGGGTCGGCAGTATCAAGTCTTCCGGATAATCAAGAATATCGTCCAGCGTGGCAAAAGTAGTTCGATGAGGGCCGAACGCAGTAGCGGTAATCAATCCGGTTTCAGCGGCATATTTATCGGGAAACTGGTCGCCCATTAACTTGGTCACAGCCGCGACTGCCATCGCAGTGAAACGGTCAGAACGCCGCAACGAATATTTATCGCGCGCTTCCTTCAAATCGGCAGGTGTGAGTATTGAATTGTCCTCACCAAAAATCCTGTATGCATTCAGATACATTTTCATTTTAACTTAATCTCCTGACCGCGAGCGCTGAATTGGAACCTCCGAAAGCCAGTGAAGTAGATAATGCGAAATCACCGTCAACCGCGGTGATCTCCGTCAGCGGAGGATACATAATATCTTCAGAAAGTTGTTCAAAACGATGACTGGAGACTGCACGTTTTTCCTTCATCATCAGCATCGTCAGAATAAATTCAATCGCTCCCGCCGCTCCCAGCGTGTGACCGGTCAGTGATTTGGTGGACATATATTTGAGCTGGCTGCCAAAAATCTCGGAAAGCGTTTTCGCCTCAACCACATCATTAATCAATGTGCCGGTACCGTGCGCATTTACAAAATTAACGTCATCAGCGTCGGCGCCGGCGTCATTAAGACACAACGATATCGCGCGCAACAAACCATCACCCGACGGATCCGGCTGAGTTATATGATAGGCGTCGGCAGATTTACCAAAACCGGCAGCGGCAAAGCTCTGCACTGCACCGCGCTTTTCCGCCAATCGGGCATTTTCCAAAATCACAATCCCGGCAGCTTCACCGAGGTTCAAACCGTTGCGACTCGCATCAAAAGGACGACACGGTTCAGGTGAACAAACTCCCAGCGCATTGAAACCGTCAAGCGGCACTTTGTTCAACTCATCCGCCCCGCCGGCAATCACCATATCACAAACATTGTTACGAATCCAGGTCATGCCGATTCCGATCGCGTCAGCACCGGATGAACAAGCATTTGAAACCGTCAGCGCAGGACCTTGCAGAGCATATTTCCGGCGAATCCATTCAGCTGGACAGCCTTCAATATAATTACGAAACGGCGCGGACGGCGCTTCGCCGCCACTGCGCAATGCTGCATAAAAGGGAATATCATTCAGCTGACAAGCCACCGTCGTACCGATACACACTCCGACGCGGAGCCTGCTCAGGTTTTGAAGCGAAATCCTGGCTTCCTTAAGCGCCTCAACGAGCGCTATACGAAGCAACTGCATGGTAAAACCGCCGGGAATACCCTGTTCAGGAACAATGCCGCGAACCTCAAAAACCGGCAACAAAAGCGCGGTATCAACGCGAACCGGCAATGCCGGCAAACTCGGGAAGGAATGATAAAGATTGCTGACCGTTTCCGAAATATTATTTCCGAGTACTGAAACCATTCCGGTGCCGCTGATGCCGGCCATGCAGTCTTTAGACATTAAACGTCACCGCTCAGCCAACTTGCTCTGAACAAAGTCACTCAGGCTGGCTAAAGTTGCAAAAATTGCCCGGTTACGGTCAACTTCGCTTTGCGGAATACTGTATTTTCGCTGAAGCATGATGACGATTTCTACAGCATCAAGCGAATCCAGTCCAAGCCCTTCGCCGAAAAGTGCTTCTTCATCCTTAATGTCTTCCGGTTGTTTGTCTTCCAATTGAAGCCAATCAATCAGGTTCTTCTTGAATTCCAATCTGAATGCCGCAGTTTTCTCGTCCATAGTTTTTTCCCAAGTCTTTATTTCGGTTAATATTCTGGCGTGAATATAATCTTATCCACACTCAAAATCAATATTGCCGCAATGACTATTTGGTAAATTGCGCCCTTACAAACATATCTCCAGCTGAAACATCCGGATGATGGTAACGCGGACAATCCGCGGATACTCCGCGAATTTGTACCGCCTGCGTCGGACACCACTGGGCACAGGCCATGCACTGTTCACAGCGAACTCCCCAGAACGGACGTCCTGATTCATCCATCCGGATATTGCCGACCGGACAGATACGGTAACAAATCCCGCAGGAGTTACAACGTTCATCGACATAAAATTTCCCTGCATTTTTGCCGCATCTGCGTTGAAACAGCTTATGAATAAAATTCGTAACCCAATACGGTAATGCCGGAGTTTTTTCTATTTTCGACGCTTTTTGAGATTTGACTTGAGCTACGAACTTTGCCAGCTTATCAGCGGCGGCGCCAAATTGCCTTTGCTGCTTCTCGTCCGCGCCCGGCCCGCCAAACGGCAAATAATTTGAAGGCATAATCACCGAAGTACCGCAAGCCAGCCGCTGTCCCTTACGCTTAAGTATCCGCGCCAGCTCCGGCAACGCGTTACCGGGCATTCCGCCGGAATTGCACAATCCGAAAAGATATGCATCTTCCGGAATTTCCAGACGCTCAACAAAATCACTCATAATGCGTGGCATCCCGAAAGCATATACCGGAAAAGCAAACCCCACGGCAAGTGCTTCCGTTCTCAACGTTTTACCATGAAATCCGGTAATAGCAGAAAGCTTGGCACTCCCCAGTTTCTCCGCCAGTTCCCGCGCCAGCGCTAAAGTGTTTCCGCTACCTGAAAAGTAAAAAATTTCTGTTTCCATAATCTCACCTCATCTGACAATAAAAAGAACCCCGTTAAAATAAAGCAGATAATTCATGTAATTAAAGTCCCATCTATTCGTCATTGCCCTAAAATTAAAGCTTAAACTTCACTCGCGCATAATGCGCGCTCAAAGTTTAGATCCCACAAAATCAGCACCTCATGCCTTGAAGAATCATCTGGTCAGTGTATCTTATTCTTTTCGTTCACAAAAACAAAGGATATTCATGACTTCCAGAATTTTCAAAATACTATTTATCGCGGTGTCGGTTGCTGCAATATTTTCCGGCCTTTGCGCAAATGAAAGCCGTAAAGCGAAATACATTTTTCTCATGATCGGCGATGGTATGGGTTCCAATCACAGGGCAATTGCGTCAACCTATCTGAAAGCGACAACGAACCGCAAAATGATTATGGATTCATTCCCCGTAAAAAATTTGACGGTCACCGACTCTCTTTCCGGTACCACCGATTCGGCGGCGGCGGGAACCGCTTTAGCTTGTGGCGTGAAAACCCAGAATGGCATGCTCGGAATCACTCCTGACGGGAAAAAAGTCAATTCGGTGGCAGTCGATGCCCAAAATGCGGGATTAAAAGTCGCGATTATGACCGACGTTCCGATTAATCATGCGACACCGGCAGCATTTTTTGCCCACAGTGCCAAACGGAATCTTTATTCGGAAATTAGCCGTTGCATACCCGAATCCGGATTCGATATTTTTACCGGTACCAGCTTTTTGGTCTCAAAAGGTGAACATTCTCCGGAGAAATTTCTGTCTAAAAAAGGATACCGGATAATCAACGACTTCGATGTTTTCAAAAATCTTCAAAAAGGCAGTGAAAAAATCATCTTCATTCACGACATACCATATGTCATTGATACGCCAGCCTCCCCCCAAATAACCCTGGCCGGCAAGCTGTCCAAAGTCATCGAGCTGATTAAATCCGATACCGGCTTCTTCATAATGGTTGAGGGAGGAAAAATCGATTGGGCAGCTCATAATAACGATTTGGCAAATACGGTCAAGGAAACCGTCGCATTTGATGATGCCGTCAAAGTCGCTTATGATTTTTATCGCGCGCATCCTGGTGAAACCTTGATTGTGGTTACTGCCGACCATGACACCGGAGGTTTAGTTCTGACGGACAACACCGCCGGAGCAGCAGAAGTGATAAACGCACAATGGTGTTCAAAAGCGGAACTGCTTAATAATTTGATTTCATTGAAAAAATCCGCCGCGCCTTTTGAGCAAGCTTTGAAAATTATCGTTGAAAACTACGGTTTAAAAAACCTGAAAGAATCTAATATAGCTCAGTTAAAACAGGCTTATGATATATTTCTCAGCAGCAATCAGAAAACATTGCTACCCGAAGAATTGAAAAAAATGTACGGCATGCAAAATCCGGTTATTTCCATTTGCTCGCAAATTTCTGACGACCGCGCCGGCATAAAATGGAATACCCGCGGTCATTCCGGAACACCGGTAACGACCACCGCAATCGGGATCGGATCAGAAATTTTTTCCCGCGACATGGACAACACGGAATTGCCGGGTCTGATAAAACAGCTTTTACCACCGCATCCTGATAACTGAAAAATTTTTGAATCAAATACTGCCAACTCTACGAACAAATAACGGCTTATGATTCGAATACCAGGCGAATTCCTGGAACTTCTCGGCGTTTCAAAAAAAATAGTGTTTGTAATTAAGTTTCCGAACAATAGTGGCTTAGTTCAAATACCCCGTTGCTTTCTAAACGTTATAGGCGAAATATTCATTATTTTTTTAAATTCTCTGGAAAAATGATAACGGTCAAGAAATCCGGTTTCATACGCTATTTTCTCAATATCGTCTTTTGTGAAATGCAAGTTAAGACAGGCGCGTTCAATTCTTTTCTGCCGATGATATTTTTGGGGAGAAACTCCTATTTCCGAACTAAAAAGACGGATAAAACCATTTGTGCTCATACCTGTCATCTCCGCTATTTCCTCATTTGAGATTATCCTGGTAATATTTTCATTGAAAATCTCAATTGCTTTCGATATTCGCGGATCTGTTTTATGAGATGGCGCGAAATATTGCTCAGATAAATGGGCGAGAGCATAATTTATAAATGAATGACTCATGCGAAATAGGAAATAATCAGAGATTCGGCAACAAGTCATAGCCGGGTTTTCGTCATAAATGTCGAAAAAGTTTTATCTGGCGGTAAAATCGCTCAGGTAAGCCGGATTTTGTAGTAAAAATTGAAATTTTAGGCGTAAG
>JAAYPP010000180.1 GCA_012519765.1 Lentisphaerota bacterium
CCGAAAAGAAAGCCATGATTGATAAAATTCGCAAAGCGCTGTATGCTTCGAAAATTTGTTCATACGCTCAGGGATTTCAGTTGCTTGCGTTGGCCGCCGCAGAATATGGCTGGGCTTTGAATTATGGCGAAATCGCACTGATGTGGCGTGGCGGCTGTATTATCCGCGCCAAATTCCTTGGCGATATCAAAGCTGCTTTCGACAAAAATCCGAAACTGGCGAATCTGCTGCTGGCTGATTTCTTCAAAAAAGCCATCAACGATTGCCAGGAAGCGTGGCGCGATGTCGTCGCTGCCGCCGCGGTTAATGGAATCCCGGTTCCGGCGTTCTCCAGCGCGCTTTGCTATTACGATTCATATCGTTCAGCAGTGCTTCCGGCAAACTTGCTCCAGGCTCAACGTGATTATTTCGGAGCACACACCTATGAAAGGACGGATAAGCCTCGCGGACATTTCTTCCATTATGAATGGACAGAAAACAGTGGTTCGACGACTTCGACCACTTATAATGCGTAATTTATTACACAGATAAACTTGTTTTCTCAGTGAAAACGGATTATTATTTACCCTGCCGGCAAATCCGGCAGGGTCATTTTTTTAAATCTACAAGGTTCTGCGACATGAAAAGAATTTTTTCAGCGTTATTATTAACCGCCTTGACGTTTTTCGGCGCCGGATGTGCCGTATTTGACGATTATGAGGAGTATCCTTCGGACATTTCAATGGAAGCATTGGAAAAGCAGATCCAGAAGAGTAGTGATCCGGACGGAGTGTATAAAACCGCACGTTCATATATCCAACGGCAAACCTTGGCCGTAAAAGGCTTTTTCTTTGATGATGAATATTTGGTTGAAGTGAAGTATAAACGTCCGGATATGTTCAAGACAACCACCCTAAAAGACAACCGTCCTTTCTCGACGCTGATGTTTAACGGGCAAAAAGCATGGCTGATCAATCATGCAAAAAAACAAACCACCGAATTAACCGGTGATTCACTTACCCGAATGCGCAATATGTGCATTTTACTGATGCCGGACAGTACATACAGCCAGATATTTGACAGCATCAAACTAAGTCAAATACGCCGTGACGGAGTCGAATATTATAAAGTTGTCGGCTCCAGTCAGGGGCGCGAACCGATTTCTATTTACGTCAACAAATTTACCATGCTGCCGAAATGGCTGGAAACCCGTGAAGAGATGGGAGGGCGTAAAGTCAATTATATGGCAACCATGGATTCATACGCATTTTATGATCAAGTCATGATTGCCAACCAGTGTACCGTCCAAGTAAACAACGTCCGTCAGATCTCAAAAGTCATCTTATATCGACTCAACGTTGAACTGAATGACAACGAATTTCGTCCATGATTTTCAAGATTATCGCCGTTGGAAAAATAAAAAACAAAGCACTGGCCGACGGCGTTGAAACTTTTCTGAAGCGTCTTTCCCCTTACGCAAAAACTGAAATTGAAGAGATTCGAGATGGAACTCCTGAATCAGAAGGGAAAAAAATCCTTGACGCTCTATCACGCGAAAAAGGCTTCGTCATAATTTTGAGCGAAGAAGGCGAGGAATTCAGTTCCATCCAATTTTCACAAAAAATTTCCGGACTGAACTGCAAAATTATTATGGTCATAGGCGGACCTTACGGACTTATTCCAGAAGTAAAAAAATGCGGTGATATACTGCTGGCATTATCCAGAATGACTTTTACCCACGAAATGGCACGGTTTTTTCTGACTGAACAACTCTATCGTTCGGTAATGATCGCCAAGGGTAAAAAATATCATAATTGAAAAACCGCTGTTTCCAAATGGCACGATTTTATCGCAAAAAGAATTCTCCATCTTGATTCTGACCGCCCATGGTACTAAATTTGTTGAATCGCGACACTGCCAGTCTGCAGGTCGCGATTCAGACTTTCTATAAGAACCTATTTTATCGGATTTCCTAAATGATTATTGATAGCATTCTATCGGCAAAACAAAAAGCCGAGTCACGGCATAATTTTCTTGTTTTTTACTTTATCAACGGGTTGTCTTATATGTGCCTGGGCGAAACGGTAATCATCCTTTTTGCGGTGCGCTTGAACTGCCCTGATTATTTTATCGCTATTCTCGGGTCAATGATGTATTTCGGTTTTATTTTGCTGCCGCTCGGGAAAATCGTTACCGCACGTTCCGGCGGGGCCCGGTGTCAATCGATTTTCTGGATATTGCGCAATATATCCGCATTGTTGGTGGCATCTGCGGCATTGTTCTCCATGTGGGGAATGCGGGAAGTGGCACTGTCCGCGATTTTGCTGGGTGCTTTTCTTTTCTACGGTTTTCGCGCGGCGGGAGTGGTAATGTCGCAGCCTTTAGTCGGCGAGATCACCGATGATGAGAACCGGGCACATTTTCTGGCTGTCGGTTCTGGTATTTTTCATGGTGCGTGTCTGATTTCGCTCGGAATAATCAGTCTGATACTGAGAATAACGGAAAGCATCTGGGTACTTTCCGGCATTATTACCGTCGGCGCCGGGATGGGAGTTTTTGCATCAAGCTACATAAGGCGTATCCATGAAACTGAAAACCTGCGAAGATCAGCGCGGCGTCCAATCTGGAAAGAACTTCGTCAAACCGTTGGCAAGCAGCGATTCCGTCTTCAGCTTTTGACCGGATTCGTTATCAATACCAGTATTATTCTCACCATTCCGGCATCGATATTGCTACTGAAACGCGGCTACGGGTTGAGTGACACCGGAGCACTGCTGTTTTCAATGGTGCAGTTTGGCGCGTCAGTAATCTTTTCGTACGCCACCCGCAGTCTTTCGGCAAAAATCGGACCGCGCCGCCTGATTATTTCGGCCTACTTCTCCATGATGTCAGTGTGTTTGGTATGGATTCTATGCCCGGCTGAATTTTCATGGCCAATCGCGTTGATACCGTTTATTCTTGCCGGCGGCGGAACCGTTTGCATGATGAATGGTTTGACCCATTATTTTTTGCAATCTATTCCGTCCGAAACTCGTGTCGCGGCCTCTATTTTTATTGCGGTAACCGGAGGCGCCGGGGCGGGAATAACCGGAATGCTGCTGGGAGGATTTTTGTTACGCTGGGTTGACCGAGTAAATCCCGCAGCGCCCCCGCTTGAGAACTACCAGCTTTACTTTACTGCGGTACTGATAGCCATGCTGGCAGGTCTTTGGGCGATTAGCCGTTTACAGCCATTGCCGGAAGAGTTGCGTCAGCGTGTATTGTTGCTGGATTATCTTTTTGTGAAAATAAAATAGAGGTATTTAATTATGCCGGAGCTCCCAGAAGTTCATACTGTTGCATCAGCATTGAATAAACTGCTGATCGGAAAAGCCTTTGAGAAGATCGAAATTTTTACGGAAAAACTCCGCCTGCCGCTTTCGCCGTTGCTGGACAGCAAACTTTTGAATCAACCAATAATTGACGTAAGACGGCGCGGCCGTTACATTGTTATTGAGCTGTCTGGCGGCATTGCCTTGACCGTACATCTCGGGATGACCGGAGTCTTTCGGGAGGCGAAGGTTTCCGATGAACGGCGCAAGCACGAACATGTTATTTTTCATCTCAATGACGGGCATCAGCTCCGCTTCGAATGTCCGCGCCGTTTCAGTTCAATTGTATCTAGCGTGCTGGAACATCCTGGCGGGGAACCGTCGATGCTGAAAAAACTCGGTGTAGAGCCGCTTAAACCGGATTTTACCGCATCTTATCTCTACCAACAACTGCAAAAACGCAAATGCGCGATCAAAATTGCATTGATGGACAATCAGATTGTTGTCGGCATCGGCAATATTTACGCCGCGGAAATACTTTTTAAAAGCGGAATCAGTCCGTTGCGCCCCGCTAACCGGATAACGATGAAAGATTGCGCAGCACTGGTAAAAAACACCTGCTCAATTTTGAATGCCGCAATCAAAGCCGGCGGAACAACTTTTTCAGACTATCGCCAGCTTGACGGTTCCGAAGGGAAATTTGTCCGTGAATTACTGGTTTACGGGCGCAAGGGGCTACCCTGCGTCAACTGCACGACCCCGATCGAGACAATTTCTCACGGTGGCCGAACCTCATTCTATTGTCCGAAATGCCAGAAATAAAGTTCAAAATTCTTCCAGGCCCTATGGAGGGAGTGATGAGTCCGCTTTTTTGCGCGACCGCGGCAGCTCTTGACCTGTTGCCCGAAATGATTACGCCATTTTTACGAATTTCACAGGATATACCGCGTATCGGCAAAATTCGCAAATGGCTGAAACCTTTGATTATTCAGGGAAAACCGTTGACTGTCCAATTGATGGGGGACAGTCCTGAAAACCTTTTGAAAGCGGCCAAACTGCTCCGCGCCGAAGGAGTCGCTTCCTTTAATTTGAATTTTGCCTGCCCCAGCGGACAAGTCATCCGCAGCGGTGCAGGCGGCGCGTTGCTGAAGAATACCGGACAGATGCGGCGCATTGCTTCGGTTATCCGTGAATCAATGCCTGACACGGCGTTAAGCGTTAAATTGCGCATCGGTTTTCTGTCGCCGGCGGAATATTCTGACATTGCCGCCGCTTTCGAAGGTTTAAACCTAAATTTTATGGCAGTGCATTTCCGCACTGTTTCTGAAGGTTATCGTAAAATTACGGACGGACTGGATCGCATCAGAAACGCGGTGCTAAAAAGTCCCGCGCCGGTCATCGGAAACGGCGACATTATGACGGTTGCCGATGCTCAGCTTATGCTGAAAGAAACCGGGTGCGCGGGAGTAATGTGCGCGCGTGGACTACTGCGTGACCCATTTCTGCTGCGTCGACTGAAAGAACAGGAAGCACCCGCTGCTGAAGTTGGGAGACGGATTTTTTACCGTAATGCGCTTGAGATTGCGGAATCTGCTCCAGAAAAATATTGGAGCAGACCGCAACTGATTGAATTAGCGCGTTTTATCTGGGGCGTTTCCTCCCCTGAATTTCAGCGGATAATCAAACTCCACGAATTTTCCGTCGAAACAGTCCGCAAAGCCTGCGTTAACCTTCCGGATTGACCGTAGTCATTTTGAGACCATCACCTGCTTTATCAATTTTCAAAGTACCGCCATCCAGCAGTTCGCCGGCAATAATCATTCTAGACACCGGAGTATCAATTTCGCGCACCATCAGCCGCTTCAGCGGACGGGCACCGAATACTGGATCGTAACCCTGTTCAGCCAAGTATTGCCGGGCCGAATCGCTGATTTCAAATTTGATTTCCCGTGTTGCCAGCAATTTTTCAAAATGCCGGATCTGAATATCAACAATTCCCAGCAGATGTTCCTTTTGGAGCGAATGGAAAATCAGTGTTTCATCAACCCGATTGAGAAACTCCGGCCTGAAATTGCGCTGAAGCAGTTCATGGAGCTGTTCACGAATACTTTCTGCATTACCATGCGCCTGTAGAATCAGATCGCTGCCCAGATTGCTGGTCATGATAATAATGGTATTCTTGAAACTGACCGTTCTTCCACGTGAATCGGTGACGATGCCGTCGTCAAGAATCTGTAGAAAGATATTGAACACGTCCGGATGTGCTTTTTCGATTTCATCAAACAATATCACCGAATATGGACGGCGCCTTACTGCCTCAGTCAACTGACCTCCTTCATCATAACCGATATATCCAGGAGGTGCGCCGATCATTCTGGCGACACTGTGTTTTTCCATGTATTCCGACATATCAATCCGGATCATTGCGCGTTCGTCGTCGAACAACTTTTCTGCCAAAGTCCGAGCAAGTTCGGTTTTGCCGACACCGGTGGGGCCGAGGAATATGAACGACGCTATCGGACGAGTCGGTGATTTCAGCCCGGCTCTGGCACGAAGTACCGCATCGGCAACCGCGCTGACTGCTTCATCCTGCCCGATCACTCGTTCATGCAGTCTTGAGCCCAGTTCGAGAAGTTTCTCTTTTTCACTTTGAATCAGGCGCTGCACCGGAATGTGAGTCCAGCGGCTGATAATCTCGGCAATATCTTCCTCATCAACTTCTTCTTTCAACAACCGGTTTTCGCCGCCGGCTTTGAGTTTGGTTTCAGCATCTTTCAACTGCTTCTCCAGCCCCGGAATCGTACCATGACGCAATTCCGCAGCCTTTTCGAGATTATAATCACGTTCCGCCCGATCAAGCGCATTTTTTGTGGTCTCCAAAGCTTCACGCAACACTTGAAGATCAGCAATGCTGCGTTTTTCGTTGTCCCAGCGCGCGCGCAGTTCTTTGCTCTGACTTTTCAGTTCCGCCAACTCGCTTTCAAGGGTTTCCCGCCGTTGTATCGAAGCCTGATCGCGATCTTTTTTCAATCCGGCAATTTCGATTTCAAGTTGCATTGACCGGCGTTCTATTTCGTCAATTTCGGACGGACAGCTGTCTATTTCGGTTCGCAGTTTGGCGGCCGCCTCGTCAATCAAATCGATAGCTTTATCCGGCAGAAAACGGTCTGCGATATATTTGTCAGACATGACTGCGGCCGCAACCAGCGCGTTGTCTTTGAAATGAACCCCATGATGCAGTTCGTAGCGTTCACGCAGACCACGCAGGATTGAAATTGCGTCCTCAACTGATGGCGGTTCCACCAGCACCGACTGGAAACGGCGTTCCAATGCGGGATCTTTTTCAATATATTTGCGATATTCGTCCAGTGTCGTCGCGCCAATACAGTGGAGTTCGCCGCGTGCCAGCATAGGTTTCAACAGATTGCCGGCATCCATGGAACCTTCGGAAGCGCCCGCGCCGACAACAGTATGCAATTCGTCGATGAAAAGAATCACCTGACCTTCGGCGGATGAAACCTCTTTCAGCACAGCTTTCAGGCGTTCTTCGAATTCGCCGCGATATTTGGCTCCGGCAATCAATGCTCCCATATCCAAAGCAACCAGTTTACGGTTTTTTAATCCTTCAGGAACATCGCCGCGTACGATGCGGCGTGCCAATCCCTCGACAATAGCGGTTTTCCCTACTCCGGGTTCACCGATCAGCACCGGATTATTTTTGGTACGGCGGGAAAGAATCTGTATGGTACGCCTGATTTCATCATCGCGCCCGATCACGGGGTCGAGTTTATCGCGTGAAGCCAGTTCCGTCAGATCCCGGCCGTATTTCTCCAACGCCTCGAAAGTTGATTCCGGATCCTCGCTGGTAACGCGCTGATTGCCGCGGATTTCCTGAAGCGCTTTGAGAAAACGTTCTTTATCAACTCCTTGCGCCGCAAGTAAGGACTGCGCCTTGCCTGAAGTTCCGATAATACCCAAAGTCAGATGTTCGACACTGACATATTCGTCTTTCATTTCGACGGCTAACTTTCCTGCGGCAATCAGAATCTGACTGAATTCACGGGACTGATAAACCTGACTGGCTCCCGAACCTGAAACCGCAGGAATTTTATCCAGTTCACGGTTTATTTCAATCGTCAACTTCGGGACATCAACCTGAAGTCGTTTCAATAGCGACGGCAGCAGACCATTTTCCTGTTCCACCAACGCGTTCAGCAGGTGTAGCCCGGATAATTCCTGATGTCCGGACTCTATAGCCCGGTTTTGCGCCGCAATCAGCGCTTCGCGAGATTTATTGGTAAATTTTTCATTGTTCATAATTTTCTATCCTCCATGCTAATTCTTATTTTGGTGCAATCGCCATCGACTAAAGAAGCAAGGATCATGCCAATTACCTGATGATTATAATCGCGCGATAAAAAACCCTCCCGCGGCCAATCATGTACCGTCGGGAGGGCACGCCCGCAAATTTCGGGCATATCAGCAGGGAACAGGGGCAATTATCCTGCGGAAACCTGCACTTTGTGAACTTTTGCGGAATCTAACTTGGGCAGGATTACTTCCAGAACGCCGTCTTTAATTTTCGCGGTTATTCCGGTGGTATCAAGCTCATTGGAGATCGGGAATTCGCGTTTATAACGCACTGAGCGCCCATAATCGATCATCTCTGTGTCTCCGGAAATCTTCAACACC
The DNA here is from genome assembly GCA_012519765.1 of Lentisphaerota bacterium. Classification (GTDB taxonomy): domain Bacteria; phylum Verrucomicrobiota; class Lentisphaeria; order Victivallales; family Victivallaceae; genus UBA7640. The sequence goes on from JAAYPP010000180.1 coordinate 7,983, forward strand.
TGATCTTCAATGTGAACCGATACTCCGCTTGCCCCGGTCCCCGGCATATCCAGCAACAGCTTCATTATGCCGTTACTTTCAAAAATATCTACCGGCGGCAGAAAGGTTAGATATTCCACAGCGGAATTTTCTTCAGGCGCAGGAGCTGCATTATCCATAACCTTGACCTCATCTGCTTTTTTTTCAATCTTGTCTGACATAATCATTTCCTCCCTGTTTTTAGCTTACTTTGATCGAAATCGGTTTTTCAGTTTCTTCACGAGGCATCGTCACCGTAAGTATGCCGTCAACATATTTTGCGGCGGTCATAGAACCTTTGACCTTGCCCGGAAGTTTGATTTTTTCTTCATACCGGCTGAGGCGGCGTTCACGGTAGATACAATCCTCATCATCGGCAGCTGTTTGTTCACGTGCCGCTTTGATGGTGAGAAAATCGCTTACCACCTCGACATCAATGTCCTCCATTTTCATGCCCGGAAGACAAACTTTTACCGTTATTGCGTCTTCGCCGTTTTCCAGTTTAGCTCCCGGATAACCGGTCAGATAGCGGTTCACCCCTTCATGAAGATCATCCCAGAGACTGATCAAATGACGGTTCAGTTCCGCCGGTTTGAATGGGAACATCGAGTTCAGATTGTCATAGAGTTTCAATAACATATCATACCTCCTTATGGTTTAGGTTTTTTTGCGAATGCGCTTTTATTTAAGCAAATGCCATGCCAAATCCTTTCAGCTGATGACGGATGCATGTTTCCATATTAAAAGTGACAAAGTTTCGCGAACAGCGACAAACTGTCACACTTTCTAGCGAGGGATCATTCAACTAAGCGCGCGATGTTCACGCGGAGTGAGTCCGTAAGAACGTTTAAAAGCACGGCTGAAATAATTACTGTCTTCAAAGCCGACGGCAACAGCGATTTCGCTGATACTCAAATCGGTATTTTTGAGTAACATTGACGCATGGCGCAACCTAAGTTTCAGGCAGTAACTGTAGACCGTGACACCGGTGGCTTGTTTAAATGACCTGGTCAAAGTGCTTTCCGACATGCCGTGTCCGGAGCACAAATCACTCATGTTCAGTTCAGAACGGTAATATCGATTCAAATAAGCGAGGATTTCGCTGATTTTCATCATTTTTTCCGGAATAACATGTCGGGGTACATCGTAACACCGGGTCAGCATTACCGCCAGTTGCATAAAACAACCGGCGGCAAAAGTCCGGCAACCGACTTGCTGTTCACGAATCTCGTTTTCCATTTTGTCAACCAGCGCCATTACCTCGGCAAGCTGTTTGTCATTAAGATGCAGACCACCGGAGTCAACTCCGGAATCGCGATATTCCGGTTCCAAGGTGAACAACATATGAAAGGCCGGTTTCAGCGGCAAATCGAATAGCGGTGCGGAAAGGCTTCCCGGCAGAAAAAGAATATTGACCAGATGCAAAGCTTTGGTTTCTTTGTAACCGTGTATTGATGACGCATTGACAACAAAAACATCACCGCTTTTGATGCGATGGGAATAAAATTCTGAAAAATGAATTCCTTCTCCGCCATAGACGATTACCAGTTCTGAAAAATCATGGCAGTGCAGCGGATACGCAGTCTGAGGAGCGCGCCTTATCACGTTAAAAGGCATATCGCGTTCTGGCATAAATTCATTTCTGCTGAGTCGTTTGTCATTCATAAAATTCAGCTTATCTCCGGATTGCGTTCGTCAGTACCGTCAGAAAAGGGTTTACAATTTTCCCGACTGTGCCCCTTCTGAACTGCAATATAGTTAATCTTTCAAATTATGCAATTGGCTCATCAGGATTGTCCAGGGTATTCACCTTTGCCGCCATTATCTTGCAGTTCTCCCGGCAGCCTCTATATTAAAAACATAATTAAACATAATTAAAAAAACCTGAAAGGACTGTTGAACTATGACCACCGACTTAATCAGAGCAGAACAGAAAAAATTCGGCATTGATGCCGAACTCAAAATCGTTGACAACTTGCCTTCGTTTGAAATTGCCAATTTCAACGGGCGTATTGTCATCTCCGCGCCAAATCAGCTCGAACAGCTCTACGGAATTTATGATTTTGCTGAAAAATTCAGAGGCTGGTGCTTCTTCGAACCTGGACGCGACCGTTTTGACCAAACTTTGA
>JAAYPP010000024.1 GCA_012519765.1 Lentisphaerota bacterium
TTCAAGGGGATAATAAGTATGTTTGAAAAATTGTTATTAAGCGGTGACGAGGCGGTGGCGCAAGCCAGCCTGGATTGCGGCGTCAAAATGGGAGTGGGTTATCCCGGTACTCCGTCTACAGAAATTTTAGAACACTTTTCTGCACTAGGCGGTCATGCCCAATGGGCTCCCAATGAAAAAGTCGCGCTGGAAGTCGGTATCGGTTCGGCATTTGCCAATGCCAGAACCCTGGTCACGATGAAACATGTCGGGCTTAACGTCGCTGCTGACCCGTTGTTCACAGTCGCCTATACCGGAACTGAAGGAGGTTTGGTAATTCTCACTGCAGACGATCCCGGAATGGCATCAAGCCAGAACGAGCAGGACAATCGAAACTACGCGGTTGCAGCAGGATTGCCGATGTTTGAACCTTCCGATTCTCAGGAAACTTATGATTTGCTGATTAAAGCTTTTGAAATCTCTGAAAAATGGAAAATCCCGGTTATTTTCCGGATGACGACACGGGTTTGCCATTCCAAATGCATTGTCGAACATCATACCAAGCCCGGCGCCAAAACTCAACCGTTCTTCAAACGCGATGTCAAAACCAAAGTAATGGTACCGGCATTTGCCCGCAGTGCTCATCGCGCCCTTCGCGGCAAACTTGCCGAGCTGGCACAGTTCAATGAATCTTCAGACGGACTGGTTACAGAATTCAAACGCGATCACTATGTCGGAATTATCAGTTCAGGAATCTCCGTCCAGCACAGCCTGGAAGCCGATCATGAAGCATCAGTGCTTCAGTTGAAAATGACTTATCCGCTGCCGCTTGAGCGAATCGCAAAATTTGCCGCCGAAGTCGAACGCTGTATCGTCATCGAAGAAGGTGATCCATGGCTTGAAAATCAGCTTCGCGCCGCAGGAATCAAAATTGAAGGGAAACCTGAAATGTACCGGTTCGGCGAACTTAACGTTACGCGCGTCCGCCGGATTCTTACCGGCGATGTTTCGCCGGAAACAGTTACTCCTGCCGGCAAACCGCCGCAACTCTGTATCGGATGCCCCCACCGGAAAGCCTTTGAAACGCTCCGCGATCTTGACTGCATTGTTTCCGGTGATATCGGCTGTTATACGCTGGGCGTCATGGCGCCTTTCAACGCCATGGATACCTGTGTCTGCATGGGCGCAAGTATCGGTGTCGCCTTGGGAATGCGCCAGGTACTTCCGGAAGAACAGGCACGCCGGGTCGTCAGCGTCATCGGCGACAGCACATTCATGCACAGCGGTCTGACCGGAATCGCCGACATGGTCTATAACCGTCCGCCGACCGGTCATGTAGTTCTGATTCTGGACAACCATACTACCGCGATGACCGGACTTCAGGAACACGCCGCGACCGGACGCAGCCTTGACCACACGCCGGCACCGCAGATCGCCATCGAAAATGTGATCAAAGCCATGGGCGTGGACAACGTGGATATCTGCGATCCGACCAAGGACTCCAATGCTTTTGAAGCCCTGCTGAAACAACGGCTCGCCTCCAATGATGTGTCGATAATCATCGCCCGCCGTCCATGCATTCTGGCTCTGGCGAAAATCAAACAATATGAAAAAAACAATCAGGGATGTCAATAATTATGCACAACGTGGTTAATGTAGTTTTTGCGGGCCTGGGCGGACAGGGTGTTCTGAAAGCTTCGGATATTTTGGCGGAACTCGTTTTTGAAGCCAGACTTGATGTCAAGAAAAGCGAAGTTCACGGCATGAGTCAGCGTGGCGGTTCTGTGTCCAGCGATGTCCGCTACGGCAGCAAAGTAGCTAGTCCGATGGTTCCCGAAGGCGAAGCGGATTTTCTGGTGGTACTTGATGAAACTCAGGTTTCCGTCAATGAAATGCGCCTCAAAAAAAACGGTTGCCTGATCTCCCCGTCCATGATCGCAACCGACAAACTGGAAAATCCCAAAACTGTTAATGTCGCCTTACTCGGCGCGCTCAGCACCAAACTGGAATTCTCCGAAGAAGCCTGGCTTGAAGTTATCAGAAAAATCCTCCCTGAAAAGATTCACGCCGTTAATGAACATGCCTTTAAACTTGGTAAAGAAACTTTAAAATAGAACTTTAAAATTTGCGCGCGCATTATGCGCGCGTGAATTTCAGTAACCCGATTTAAGGAGTAAAAAAGCTATGAGTACAACCATCCATCAGCTGTCACTGTTTCTGGAAAACCGTTCCGGCGCCATCAATGAGATCTGCCAGGCACTGAAAGAAAATAACATCAGCATCCGCACCCTTTCGCTGGCGGACACCGAACAATTCGGTATCCTGCGCCTGCTGGTCAAAGAGTGGGAAAAAGCGCGCGACATCCTGAGCACAGCCGGATTCGTAGTCCGCGAAACCAATGTAACGGCGCTGACGGTTGAAGACCGCCCCGGCGGACTGGCTGATATTCTGGATGCGCTGGCCAAGCACGGCGTCAACGTTGAGTATATGTATGCATTTACTTTCGGCGAAGGCAACAAAGCCATCATGGTATTCCGTTTCGCCGATCACGAAAAAGCCATTGCCGCACTGGAAGCGGAAAAAATCGATACGGTCAAAGAAATTGATCTGTTCAGGTAACCGGGAATAAAAATGTCTGAAATTCAAATTTGGGACGTGCCGGCTGAAACCATGCCGCGCGAAGAACTGCGAAAATTACAATTAAAACGACTTCACGAATGTGTGGCACGCGCCTCCAGAGTCGGCTTCTACCGGGAAAAATTCGCGAAAAACGGTATCACTGCCAATTCCATCAAATCTCTGGATGACTTGAAGCGCCTCCCCTTTACAGTAAAAAATGATCTGCGCGCCAATTACCCTTTCGGCATGCTGGCTGTTCCAAAATCCGACCTGGTGCGAATTCACGCTTCAAGCGGAACCACCGGCAAACCGACGCTATGCGGTTATACTGCCCGCGATCTCGACAACTGGGCAAACCTCTGCGCCCGTTTTCTGACCGCAGGAGGTTTGAGAAAGGAACACACCGCCCAGGTTTCATTCGGATACGGACTGTTTACCGGCGGCTTCGGACTCCATTACGGAATTGAAAAAATCGGTTGCGCGGTGATTCCCATTTCCTCCGGCAATTCCGCCCGCCAGTTACTGATGTTGCAGGATGCCGCGCCGGATGCGCTGATTTCGACTCCGAGCTACGCGCTCAACTTAGCTGAAGCATTGCATGAAGCCGGTATCGCGCCGGGTTCGCTGAATTTGAAAATGGCGTTTTTCGGCGGCGAAGCATGGACCGAAGATATGCGCCATGAAATTGAACGTTCAATGGGAATTATGGTTTACAATAATTACGGGTTAAGCGAAGTTCTCGGCCCCGGCGTCAGCGGCGAATGTCAATGCCGTACCGGAATGCACATTCAGGAAGACCATTTCCTTTTCGAATGCATCAATCCGGAAACCGAAGAACCCGTCGCCGAGGGCGAACAGGGCGAGCTGGTAATTACCGCGCTGACCCGTGAAGCCATGCCGATTATCCGTTATCGGACACGCGATCTGGCAATCCTGGACTGTTCGCCCTGCCCGTGCGGACGTACTACCATGCGGATGGGACGAGTTTACGGAAGAACCGACGACATGATGATCATCCGCGGTGTCAACGTTTTTCCATCACAAATCGAAGAAGCGCTGCTGAAAGTCGGCGGCACTGCGCCGCATTATCTGATTGAACTCTCAAGGCCGAAAAACACCGACCGCGCCGTGGTCAAAGTTGAAATGCGCGCACAGGATTTTTCCGACCAGATGAGCGAACTTCAGGCGCTGAAACAGCGCATCGACCGGGAAATCCGTTCGATGACCGGGCTTCATTTTGATATTGAACTGGTGGCGCCGAATACGCTTGAACGTTCCCTCGGCAAAGCCAAACGCGTCGTTGATATGCGGAATCTGAAAGATTGAACTCGGTTTATGCCGAAAAATCAAGACCGGAATCGTTGAGTATCTCGTCGAATTTTATTCTTTGCATTTCGCGACGCAGTCGCCGCCGTGATTTGGCACTGCCGGTGCCGCGTCCCGCAATCTGCGGATTGAGAATCATGGTGGCGTGATTTAAATGCCGCATGTAACGCATAAGTTCGGAGGCTGGCAGAAACACCATTTCAAAACCGTGTTCAACCAAGGCCAGGTGCGCCATTTTTCCTGCGGTATCTCCACCGCAAAATCCCGGCGTATAATCGCGTAGCAACGCAGCACGGTAAAGCACGCCATGACTTCGCAGATAATAATGATCGGTATTTTCTCCGGATGCCCGACCGCGCCGCCGACCGGTCAAAGGCTTCAAGATATGTTCCTGAAAAAATTCTTCGATTGATTTTCCGAAACGTTTCAGCGGCGATTGGACTTCGAGTTTCCAGCTGCCGACTCCGCCAATTTTTTCATTTTTTTCGATGTACGCGATAAAATAGTCGAGCCAACGTGGACTGATCACGATGCTGTCGGTATGCATAGCCATAAAATACGGAGCAGAAGCTTTGGCCAGCGCCATATCAAGCGCCCGCGCATGACTGTCAGCCGGCGTCTCCCCGGCAATCGGCGCGCGTTCGATCAGCGTAATCCAATCCAATGAACGCAGATATTCCAGGGAGTCGTCCTGAGAATTATTATCGACTACAATAATTTCAACCCGGCTGAGATCGCTGAATTTGCGCAACGAGCGCAAACAGACCCTGGTCAGTTCCGGAGTACGAAAATTGACAATGCCAATGCTTACCTGTTTTGAATGCATCTTTATTTCCAAGCAAGTTGTGAGTAAAAAATTCGATTTGCAAGCGCCCTAATATAACGGCGATGAGCCGCTTTTCAATATTGCCGCCATCCGCGACTGTACAGGATTTTCAGTGAATTTTGGCTTCAGCACCGCCGCGATTTAACATCGCAAAATGGCATATTTAGCCGCGACAGCAAGCTTTTTTTCTAAAACAACACGTTGATTGTATTGTATTTCCGACTAATTCACGAATAGTATCGAATATTAAACCAAAAACTATTTGATAACTCGTTGGGCGAATAAAATGAACATCAAAGACATTACGACAATTTTTTTTCTGCTGAATTCATTCGGGACTTTGCCTTTATTTATTTCTATAACGGCAAAACATGATTTCAAAAACAAAATGTTCAATGCTGCGGTAGCGAATATAGCCGCCTTTATTCTTCTGGCCGGCTTCGTACTGCTGGGCGAACCACTTATGCAATTTCTAAGTTTAAGCCTATCTGCCTTTCAGATTGGAGGAGGAATCATCTTATTCAAAATCGGCATGGAAATGGTCAA
>JAAYPP010000181.1 GCA_012519765.1 Lentisphaerota bacterium
GCACGAATACACAGCAAATGAGTTGGAGAGTTGGAAAGGTTTTACTATACCACGTCATTCGACATGGTGGGTACAGAAATAAAATAACTGTAATTCGAGTTTCTAATGACCGCAAAGTAAATTCATCATAAAACAGATCGAATGTCACAGCATTTCCTGGGAGCGCGGAGCCCCAGCTCCGCATTGAGTTTTATGGAGCGCGGACACTGAACCATGCCGAAAATGGCATGGCGTCCGCATATCGTGTTATGACGCGGGTAGTGATCCGCAGGCTGAAAAAATCTTGAAAATGTCGGATTGCGCCAAAGAGTTTCAAAAGCCGGAGCTGGGGCTCCGCGTTCCCGGGGGATGCCGTCGCTGGTCTGGATAATGCGATAAAAGTAGGGATTTGGCAGGGTCTTTAAGGTCTTTAACACGGATGTATTCATTGTAAGTTGGCTCTTTAATTCACGCGCGCATAATGCGCGCGCTAATTCAAAACTATAATTATATCATTTTATACGCGTCTAAAATTCCCCATTCTATGTCCCAAACTTAAAACTTAAAACTTAAAACTTAAAACTTAAAACTTAACCACAATGCGCTTTAATTTTCAAACAACTTCAGTACTAATCCTTTTTATCGCCATTCTTCTGAAATTTCCTTTGGCGCTGGTTTATTGTTTTTATAACCTTTCTTACCATTTCTATTTTGAGCTCTGTTCCGATGCGATAATTGCTGCGTTAGCGTTTTTTTTTATCTTATTCAGAAACGACACAAAACTACCCGCAATACTGCCGACGGTCGCCGTTTTAACATTTATCGTCACGGCTTTAGCGCAAAGTTTCTTTTTCTTTAGGACTGACTACCTTCTGAATTCTTTGTTGCCAGTTGTTTTAATTGTTTTCGGCTGGCGTTATGGCGCTGAGTGTCGCAAATTGATGCCATTTGCGCTTGGCGTGTTTTGGTTATTGAACTTTGCTTTATCATTGCGCAAACTGGGCAATGTAACTTTTCATTATGGTATTACTGGAAATTGGAATTGGAGCGCGTCGCTATTGATCATCTCGACTGCCGCTCTATGCTATTTAATCTATAAATCCGACTTACGGCGTAGCGTTAAAAATAGTGCGATTATTATAATTGGGATAGCATCACTATGGCAATTTAGTCTTTATCCTTCACGCGGGTCTCTGCTGGCACTATTTGGAACATTGTTCTGCTTTGGAGTTATCGCTCTCTTCCGTCGTAATCGTAATGCCGGGATTGTCGTGCTCAGTCTATTTTTACTCGTTACGATTGCCGCTGTTTCGCTTATAATATTCAAAATCGACGATCTCCATGACGCACGCGTCTATCTTTTTCCGACCGCTTTGCGGATAATTGGCCAACATCCATGGCTTGGAGTGTCGCCGTGGTTATATGAAGATTTTTCATTTTTAAACTGCCAACCTGGATATTTCCTGATCACTTTTGTTGCGGAACGCAGTCCTCATCCGCATAATCAATTTTTGTTCATTGCCGCGTCTTACGGTTTGCTGGCATTTGCCGCGTGGTTTTATCTCATATTTCGTCCTTTGCCCACGATCATAAAAAAAACTTTCACTGCCGAATCTTCGCTATTGCTGTTTAGTTTTATGGTATTGTTAATTAGTGGTATGGTCGATGTTACTCTGGAATCTTGGCCCTGTAAATATCTCTTTTTGTTAATTGCCGGAATTTTTTGGCATGATTTTATGCCGACTAAACAATTCAAACCGCAACGTAATACCAAGACTCTCAGTCAGTCAGTTGCTGTGATGTTTTTATGTACAGCTTTGTATTTTGCGATTTTAGGTGGATGGAGTTCATGGCTATATCGCTCTGGCTGCAAAAATGTCGATATTGGCAATGGCCCACTGGCGATTCGGCAACTTGCCCAAAGCGCGAAAATCTTGCCGTCACCATTTGCTTTATATCAAGCGGGGTTGATTGCGCTTTATGATGCAAAACAACCCGACGCAGCGCTCAGTTATTTTTCACGAATCCCCACGCTTACCGGTCACAATAACTTTCTCAATTATAACAACTCCATGGCGCGAATCTATTGCCTGCGTAACGAACCGGAAAAAGCTTTGCCTTATTTTGAGAAAGAGACTCAACTTTATCCTTATGGCGTGCTAAATTGGTTCTTCTATGCGCAAACCTTAGCAAAACTCGGGCGCACAGAACAAGCTGCCGTAGCCAAAACATCATTTGAAACAGCATTAAAAGCGAAAAACTTAACCATGGAAGATTTGCCCTATCTAATGAAAAATCATCTTTTTGATTTGAGGCCAGATAAGTTGCGCGCATACTTGAAAAATAAGGATAATCAATAAACCATGGATATATTCCTAAACAATCTTAATTTTGGCATTATTGCATTACCGGCCACACTGTTGATGATTTTATCATCAATCGGTTTTGGCTATTTGTCAGCATCTTGGATGTTCCCAGAGAAACTCAGAAAAACTCTATCGTTTGGTCTGATCTCATTTGCGCTCGGCATCAATATTATTGGATTATTGACGCTAGTCGCCGGAGCTCTGAAAATCCTCTCGCCGACTTTTAATTGGGGCGTCATGGGAATTGGTACCTCATGTTTCGCATTCACTTATGGACGCGTGGTTTGGCCGATCAGCGCAAATTTTGCGCGTCGCAATCTTATTTTTTCAGTAATGTTTGTCTTTGGAATGTTTTTTTTACTCGGCTCGGCGTTGTGTTTCCCTTATTCATGGGATGAACAATCTTATCAGTTAGCGGTGCCTTATCGCTGGTTGAATACCGGAACTGTTCAAGTTTTTCTCGACAATCCATATTCTGCATTTCCATCATTACCACAATTTGTGTTCCGTTTTTTCATTGAAATCGGCGGTATTATGATGCCGCGGCTGGTCAGCCTCGCTGTCTATGCGGCAGCTTTTCTGGCGCTCTACCTGCTGATCAAACGTAGTGCGGATAAAATTACCGCGTCGCTGATTATATTCGCCATATTCATATCGCCGGTATTTCTGGGGATGACCCGCGTGGTTTATGCCGAACCTTTTATATTGCTCAACCTGATTGCCGTATTTCTGATCCCGGACGTTCTGAAAAAGAAACGTGTTTGGTTGCTTGCCGGATTGCTATGCGGCGGTGCCGCCGCAGTCAAACTGACTGGCGGCGGGGTCGCCTTACCGGTACTGATTTGGCTGGTTTTCAGAGAACGCAAGGCGAGCGGAATTTTACCGCGACTGTGTTTATTTGCCCTGGTTGCGGCGATTATCGCAATGCCGTTTTATTTACGTCCATTATTGGCTACCGGTAATCCGTTTTATCCGTTCATGTCCACAATTTTCGGGCAGACGACAGCGGATTTTGATGTCGATACTTTTCATCACGCGATGGGAGACCGATATTTCGGTTTGAAAACCGTCAGTGCATTCATAACCGGTCCGATACTGGTATCCATGTATGACTTGTATCATCATGGAGCGCAGGCACTTTTTGACGGGATCGCCATGGGCTGGCAGTTCTTACTGTTATGGATGATAGTTATTCTCGGATGCTGGCTGGGCTGGCGCAGGCACAGTTGCAATAGAGCTGAATTAGGCGGGCTTTTGATGCTTTTTGCTTTTTATATCTTCTGGTTTTTTACTTCACAACAAACTCGTTTTCTGATGCCATCTTATTTTATTGTTGCTTGGTTTGCGGCCAAACTGTTGCGGCATTTCCCGGAAATGTACCGCAATATCATTTTAGGAATATTGCTTTTCGCTGCGGTTTACAGCATACACAAACCGGCTTTTAACAACTTCAAAATTGCCTGGAAGCTGGTGCTGTCGCCGCGCGACAACCAGTATTTTCTGAAATGGACGATACGTGATCCCGGGTATGTCGAAGCGCTGGCTTTCCTGGCCGAGAATACGCCTCCTGAGAGCAGTGTAATGCTGTTGCTGGAAAGGCGCGGGCTTTACGTACCGCGGCATTATCTGATTGCGGCACCGCGTTTTCAGAGCAAATATCTGACTCCGCTCCCTGCGACTTCCGAAGATTTATGGTCAGAAATATTGGATACCGGCGTGGATTATGTGTTTACCAGTATTACGGTTGCAAACCCTGATCACATTCCTGATTTCGATGAAGAAATCGCTAGAATACTCAGTCAGGTCAATGAATTGAAAGTATCCGGGCGACTTGATTTGCAATTTGAAAGTAACCTATTTATGGTCTTCAAAGTAATTAAATAACCCAGCCAGTCGTAAACATTAAACTGTTACCCGTAACGGATATCGTCGAGCCTGATTTCTGGCTCCGGCAACGGGCGGTCATGAAGAAAATCGTTAACCAGCGCGGCCGATTGCTCAAAATTGCCATTGACAATCCAATGAATGACTATTCCCGAACGTTCCATTTTGCGAAACCAGATATCCTGTCGCTTGGCGAACTGTCGAATCCGATTGAGCAATGAGGAACGCATATCATCAAACGAGATTTTTTTCTGCAGATATTCGGCGATAGCGCGATATTCAAGACCGAACATTTCAAGGCGTTCCCAACTGACGCCGCACTTTTCATGCAAATCAGCCACTTCCTCGATCATTCCTGCCGCCAACCGCCGGTCAAGACGGGTTTCAATCCGCTTTCGGATCTCTGAACGCGTAAAATAAACCCCGATAACCAGTTTGCGATATTGATCGAAGAGTTCATTGTCTGTTGCCATTTCATGATTTCTGGCTCGCTCCAGAAGCCGCAAAAGCCGTTCTTGGTTTTTTAACTCATGGCTTTGCAAGCTGCCGTAAAGCTCCGGTGCCAGCTTTAAAAGTCGTGCTGCCAGTTCAGTGGACGGAAGGTCGCGAATTTCGGCGCGACGCGTAAAATCGGGCTCGCCACCTTTTAACTCATAGTTGCGCAGCACCGCGTCAAGGTAGAGCGCCGTGCCGCCGCAAAGCAAAGGTAACGAGCCGTGTTCATTAATCGTTTTCAGCGCTACGGCAGAATCATCCATAAATCGTTTGAGATGATAGATTTCAGCGGGATCCGCCACATCAATCAAATGATATGGAACTTCCTGATACTCTTCAAGGTCCTTGCCAGTACCAAGATTCATGCCGCGAAAGACCTGCCGCGAATCAACACTGATTATTTCACCGTTAAAACGTCTGGCAAGCTTGACCGCCAGCGCGGTCTTTCCTGACGCGGTAGGTCCGGTGATGGCAACCAGTTTCAATGGCTGGGTCATTGCGGCGGGATTGGCGGCGGGACCCGGGCAAAGATTGCCGCAATTTCCGAAACAGTACCGGCAGGCTGCCAGTTCGACATCCCGTTACACCATACCAAGGTATCGCTGTTAATTTCACCGCTCATGGCTTTGATTTTGAGAGTTTCAATATCGAAAGGGCCGGATTGCTGACCGTTTAACACGATAAAATAATTTTTTGAAGCCGGCAATGGCGGTGGAGCAGTCGCGGCACTCTGCTGAACTGATGTTCCTGCGGTATTACCGAGTTGCGCGCCCATCAGCACCCCCATCATATTGCCGGCGCCCCCGGAATTATCGGCGGCAGCCCGCATGGCATCAGCCGCCTGAAGCTGAGTATATTGTCCCATTACGCCATTGAGTGCGCCCAGGCTGGAACGTTTATCCATGGCGGCATTAACCTCATCGGGCAGGGAAATATTTTCAACGGTAAAAGAAATCAAATCAAATCCCTGTTCAACAAATACCGTTTCAAGATTTTTATGAAGCAATCCTCCGATTTCATTGTACATGGAAGCGAGATCAAGCGCGGCAATTTTCAGTTCTCCAAGGGCGTCAGAAATCGCCGAAACTACTTTGGCTTTCATCTGTCCTTCGATATCATCACATGAGAATTCCGCTCTTGCGCCGACAAATCGAGCCAGCAGGTCATTTGATTCGCCAACTCTATAGGAAAAATTGCCGCGGGCACGTAAACGGATAATGCCGAATTCTTTATCGCGCATCATGACCGGCGTGGCAGTCCCCCATTTACGATTCAGTTGTTCGGTTGTCCGGACGAAATAAACTTCCGCCTTGAATGGCGACTGAAAATTATAAGGCAAGCTAAGAAGCGAAGTCAAAATGGGGAGGTTTTTGGTATGGAGGGTGTAAGTGCCGGGAGTGAAATGGTCGGCAATTCGTCCTTCATTTACAAAAATAGCTTTCTGGCCCGGGCGGACAATCAGCTTCGCACCCATTTTAATTTCATGGTTGTGCCGGTCGAAACGATGCACCAGAATATTCGGGTTTTCATCACTCCATTCGACGATATCGATAAACTGCCCCTTGAAGATATCGAAAAGTCCCATTTTTAGCTCCTGTTTGGTGATTGAATATTTGAAAAATATAGCGTAGTTGACTTATTTTTTCAACCGTACCCGCGGATCCGCCCAAGCGTAAGCGATATCCGCAGACAGATTGATGGCGGTAAACAGCAACGCACTCATCACGACCAGTGCTTTCAACAACTGTAAGTCGGAATTGTTCAACGCATCAATGCCGACATAACCCAATCCGGGAATGCCGAAAAAAGATTCCAGCAACAGGCTACCCGTGAATAAAAACGGCATCACGGTTGCCATCCGGCTGATAATCGGCAACGCAGTATTGCGAAGCAGATGGCGGCAGTAAATACTCAAATTTCCGCACCCTTTAGCCATAGCGGTACGCAAATATTCGCGATTAAGCTCGTTGACAAAAACCGTGCGGTAGAAACGCATTCCGCCGCCCAACCCGCTGACCGTTCCAATCAGTATGGGCAACGCCAGATATTCTACACTACCCCAACCCCAAACCGGAAACCAGTTAAAATAATAACCTAAATACCATTGCCCGAAAATGATAAAGACCAGATAGCTGACGCTCATTCCGGCTACAGACAGCAACACCAGCGCCCGATCGACGAATCGCCCTTTGAACGCGGCGGAAAGCAGTGCGAACGCGATTCCGATAATCATTTCTCCGATAAAAACCGGCAACATCAGAAGCAGTGATGGCAAAATGCCGCGTAAAATAATCTCTTTTACCGGTTCACGAGTAATCAACGTATTACCAAAATTAAAAAAAGAAAAAAACGGGAAGCTCTTTTTAATGCTGATTATTTCGCTGAGTGCCACTGCGAACTGGGAACGGAACGGAGAGTCCTGGCGACGATAAAACTTAGCATGATAAAGCCGAAGCGGGCTGGCACATGAGAACCGAAACTCCGTTGCACCATGTTCGATTTCAACAACTTTCATACCAGCATCAGTCAACAGTCTGGCGGAAAGCGGCTCATATGACTCGAAATTGCGTTTGAAAATCACTGTACTTCCAGAGTCAAGTCCCAAACCGCCTGCGCCAAAGCGATGAACTCCTTGGATAGTAACGCTCAGCCAATCCCGTTCCTCACTGAAATCCGTGCTGCTGAACGCTTCGGTGAGACACCAGTTCCCGAAAAAAAGCGGCAGATCAACCCCCATTTCTCTGCGCATGGCGTCAATCTCGGCTGGGGAGGGATTTTTCCCGAGCACCGCAGCCGCCGGGTCTCCGGCGGCGACTCGGAACATAACGAAAGTCAGTATTAAAACTCCGAAAATAATCAAAACCGAATAAGCGAGCCGACGTAAAATATAGTTTAACATTTCAGTGCCCCCGGTGATCAATGTTTTTCTTCGAGGAAATACATTGAAATCAGACCTTTGCCCTTGGTCTCGATCTGCCCGCGAGTAATGAAGCTGAACTCATCATTAGTCAATGCGTAAGTATCCTCAGAAACATTAATCCGCATCGGCTCAGAATAACGCTCCATGCGGGAAGCGACATTCATGGTATCGCCGAAGACATCATAAACATATTTATCGGTTCCGACAATTCCCGCGACGACTGCGCCGGAATGAATTCCCATCCGCATCTGCCAGTGATATTCGGACTCCTGTTCGATGCGGCGCACAAATTCCATCGCTTCCATCGCGGCGAGCAACATGTTATGAGCATGACGCGGATCAGGTTCGGGCATACCGGAAACCGCGATATAGCTATCGCCGCTGGTCTTAATCCGTTCGCAACCGTGTTTTTTGAAAATCCGGTCAAAATTTGTAAAAATCATATTAAGTTCTTCAATCACCGCTTCGGTATTGATCATGCTTGATTTACGGGTAAAATTAACGATATCCGAGAAAAAAACCGTAACATTGTCAAAATATTCAGGTTTGCTCTTGCCATTGTTTTTCAGTTCTTCCGCTACTCGCTGCGGTAGAATATTGAGGAGCAGTTTTTCAGAACGTTCCTTAGCCAGCTTAACTTCGCGGTGCAGGGTTGAGAGCTCGAGATTGGCTGCCGCCAGCTGTTTTTGTCGGCGGTGTAATTCTTCCTGCTGGTCGCGCAGTTTTTTGTTGTCTTCCTCGGCCATACAACAGTTTTTATCGGTTACGGAAGCGGTAGCAGTATGATAACGAACTCGTATTTTCTCCAGCCGGGACACTAGGTCAGACAGCCGCCGTAACAAAAAGATAATAATAGCAGCTTCAAAAACAGTTAAAAATATAAAAAATGCAAGCACGATGAAATATCCTTACAATGACAGCAGTAAAAATACATCCCAAGTTTCAATCTTCAACCTGAAAAGGTTGCTGAACTTTAATTTAAATTTCTGTTGAGCGGAAAATTTAGAAAAATGCCTCAATGACTTTGGCGGGCAAAAAAAAAGCCGGTCGCATGACCGGCGTAAATGTAAATGGTAGAGTAATACTTCCCAGAACGAAATAGCCTTTGATTTATAACTCTTTAATATTCTCAATTTTAAGAGTTTTTCATTCTGGATTGTTGATCATATTGGCGATGTTACAGAAATTACGAAATTTTATACCTTGGGCATCAGGCTCGGTATCTCCTGCATAAATTACTGCAGGAGTAAAAGTGTTGTTCGCTAATTTGCAGAAACGCTGCAAGTCCTTTGCAAAAGAAAAGTCATAAGTCATACCGCCTTTTATTTCGATAGGTAAGAGCCGCCTGCCTTGATTGAGAATCAAATCAATTTCAAAACCTTGTTTGTCTCGAAAATAGTACAGTTCCGGTTCTTTGCCCAAATTATACCGTGCTTTCAAAGCCTCCAATATCACTAAATTTTCAAAAAGACCGCCGAACAACGGATCACGGGCTACCTGATTAGCATTTTCAATACCCAAGAGATAGGCGGCAAGTCCGACGTCGGTAAAATAGATTTTAGGTGATTTAATTTGTCGTTTACCAAAATTTTCAAAATAGCAAGGCAGGCAAAAAATAATATAGCTCGCCTCCAATACCGATAACCATGAACCCAAGGTAGTGCTTGAGACTCCTACATCGCCAGCCATGCTGTTTAGACTGACAATCTGTCCGACACGCCCTGCCAACAGTTTTACGAATACCTCAAAAGCATGCTGATTGGAAACGTTGATAAGCTGGCGCACGTCGCGCTCAACATAAGTTTGATAATAACTGCTGTAAATCACATCCGGTGGAATATTCTTGTCGTAGAGTCTCGGCAGAAATCCATTCAGAATATACTCATCCCGGCTGAGCTTAATTCCAGCAGCATTCAATTCATTAATAGAAAAAGGCAATAATTTCAATATTCCTGTACGCCCGGCGAGAGACTGGCTTATCCCTGCATGCAGTGCAGGTTGATGCGAGCCGGTAAGAATAAAAATACCATTTTTATTCTGGGCATCTGCATGGATTTGAACCGCGTTCAAAAGCTGTGGAACCCTTTGTACTTCATCAATAATCACCGGAGCTTTATGCAGCTCGAAAAATGCAACAGGATCATCCATTGCCAGTTGGCGATCAGATTGATTGTCCAAGTTGACATAGTTGTAATCCGGAAAGCAACTTTTTGCTAGAGTGGTTTTCCCAGACTGGCGCGGACCAAGAATGGTCACGACTGGAAAATATCCAGCTAATCGCAGAAGTTGCGCTGTCATTGTTCTTTTTATCATAGTGGCACCAATTATTTTTGAATACAATATAAGAATACATCTTTTTTGACTTTTTTCAAGTTGGATTTAAAATAAGTCAAAACATAATTGTAAACGAAAGCAATTTTAAGTTTACCCAGCGCTTTATTTCACAATTTTGCTTTATTCAGCATGGCAATGAATTTTCGGCGTCTTTTATATTGCTGACGAATCGCAAGACATTCTTCCTGAAATTGTTCAGATTTTCCTGCGGCGTTCAA
>JAAYPP010000182.1 GCA_012519765.1 Lentisphaerota bacterium
ATTCCAGAGTTGCGCACTAATGTTTCAGCTTTGAACTTACTTTCCTCGTATGGGTTGTTGAACCCGGAATTGATCGGGGCATCTTCCATTGCCCGCCCGGCAAGACGTCCTGCAACATATGCGGTGCTGACATAATGAAACGCATCCACCTTAAGCAGTTTCGCCAGCTTCAAAAGGTTTTCAGTACCGTTATAATTAATCCGGAAAGTTTTACCGTCAACGTCTTTGCCAAGATTTACATCAGCAGCGCAATGAAAAATTGTATTGATATCCTTAAGTAACGGATTTTTCGCCAATTCTTCCGGCACAATACTGGTAACGTCGCCATCAATAACCTCTATCGACTTCATAATTTCAGGAAGAGCTTCCGGGCATCCGTCAAACTGACATTGTTCTCCGAGAATTTCCTCAACTCTTTGTCTGGCGGTACGTACCGAATTACTTCTGGTTAGGGCAACAACTTTTACATCTTTGCGCGCCTTCAGCAAGGCCGCCGTAAAAGCCCCTCCGACCAATCCGGTAATACCGGTCAGAAATATGTTTGTCATTACAACTCCATTAAATCTTGTTTTTTTATTTTATGTATAGAAACTAATCGGTTTAATCTACAATTCGCGGTCATAATTACAAACAAAACAATGGTTTTTATTCCGGATTTATTGTTTTTTCTGCTTCATAAACAGCTTTAAAATCCCCACCGGCCGCCTTCATTTGCTGCCGGGCCCAAAGAAAAAGTTCACGCCGTATCATCATATCCCAATGCGGCATATATGCTTTTCTGCTCCGCTCCATGTGTGCGGGATCCCCGCAGAACACTGGATCACCTACATGGAAAAACACTTTAGCTTTTCGTGAGGCAGCACTGCGTACTGCTTTTTTGAATGCCTTGCGCCACGCAGCTGCATACCAGCAAATCATGCCGTTGCAACGTTTGCCGTCACGATCCTGAGCATAAATATTATCAGGGAGTTTGGCAGTATCAACTTTTAATTCTTCCCAGCCGCCGTGATCACGTTCACGTGCCGCCCAGCAAACATACCACTTGAAGCGCCAGCTGCGGTTCCCGCATGGATAATCCGGTGGAAAAATATAAGGTATCCGGCTGATAACGATTTTACCATTTTCAACGCAAATGGAGAATTGTCCCGTAACTCCTTCTAAACCGGAAGCGCCGCCTATACGCCAAAGGTCATCGCCATTGCCGATTTCAATCACATGCCCGGCTTTGTCTTTTAAGCGGCAGAACAAAAATGGATTTTCATCCTGATAAATTATAGTATCCTGACTGATATCCTGCCATTCCGGCTCAGGGAATGACATCCCTGGCTCCGGACATGGCGCCACCGCCACTTTTTTCCAATCTCCTTCTACGACCAGGGGTTCGAGAGTGATTCGTCCAAATTCAGCTTTGCTGTTGATGGCGACATCAAGTAATACCCGCATCTCTCCGTCGGCGAACAAAACATTACGTCTGACCTCAGGTTCAACACCAAACGGGATCACGGTTTTCATACGGCAATCCTGACTGAGTCCGTCAATGCGATAATGCGCTTGTTGTTTAACTCTTATCCCCGAGCCTTCGCTGAAATCGCCGACCGCAACCGGACAAACCAAAATTTTAGCATTGTCAAGCTCTAGTAAAAACAAACCGTCAGAATTATTATCTTTATAAAATTCTGCGTTCCAATTGCGGCCGTCAATGATATCTGATGTTGAGTGCTCTGTCAAATCATTACCTCAAAAACTTCACTCAGCGGCTTACGTTTTGGTGCTTCGGTTTTTACTGCCGGATAACCCAACGGTGAAATGGCAAGTGTAGTCCAGGGCGGAGTAACCTGAAGTGCTTCATCCATGGCGGCAATATCATAAGCACAAATCCAGCAGCTCCCAAGACATTCGGCAGCGGCGGCCAATACCAGGTGCTCCATCGCGATACCAACATCAATATCAACGATAGGTTGACCGTTCAAACGTTTCCAGCATATTTCATGGTTCCCGAAAACCACCGCGATTGCCGGTGCCTGTGCCAGCCACGGCTGATTGTAAACTTTACAAATTTTTTGACGAAACTCCGGATTAACCACGATCAAAAACTTCCATGGCTGAAGGTTGCATGCCGAAGGAGAAAGGCTGACCGCTTCCCCGATGCGCTGAAGTGCGTCCCCAGGAATCGGTTTACTAAGATAACCTCGAATACTGCGCCTGGATTTTATTACATCATAAAATTTCATTTCATCCTCCGTTTTGTTTACAATTCCATTTCCCTGAATATAAGCGACGAAGCGAAAAATGCAATTTACATAGTTCAAAGCGATGCTTAAAATTCACGCGCGCATAATGCGCGCGCTAATTTTAAACTCTGTTATTTCAACTAAAATTTTTCCTGTTTTTTTAGAATAAATCAAGAGCGTACCATCAAATCACAGTCTCTGCGGCTTATTTAAAGGTAAAAAAAAAGCCGCTTAAAAAAAGCGGCTCGAAGTAAAATTAATGCAAAAATAAGTTATTCTGCAGAATCATCATTACAATTTTTCAAAATTTCCAGAATCTTCTCTGTAGATGGAACCCCTTCAATAATTTTCTTTACAACTTCAGTGTTCCGTAATTTCCTCGAGATGCTGCCGAGTAACTGGAGATATTCCTGCTGATTACGATCGGGAGCAACGATAAAAACCAACACGCGTACCGGTTCGTCATCATGACTTTCATAATCGGCAATCGGCTCGTTGGTTACTCCGACCACAATCACCGGATCCGGAATCGAGTTTAAACGAACGTGCGGAAGCGCCAGTCCGAAACCAACACCGGTCGTCATCATCTTCTCACGTTTCCAGGTTGCACGAAAAATAATATCACGGTCTACCTTGGAATTTGTCGACGCAACTGTAATCAATTCATCAAGAACCTCGAACTTATTTTTTCCGGATAAAATAAGTACGGTATCTTTGTTCAGGTATTTAGCGAAATTCATTTTCATCAATTGCCTCCAAGGGGGATCGGTTAATTTTGTTCGTGCTATTCAGCATTATTATAAACTCCTAATTTAACCGTCGTGATAACGTTGTCAATGCCTTTCCGTCGTAAAAACCTATTTTTTTAGACGTTTTTCTGAGTTCTTGTATAATTTTGAAAAGTAATGTAAGTTAATACACTTTATGACATTTATCAAAAAGATATTTCCCAAATGAATATAAAAGACGTCCACAAATTATTTGACAGTGATAGTGTTGAAGCGAAGAACCGCAAAGATTCCTATGCTTCAGGCGATATACTAAAAATGTATATGCGCCAAATCGGTGAAATACCGCTATTATCTCCGGAAAAACAGAATGATTTGTCGTCTCAAATCGCCGCGACTTTAAATGAATATCGATTAAAATTATATCACTTCGGATTTGTCGCTTCCGAACATATGCTAATTTTACGTAACCACCACGGCAGCGCTGTTGCCGACTATTTCACTCCATCTTCGATAAAAAAAAATGGCAATCCGCGATTTATATCTGATGTGGTTACATGGGCTGATGACATACAAAAACACCGCAATGCGCTGAAAAAATCGTTTATAAAAAATAGTGAAAACCAGCAAAAATATCGCAATAATTTGATTGAATCCCTGATGCATTACTCCGCAACTTATGATTACTTGGAAGAGTGGTTTAAAGTTGCATTGGAATATTTAAGATTGTCCGTTCCCGACAAAGACCCTCTCAAAATAAAAACCGCGGATATTGAGGATAATCAGAAAATCCTGATCGAAGAAAAAATGTTGCTGAGTCTGAACGAATTCATCCCTTGTCTTCGAGAGACTGCGCAAATACGGCAACGCCTTCACGCGCTCCAGCAAACTATGCTTGAAGGTAATCTCCGTCTGGTAATCAGCGTAGCTCAACGTTACCGCAACAAGGGACTGCCCTTACCTGATCTGATTCAGGAAGGTAATATGGGTCTGATGCGCGCTGTGGAAAAATTTGATTTCGAACTTGGAAACCGCTTCAGTACTTATGCCACTTGGTGGATTAAACAAAATATCGGCCGTGCTATCGCCGGACAATCCAGAATTATCCGAATTCCGCTCCATATGGTCAACACTATTATGGCCATGAATAACGCGGAAGAACTTTTCATACAGGAAAACGGCTACGAACCTTCAGTAGAAGAACTGGCGAAAATCATGGAAGTTCCAACTTCGCGTATCGGCGCCATCCAGAAAATGGCACGGCAGGCAATTTCTCTGCAAGCAGCCATCGGTAATTCAGAGGATTCACAAAGCCTGGAAGATATCCTGTCAGACTTTGATTCCGATGACCCGTCCAAAGAAATTTCCCGTAAAATTATCCGCGAGAAACTCGATCAAATCCTCAACCTGCTGCCGGAACGCGAACAACAAATCATAAGCATGCGCTTCGGACTGCGCGATCAACAGCCTATGACTCTCGTCGAGCTAAGCAAACATTTTGACCTCACACACGAGCGCATCCGGCAGATTGAGATCAAAACCCTTGAACGTCTGCGCGCTTCTGACGCCCGAAGTTTTTTTGATGATATCGCACAATATAAATAACCTGGAGAAATTTAAATTTATGAACCAAAAGCTTGAACTATTTTTTAAGCGACGAAGCATCCGCGCATTCAGTAAGCAGAAAATCTCTGAAGAAGATTTACACTCGCTACTTGAAGCCGGCATGGCCGCGCCTTCAGCCTGCGCCAAAGACCCGGTACGCTTCATCATCATTGATAAACCGGAAATTCAAAACGCCATCGCCGAATTTCTGCCGAACGGGAAATTTTTACCTGAAGCACCATTGGGTATCGTCGTGCTTGGTGATTTAAATTCAGCACATGCCAATAGCGAATCATATATGCTTCAGGACTGTGCCGCGGCCATCGAAAACATCTTACTGGCAACGACCGCACTTGAACTGGGCGCATGCTGGCTCGGAGTTCATCCGCGCGAAGACCGTATCGCCGGAATCAGCAGATATTTCAACCTGCCGGCGAACATAATTCCGGTTTCGGTTATCGCTCTGGGACATCCCGCAGAAACCAAAGAACCACGCACGCGTTACAACCCGTCCGCGGTAAAATTTAACTCATGGAGCTGAACCCATGATAAACGTAAAACTTCATGGTATCAGCAAATCATATATCGCTGGCAAACCGGTTCTCGAACCGGTTGACCTGGAAATCGCCAGCGGAGAACTTTTTTTTCTGCTGGGACCGAGCGGCTGCGGCAAATCAACTTTATTGAGAATCATTGCCGGTTTTGTCGCCCCGGACAGCGGTCAAATATTTTTCGACGACACCGATATCTCGATGCTTCCTCCAGAAAAACGCGGCACCGCAATGGTGTTTCAAAGTTATGCACTTTGGCCTCACATGAGCATTCAGGAAAATGTCGCATTCGGCCTGGAAACCCAGGGAGTCAAAGGTTCAGAAAAAAAACGTCGCGTCGCTGAAGCTCTGGAACTCGTACAATTGACGGAGCTGGCTGAACGCAAACCGCCTTCTCTTTCCGGCGGTCAGCAACAGCGCGTGGCTCTGGCGCGTGCAATTGTGGTCAATCCAAGACTTTTGCTGCTCGACGAACCTTTGTCAAACCTCGATGCCAAACTGCGTGATTCCATGCGGTCTGAAATTCGCAGAATCTGCAAAGAAGCAAAACTGACTGCCATCTATGTTACTCATGACCGCAAAGAAGCATTAAGCATGGCTGACCGCATTGCGTTGCTCAATAACGGAAAAATCCAACAAGTTGGAACTCCTCGCGAAATCTACCGCCGCCCTGCCAATATCTTTGCCGCCAGTTTTATCGGAGACTGTAATTTTCTCCGCGGTGAAATTGTCAAAATTTCCGAAAATGGTTGCACAATCCGTACAGCCGCAGGGCTGATGACCGCAAAAGAATTTCAACCCGGACTCGCTGAACAGGACAACGTTTCGCTGATGATCAGACCTGAAGCAATTGTCGCCGGAGAAAGTTCTCTGAATAATTTCACTGCCTGTGCGGACGATGAAAGCTTTCTTGGCGAAGCCGGTCTTTGGCAACTTCAAGGCGAAGGATTTCACATGACCTGGCTGGCGTTGAATTCTCATTCTGAAAAAAGCACCGGCGCGCGCTGTTTTCATGTTGATCCTGAAAATATCGCTGTACTCAAATCTTAAAATTCGCGCGCGCATAATGCGCGCGCGAATTTTAGACACAACGAAATACTGTCATTATGTTCTAAAAACGTTCCACCCGCACCGGCCCCAGAAGACCGGAAGTCAGCATGGCCAGTCGATCATGGTTGCCGGGTCCATTGGTTACGTGTATAGTCAGTTTGTGAACACCTTTCTTGATAAAACCCAGTTCGCAATGGTACGGACACCATGGCAACACCCCGACGTGTCTGCCGTCAATGAAAACATCGGCAATATCTTCGACACGTCCAAGGTCAAGCCGATACTCGCTATCAACCGCAATACTCAAGTCAACGGTGTATTCCGCTGTTCCTGAAAATGCCGGATAACCGAATTCTTTCCACGGTAGCAGGCAATCGGTTTCAATCATATTGCCGCCGCTTTTCAGGAATGGCAAAGAGCGATAAGCATGGCGGTATTCGCAGGTAAATTCGCCATAGAGAAACGGAACCTCAAACAGGCCTCTATTTTCGCCTTCGGTAACAACCTTGATAATGTTTTCGGCCGGAGTGGAACCGGTACGGATGAAATCGGTCAGTTCCGCAGTGATATTGTAACAGTCGTAGACCCGTTCATTTTTGAAGTCAACGACTTCCGAATCATTCAAAAACAGTTTCCAATTCCCCATGATGGCACTTTTGTCAAGAACGATTTTCAGCGGCCGGACTTCACCGCTGTACAAAAAACGGCTTTGATAGAATACCTTGCCACTGCCGTCCGGAACCGGATTTTGCTGGCGCTCCAGCAAGTTATAATCCTTATCCGGTATTTCCTGGCCATTTCGCGCCTGCCATATCGCCAGCGGAATATGGTTATCCGGAAAGTTTACACACCAGCCGGAGTTCAGACTTAAGGACTCAACCGTTTCCGGCTGGTGGAGTATCGGATCGCGATTGCTCAAAAGCAGCGAACCGCGCGGCGGAACGGTTACTGACCGTCCGTCTAAATCACCGATAAAAGTTTTTTCAGCACGGTTAAAAAGAAAACTGATAAGTTTTTCACCGTCAAGCCGTTGCAGGACAAAAATATTTTCGCATCCGTCGCCGGTAATTTTCGGCCCCGGCAGCGATGTCATAATTTCTGCGGTCAAAGTTTCGCTGAACTCAGCGCCGGAATTTATCCATGTGGCCAACGGTTGTTCAAGATCGCAGCCGAGCAAACGCGGAATACTGCCCAGAATAATAACGCGTCCGCCTGATGCACTGAATTGATCAAGCGCTTCCGCTGTTTTTGCATCAATATACTCAAGAAACGGCAAAATAATCACTTGCCAATCTTCAGGCATTTTTTCCCCGGAAAGTTCGCACAAAGTAATTTCATCAATTAAGTCGAAATCTTTTTGGTTTGACAATAAGTCATCGGCCAGGAAGTGTATTCTCTTTTCTAATTCATTTGAATCCCAGTTCCGGGCAAAATCAAAATTGCAATAAAAACTGGTGGAGGGATAAAGCATGCCTATGCCGCAAATATGTTTTCCGGCTGAGAGTTCTTCACAAGTTTTTTTTGCGTATTCTATCAGAGATGACATATAATGCCATTCTGAATGCTGGTAAAACAGTGATGG
>JAAYPP010000183.1 GCA_012519765.1 Lentisphaerota bacterium
GCTCCTTTTGGTTATATTTATCAATCGATTATAGTACAACCCCAAGCGCCGCATATTTCAACCATCCAAAAATATTTTTTACCGGAAAATAATTTGGTTATATCAAAAAATCCAAGAATTTAGGTTTAAACTTCGCGCGCGCATTATGCGCGCGCGAAGTTTAGACCGGAAAAAAGTTGAAACTGCAAGAGTTTATTTTGCGTTGTTAAACAAACTTCGGCTAAAGTGGTTTAGAATGCACTGCTTCTGAGATCATTAATCATCAGTTGCGGCTTTTTGACGTTATAATATTCATTAATCTGTGGGAATGCCAACACATCAACCATTCCAGCTTGAAATTCATTTATATGCCTTCCAAAAGCGATAAAATCTATACAACACCCATTGAGACTGCGCAAAACACCTTTGGTATGACGATCGCCAATCGGAACACATTTTACCGCTTCCAGGTTGTTCAACCGAAATAACGGTTTCTGATTGCTGTGACCAAAAGGCGACAAGCTCGGCAGTATATCAAAAAATGACTCCGACAAATCATCCAAGGCAACTTCACCGTCATAAATTGTCGCATCCTGAAGATCTTCCGGTCGCAGATATTCGCGGATATTCCGCTCCATCGCCACGGCAAATTCAGCAACTTTATTCTCATCAAGTCCAAGCCCTACCGCCATCGGATGTCCTCCGAAACGCTCCAGTAATGACGCAGATTTACTCAAAGCCTCCAGCAAATTGAGAGTACCGATACTGCGCCCTGAACCATACGCGTGACCATCCTGTATTGTCAAAACGATTGCCGGCCGATTGTAATCACGCGACAAACGCGAGGCCACTATCCCAATGACGCCCTGATGCCAATCCTTACCGGCTACCAGAATCGAATATTGATTGGCAATGTCATGATTACGCTCAATTTGGAGCTGAGCCTCCCTGAAAATTTCCTGCTCTTTTTCCTGCCGGATGGTATTATATTTTTCAAGTATATCGGCATAGCGATGTGCATCGACAATATTCTCAGACTCCAACAACTTTAACGCAATTCCGGCATCCCCGACTCGCCCCGCGGCATTGATGCGAGGAGCCAGCTTAAAGGTAATATCCGAGGGATTCAGTTCGCCCTGGAGCTTTGACGCCACTATCAACGCACGTGTTCCCGGCCGAAACTGTTTGCGTAAAACATTGATTCCATGACGGACCAGAATCCGATTTTCACCCAATAAAGGTACTATATCCGCCACCGTGCCAAGCGCGACATAATCCAAAATATCTTCGAGATTGGTAGAGAATCCGCCCAGATTGTGTTCACGTCCGTATTTTACAAAAGCGTGTGACAGCTTAAAAGCAATTCCCGCCCCGGACAGCATGTGAAGATCTTCTAATTCCGGATGGAGCTTCGGATTTATTATCGCCAGAGCATTCGGCAGTTCGCTGGCCGGCTCATGATGATCAGTTACAATGGTGTCAATACCAAGCCGAACCGCTTCTTCAACCGCATCACAACTGGTAGTGCCGCAATCCACTGTAACCAGTACCTTGAAATCATGTCCTTGAGTTTCAATCGCTTTCCGCAATGAATCAGGAGTAAATCCGTATCCGTCGTCAAAACGGTGCGGAATAAACGAATGCACATCGGCACCATTTTTCTTCAGCACCCATGACAACAAAGCCGTAGCAGTAATACCGTCCGTATCATAATCGCCGTGAATTAATATTGCCTGCCGTTTTTGAACTGCCTCCCATAACCTTGCCGCGGCTTTGTCCATTCCGGGAAAACGAAACGGATCAGACAGACTGGATAACTTCGGATTAAGAAAATCATTAATATCCTTTTCAGAAATATTTCGTGCCGCCAGAAACAGCGCGACCGGACGTGATAATGAATATCCGCCCATAATTTTTTCTACCTTAGATTCCAGATTTTGACAGGCATTTCTCCATATTTTTATATCCATCTATGTCCTATTTTTATTGTTGAAAATTCATTTCTAAATTAGTGCTGAATATCAATAAAGCAATAAGGACACACCCAAATATAATTAAATTAACCTGAAAACCCCGCCAGATCATGGGCCTGTGTGTTTCTATCTTGAACGCAACTGTGGTTACCACTGCGAGTCTAAAGCAGGAACCCTGTCGCGGTTTCAGTAATCCGTAAAACTAAAAAATTGCGGATTGGACAAGTGAAATTTGGGTTTCGTTGTTTTATTTGTCCCGATGGACAATATTATATTTTCATTATTTTTTAGCTTTAAACTTTGCGCGCGCATAATGCGCGCGCAAAGTTTAAAGCATGTAGTTATGATATTTTTCCCAAATTAAACATAGGTTTTACCATAACATAATCGCTTGATTCATAACATGCTGAATTCAACCCCAAAACC
>JAAYPP010000184.1 GCA_012519765.1 Lentisphaerota bacterium
GAAATTGACGCGCCATGTTCACGCATTACGCGGTTGACAATCATCATGCCGATTCCTGAACCGTTGGATTTGGTGGTATGAAACGGCTGAAACAGTTTGCTGAGTTCGCTGACGCTGATTCCTTGTCCGGTATCGGCGAATTCCAGGGTGACAAAATCATCATCGTAGATGTAAATGACTTTGAGCTTGCCGCCTTCGGGCATCGCTTGAATAGCGTTTTTAATAATGTTATAAAAAGTCTGTTTCAGTTGCGGTCCATCGCCGGAAACCATTGGTATGGCTTCAGGATATTCAAAGTCGACCCAGACGCTGCGGTTTTCAAGTTCCTGATGCATGAATGCCAAGGTTTCTTTAACGATTACTTTAAGGTCAAGCGGCATCATTTTAGGTTTCCCCGGACGGATGGCGTGGAGGAACTGATTGATAATATTATCGAGGCGTTCCACTTCGCTACGGGCAATTTTGGCCATTTCAATGGCCTCTTCACGGTTAAAACCGTCGCCTGCCTCGTTTAATTCCTGCTGCAGTAACTGTAAATTAAGATACAAACTGTTCAGCGGATTGCCGATTTCATGAGCGACTTCTGCTGCGAGCATTGATACTGCACGGTCGGTTTCAGCTTCCAGTTCATTCAAGGTGCTGGTGCGTGATTCGGTAATATCGCGGAGAATCACGGTGCCAAGTCCGTCTTCGGCGCCATGCGGCATCAGGTAGAAATGAACATAACGATGGACCGGATAAAGTATTTCGACTTCCTGACTGGAAAGCCTGATCCATTCATCTTCATCAAGTTCCATGATTCTGCGCCAGTCAACATTTTGCAGAAATTGTGACAGCCGGACTTTCTCCAAATTTTCAGGCAACCCGAGAATTTCTGAAGCCGCGTGGTTATGATAAATTATGCGGAGCTGGCGGTCGATTACCAGAATGCCTTCCTGCATGGCTTCCAGCAATGAATCAAGAAAACCTTTTTCATGGTAAATTTTCAGCAGGAATGATTGCAGATTTCTGGAATCCAGGGAATCTACCCGCTGAATCAAACGTTCAATAAAACTTGGTTTTGGCATATTGATACTCCCGATTTATTATCTGAGTCAATTTGGCACACCGAGAGTGTTTTTTCAAGCTGATATATGGCTGTGTCGCGATAAAATACAGAGGTTGCCGATAATTTTCGAGCCGGCGGTCAGTTGCCAGTTTATGGGCTGTTTTTAGGATCAAAGATTTTTCTCAGCCCTTCGCCGATGAAGTTAAATGAGCAAACCGTAAAAAACAGTGCGAGACCGGGAAACAGGGTCAATGGCCAGCAGTAAAAAGGATCTTCAAAAGCCTGTTTTAGGAGACTGCCCCAGCTTGCGGTCGGTGCTTGAACCCCAAAGCCGAGAAAGCTCAAGCCGCTTTCCGCGACGATGGCGCCGACAATTCCGAAAGTGAAACTGATCAGAACCGGTCCTGAGATATTCGGCAGAAGATGAAAAACCATCAGCCGCCAGGTCGGCATGCCGGCAACTTCGCAACTGCTGATATAAGGAAGTACCCGCGCTTTCAATACTTCGCCGCGTACCAAACGGCATACTCCGATCCAATCGGTCAACCCGATTACCATGATTACCACCAGGATTGATTGTTCAAATTTATAATCTTTGAGCATGGACATCAGAATCAACAGCAGTAGAAATGAAGGGAAACAGATGACAATTTCCACCAGGCGCATAACCACTAAATCGAAGCGGCCGCCGAAATAACCGGAACACAGTCCGATTGCGGTTCCAATCAACATCGCGATTGCGGTGGCGGCCAGACCTACAGCCAGCGAAACTCTGGCACCGTAAAGCATCCGGGCAGTGATGTCGCGACCGATATTGTCGGTACCCAGCCAATGCCGCGCTGAAGGACGTTCATGCGGAAGTCCTTTCTGTTCAAAAGGGCCAAAAGGGTTGAGCGTGAAAACCATCAGCTGTTTGGAGTTTTCGCGCTGCGCCAGATAATCCGTTTTATCAAGACGTTTTTTTACGGTCATAAAAGGGACCAGCATTGCGACGGAAAGTAACAGCAACGCTATTTTACGGATTTTTCGTAGTTTTGATTTTCGGCATGCCAACCATAGAATTGCCGCCATCGGCAACCACAGCATGAGATAGTTAAAGCAGCGTTCAACGGTGGTTTCAGTGCTGTCCGGCGCGAACAAGACCGGCAGGAACGGCATACTCCAATTGCCGGAAGCGTCGACCGTCAGTAAGGGACGGGAATTGGAAATCAGCGGCGCATAGACTGCCAGAAAAAATAAGACCAGCACGCCGATAAGTCCGGTCAGTGCCAGCGGATCGCTGCAGAATTTTTTCCAGGCGGTGAGCCAAAACGGCATGGCTTGTTCGGTCATCAGTCGCGTTTCCATTTAAAATATTTATAAATACACTCTCTAAACTTCGCGCGCGCATAATGCGCGCGCGAAGTTTAGAGATTCAAGTTACACGTTAGTGTGCGATATGTTCAATCACGGTCATAGCGAGTCGGCAACTCATTTTTTACCGTCAGTTTTCTTGGTACTCTTGACTGCTTTTTTGGGTGCCGCCTTTTTCTTGGTGCTTCGAGCTACTTTTTGGGGTTTTTCTTCAGGCGCATTTTCGGGGAAAAACAGCAATTTCTGGTTATCGACGGTTACCGCGAGTTTGGTCGCGCCATCCATTTTCCCTTTGAGAATTTCTTCTGCGAGCGGATCTTCGATATAGCGTTCCACTGCTCTGCGCAAAGGTCTGGCACCGTATTCCGGCTGATAACCTTTCTGGATGATGAAATCTTTGACTTCGTTATCAGTAAGAAGTTCGATGCCGCGTTCTTTGAGGCGTGCTGCCAATTTGCCGATTTCGATATCCACAATGCCGCGGAGATCATCCATGCTCAAGCGACGGAAAATTATGACATCATCGACGCGATTCATAAACTCCGGTTTAAAATGGCGTTTGGCAATTTCCATCAGGCGTTCGTTGATTTTTTCACTGGAGCCGTCAGGATTGACGCCGCCGAAACCCAGTGCGCTGGTATTGTGCAGTTTTTCCGCGCCGATATTGCTGGTCATGATGACGATGGTATTGCGGAAATCAATTCTGCGCCCGAGCGAATCGGTGATCTTGCCTTCTTCCAGAATCTGCAGCAACATGTTCATGACATCCGGATGGGCTTTTTCGATTTCGTCGAACAGCACCACCGAATAAGGACGGCGGCGCACCCGTTCGGTCAATTCGCCGCCTTCGCCGTGACCGACATATCCTGGCGGTGAACCGACTAAACGGCTGACATTGAATTTTTCCATGTATTCAGACATATCGACTTGAATCAGGGAATCCGGATCGCCGAACATGAATTCCGCCAACGCCTTGGCCAGCAGGGTTTTTCCGACACCGGTCGGGCCAAGAAAAATGAAAGAACCGATCGGACGTGCCGGGTTTTTCAGGTCGGCGCGTGAACGCCGCAACGCGCGTGAAATTGTGGCGACAGCTTCAGTTTGACCGACTACAGTTGACTGAAGCTCATTCTCCATTTTCAGCAGGCGTTGATTTTCACCTTCTTCCATCTGTTGAACGGGGATGCCGCTGAGTTTACCGACTACCAGTGCGATATCGGAGGTGTTAATCAAAGGGGCGTTTTCGGCATGTTTTTCACGCCAGCCGGCATTGATTTTTTCCAATTCCTGCCGCAATTCACGCTCAGTATCGCGTAATTTTGCGGCATCTTCGAATTTTTGTTCCGCCACCAGCGCATCTTTTTTGGCGACAGCTTCTTCGATTTTTTTGGTTATTTCTGAAGTGTCCGGCGGTGTCGGCGCGTTGATAATGCGGGTGCGGGCACCTGCCTCATCCATCACGTCAATGGCTTTATCCGGGAGAAAACGTCCGGAAATATAACGATCAGAAAGAGTTACCGCCGCACGGAGCGCTTCGTTGGTAAATTTCACGTTATGATGTTTTTCATAAGTGGTACGCAGTCCGAACAGAATTTTTACCGCATCTTCAATGGTAGGCGGTTCGACGATAATCGGTTGAAAACGGCGCTCCAGCGCTGAATCTTTTTCTATGCCTTTGCGGTACTCATCCATAGTGGTAGCACCGACGCATTGTAGTTCGCCGCGAGACAATGCCGGTTTGATGATGTTGGCGGCATCCATCGCGCCTTCAGCGCCGCCGGCTCCGACAATAGTATGAAGTTCATCGATAAATAAAATCACCTTTTTGGAGTTGCGTACTTCGTCGATGACAGCTTTGATGCGTTCTTCAAATTGTCCGCGGTATTTAGTTCCAGCCACCATCAGCGGCAGGTCAAGCGCGTAAACCATTTTGTCTGCCAGCAGATCAGGGACATTGCCGGAGGCGATTTCCTGAGCCAGGCCTTCCAGGATTGCGGTTTTGCCGACACCGGCTTCGCCGATCAGTACGGGATTGTTTTTAGTCCGCCGGCAGAGCACCTGGATAACCCGTTCAATTTCGTTTTTGCGCCCGATAACCGGGTCGAGTTCACCTTTGGTGGCCATTTCGGTCAGGTTGCGACCGAACGCATTCAGCGCATTGAGTTCTGGATTTTGATTTTCGCCGTTACCGGTTCCTGAGGCGTTTGGGGTATCTTCTTCATCCGGTTCCGGAAGATAATCTGAATCCAGCGCCCGAATGACTTCCTTGCGGATGGTCTCGGCATCGATATTCATCGAACGCAATACCTTGGCGGCGGCGCTTTCGCCCTCGTGGAGCAGTGCCAGCAACAGGTGTTCAGTGCCGATAAAATTATAGTTCATTGATTTGGCTTCAGTCGCGGCCATAATCATCACCCGCTTGACGCGGGGCGTGAATGGAATAATGCCCTCTTGTTTGGTGTTGCTGCCGGAGCCGCAGGTTTTTTCCACTTCCAAACGAAGCTGATCCAGATTCAGTCCAAGTGATTTTAAAACCATTACCGCGACTCCTTCACCGAGCGCGAGCAGACCGAGCAGAAGATGTTCGGTGCCGACGTAATCATGATTGAAACGTTCCGCCTCTTTTTGAGCAAGCACCAGGACATTGCGGGCGCGCGGCGTCAGGTTTTTCATGCCGCTGAAAAAATCATCATTATCTGACATAATTAATATCTCCTGTTTTTAAGTTGATTCAGGTTGGCAATATATATCTTTTTCACCTGAACTCAAATCAGGTTTGTGTTTATAAAATTCGTGCGCGCATCGCAAATGACTGTACCTAAACAGGATATGGGTTTTATCTGAACTTGCGCGGGAGCTGGCTATTTTTCAAACAATGCAATTGTTTTTCAGCCATTTTTTCATAACTTCGCGAAGCTGTTGAGGAGTAACCGGTTTGGTGACATAGTCATTCATACCCGCGTTAATACAGTTTTCACGATAACCATTTAGTGCGTGCGCAGTCATGGCAATTATCGGGACTTCATGATTCAGCACCGGAGTTTCAGGATCCCGGATTTTTCGGGTTGCCTCAAGTCCATCCATATCCGGCATCTGTATATCCATCAAAACCATTTCATAATGTTGCGTCGCCAGCATTTGCAGAACTTCTTCACCATTAGAGGCAACATCGGCATTGATGCCTATTTTGCGAAGTATGGCCAACACCACTTTCTGATTGACCGTGTTGTCTTCGGCCAGCAGAATGCGTTTATTAACCACATTATTCATCAATTCATCTTTTGTTTGTGGTATTGTTGAGTTTTTGACCTCATGTTGCGAAAATAATTCTTTATCTTCAATCGCGAACACTATATTTAACATGGCAAAAAAATCTTTTTCCCTGAACGGTTTAGTTAAAATGCATTTAAAGCCGTTTGCCTTTAGTTCATCAGCCTTGAATACTTCGCCGAAAGGCAGTAAAGCTACTACAGGAATATTGCGATGCGCAATTTCAGCAAGCCACTCTGTTTTTTTTCCAGTTTGCTCGACAAGGTTGCGTTCCAATATTATCAACTTTAATGATGCTTTATCTTTGTCGGTTTTTTTTAGAATTTCGGTTGCTTCTTCCAATCCGCCGGCACAGATTGTTTGCATCGATAGAGAATTAAGCTTTGCCGCCAGGGCCTTGCGCATATTTTGATTGTGATCAATTACTAAGACCATGGCATTTCGCATTGCTTCTGCAATAATTATTTTTTCTTTTTTGAGATTTTCCTGTTTACGCAGGGTGATAACAAAAAAGAATTCAGAGCCGGAACCGGGTTCACTTGAGAAATCCAGTTTGCCGTCCATCAATTCAACCCACCGCTTGGCAATTGACAAGCCCAGACCAGTTCCGCCATAACGTCGCCGGACAGAAGAATCAGCTTGATAAAATGCACGCCCAAGCTTTTGCTGCTGTTCTTCGGGAATACCGATACCGGTATCACAGACGGTCACTTTGAGCGTAACATCTTCGGCAGTTTCTTTTTCAATATCGACTTTAATCAAAACCTCGCCGCTATCGGTAAATTTTATCGCATTGCCTGTGAGATTTATAATAACTTGTTGAATTCGGAGTTCATCGCCATAAAGCAACGCCGGAAAGTCCGGTGGAATATCACAGACCAAGTCCAATCCTTTGGTATGTGCAGATATCGCGAGATTACAGGCGAGGTCATCAAGCATTTCATGAAAATTGAACGACGCAATTGTCAATTTGCCCTTTCCGGACTCAACCTGAGCAAAATCCAACAACTCATTAACTACGCTCAATAGCAATTTTCCGCTGGAATTGATAATATCTACATATTCATGCTGTTCTTTATTCAGGTCGGTTTCGTCCAAGAGACCAGTTGCGCCAATCACGCCATTGATCGGCGTTCTGATTTCATGACTCATATTGGCTAGAAATTCACTCTTGGCACGGTTGGCATACTCTGCTGCATTATGACTTTTCTTTAGTTCAGCATCCATCTGTTCGCGCTCGGTAACATCACGGTCGGAACCACTGAAGCCAATAAAAATACCATCACCATTGAATAAAGGGATACCGTGCGTGGAAACAATTAATATCTCACCATCAGCAGTTAATATGCGGTTGATAAAATCATTGACCGGTTTATTTGCCTCAAACAATGACAATGTCTGCTTTTTCAGCTCTGCCCGATCCGCTTCCGGACATAAGTCGTAAATATTTTTTTTGCCCACTAACTCTTCCGGGTCATAACCATAAATGCTTTTGACCGCAGCGCTCACATAAGTATAAATAGCGTCAGCATTACACTCCCAGAGTACTGTACGACTCTGTTCTGCCAGCTGTTCGAATCTCATTTCACTTACACTTAACAAAGCGGTCCGTTCACTGACCAGGAACTCCAAGGCAAAGCGTCGCTTGGAAACCAGAATGATAATTATCACTATTGTGGCGGTCAATAAAAACCCAAAAAGAAGCGCAGTCATGGCTTTCCACTCGGGATATTCTTTCATAAAAGAAGAACCGGGCTGGGCTGATATCATAAAAACCTTACCAAACGCGAAAATTGGACGTGTAAAAATCTTGTGTTTAAATTTGGTTTCTTTGCCGAGAGAGATCAAAACTTCTGGAGGTTTGTTTTCTTTTAGAAGCGAAAGTGTCATTTTGATCATATCATATTTACGGTGATAAATACCGAGCAGATCATCCAGTTTGATCGCCGCCAAAACAAACCCGCGTAAACGGCTTTTATCCTCAGAATCAAAAACCGGTCTAATCACTGATATGCCGTTTTTTTCTTTCTGGTCAAAAAATAGCGTTATCGCATCGGTTGCGGTCGGCAAACGGCTGGCGATTGCAGCTTCGATAGCAGTACGCCGGTGCGATTCATGACCAAGTTCAAATCCAATTGCATGATTGGCATTTTCTTTATCAATCAGGTAAAGTATTGGATAATATACATCTCGCAGAGGAGCCGATTTTTGCCCGCCTCCGCTATCAGGATGCCAAATTGAAGATTTTTTCACCCCATATTGTTTGATCTTTTCCTCAAAAGACGCCCTTTCTGATTTTGGCACGGCTTCAACCCAACCCCAAAGCCTGACAATAGAATTACTAGCCAAATGACGGGAAAAAATATTGAACTCCTCTTGGGTTATGCTTTCACTGGCTTCAAAAAACTGGCCAGTCCTTCAAGCTCTTTGAAACGTACAGTGTCAATAATTTTAGCAACCAGTTCCGCAGTGCCACCTGCCATCTCCGAAAATATTTCATTCCGTTGCTCCTGTTCGTGTTTTTGTATATGCCAGGCAACAAACAATGAAATAACCAAGCCAAACACCGTTGCCAATACAGGTTCAAGATAAATGAGCAAGCCTGTTTTTTTTCGGCGACTGCGGTACACATATAAAAACGCATAAAGTAATACTACCGCCATCAGTAGCAATGTCGCTACCGCCACGGGCAACATTGCCACCATCACGCGCTTATTCCATTCCGGAATAGCAATATCAGCGCCAAGAGCTGCCAGCGGTTCTCCGGTCAACGGATCTGTAATCGGGCAAATCCCTGAAACGAAGACACCCCATTGGTCAGCTTCAGGGCCAATAACGGTTTCATCCCAATTGACTACCGCGTTTTTGAATTCAGTCGATGCTTCAATATAAGACTGCCCAGGTGCCGAATAATCAGGAGAATCGGTGGGTTCGCTATCAATGAAAAAGAAAATCGTGCCATTCGCCCTCCAACTGGTAATATATATAAAGCGGATATCATTGTTGGCCTGTTTGAGAATTGCCAGCTGTTCTTTAAGACGGTGATATTCAGGATTTTCCAAATCCTTTTTTGTTCCTGAAAGTAATTTAATTGATTCGACATTCAATGCTTTGGCTATCATCGCCGTTCGATCAAGAAGATCTTCGCGCATCTTTTTCTCTGTCGAAAGTTTTGTCTGCCAGCAATATAGCAAGCCAATCGTCAATATTCCGACTAACGCCAACGCAGTAATTAACCACATTTTCCAATTGCCGTCCGGCATATGAACTGAAGCCGGATTACTACTTGCTTTGTTTTTCATGAAAAATCCTTTCTGTGTCAAATTGGCAGGCATAGTCAAAAATAGCGATTCCAAATCTTTTTGCAAGCTCAAAAAACAATCGAGAGGTATATTTTTTAAATAAAAACGGCCGGCAACTGCAAAAGCTGCCGGCCGTTACTGTCAATCTATATTCATCAAACTCAACGCTTTTTAGCTGCCCGAGCTTTGATCGCTGCTTGTGCCGCGGCCAAACGTGCAATCGGTACTCTGAACGGACTGCATGAAACATAGTTCAACCCGAGATTATGGCAGAATTCCACTGTTCGCGGTTCGCCGCCATGTTCGCCGCAGATGCCAAGCTTGATATCTTTGCGGGTTTTTCGCCCTTTTTCGGTAGCAATACGTATCAGTTCGCCGACGCCTTCCTGATCCAGGACATTGAAGGGGTCATAATCGTAAATTCCTTTCTTGACATAATCGCCCAGGAATTTACCCGCATCATCGCGTGAAAATCCACATCCCATCTGGGTAAGGTCGTTAGTTCCAAATGAAAAGAATTCTGCTTCTGTTGCAATCTGGTCAGCAGTAACAGCCGCGCGTGGAACTTCAATCATCGTCCCGATTTTAACGTTCAGTTTTGCTTTCTGCTCTTTTTCCACCAGTTCGATTACCTGTTCCGCGATCCGGCGCTGCATAGCTAATTCTTTGACATTGCCCACCAGCGGAATCATGATTTCCGGCTTAGAGCCCTTCACTGCGCAAGCAGCTTCACAGACCGCGCGAACCTGCATGGCACTAACTTCAGGATAAGTTATGCCAAGACGGCAACCGCGGTGTCCAAGCATCGGATTGAATTCATGAAGTGCTTCAACCAGATTTTTAACTTCGCTTTCGCTGATTTTCATCTGTTTAGACATTTCTTTCTGCCCTTTTGCATCTTGTGGCAGAAACTCATGAAGCGGCGGATCCAGCAAACGTATCGTACAGGGCAATCCTTTCAGAGCTTTAAAAATTCCGATAAAATCTTCACGCTGCAAGGGCAGTAGCTCATCCAGCGCTTTCTGGTACTGTCCGATTACTGACAGTTCCGATTTTTTCACCTTAGTTTTCAGCTCGCCAAGACATTCCGTGGCGTATTCTTCTTTTAACTTTTTGACCGTTTCAGCCGCCAGAATCAGACGACGTACCGAGTTGATCCGTTTCCCTTCGAAAAACATATGTTCAGTACGGCACAAACCGATTCCCTCGGCACCGAATTCAACTGCCCTTGCTGCATCAGCAGGCGTATCGGCATTAGTGCGAACTCCAAGTGTGCGATACTTGTCAGCCAGTTTCATAATTCTGCCGAACGGTCCGGTCAATTGCGGTGTTACGGTATCGACTTTGCCGCAATAAATCGCGCCGGTCGAGCCGTTAAGCGAAATCCAGTCGCCTTCTTTGAGCACTTTCTTGCCGATGTGCATCTGTTTTTCAGCATAATTAATTACTACTGCTTCGCAACCGGAAACACAGCATTTGCCCATTCCGCGCGCTACCACTGCGGCATGCGAAGTCATCCCGCCGCGTGCAGTAACAATTCCGCTCGCGGCATCCATGCCGCCAATATCTTCGGGACTGGTTTCAATCCGGCAAAGGATAACACTCTTTCCAGCCAAAGCCCATTTCTCGGCGTCAACTGCGGAGAAAACCACCTGACCGGTGGCAGCACCCGGAGATGCCGGCAGTCCGATCGCGATTTTAACCGCATCGGCTTCAGCTTTTTTGTCAAAGACCGGATGAAGCAGTTGAGCCAACTGCCCGGGATCAACACGCGTCACCGCTTGTTCTTCGCTGATAAAACCTTCTTCGGCCATATCAATAGCGATTTTTACTGCGGCGGCAGCAGTCCTTTTACCATTGCGGGTCTGGAGCATGTAGAGTTTGCCATTGTCAATGGTAAATTCCAAATCCTGCATATCTTTGTAGCGTTTTTCCAAATCCAGTCGAATCTGCGCCAATTGTTTGAAACATTCCGGCATTGCTTCTTCGAGAGAAGCGAAATCCTTTTTGCGGACGGCTTCACTAATGCTGTGACGCTTGGCCCAATCTTTGGAACCGGCAATCGTAATCTGTTGCGGAGTACGAATACCCGCAACTACATCTTCGCCTTGTGCATTAATCAAAAACTCGCCATAAAAATATTTGTTTTCGCCAGTCGACGGATCGCGGGTAAATGCCACTCCGGTGGCACTGTTGTCGCCGGAGTTTCCGAACACCATCGTCTGAACATTAACCGCAGTTCCGATCAAACCGCGGATATCGTTAAGTTCACGATATTTGACCGCGCGGGGATTATCCCAGGAATCAAATACAGCTTGTACGCCACACCACAATTGTTCCATGGCATCTTCGGGAAAATCTTTGCCGGTGACTTTTTTAACGGATTTTTTGTAAATCTCAATCAGCTTTGTAAGGTCTTTGGCTTTCAGCTCTGTATCCAGCTTGATATTCAGGGATTTCTTCAGCGCTTCAAGAGCATGTTCGAAAACATCATGCTCAATCCCCAAAACTACATTGCCGAACATCTGAATAAAGCGGCGGTACGAATCCATGACGAAGCGTTCGTTCCCGGTAAGCTTGATCATCGCTTTTACGGTTTCCTGGTTAAGCCCGAGATTGAGTACTGTGTCCATCATACCGGGCATCGAAGCTGCGGCCCCGGAGCGGACTGAAACCAACAGTGGATTGGAGCCTTTTCCAAAAGTTTTTCCAGTGGTTTTTTCGAGATTTTTGAGAGCGGCAAGAACTTGCGGCTCAATCTTTTTGAAAAGCTTATCGCGTCCGATTTTACCAAATTCGGCACAAGCCTCGGTCGAAATTGTGAATCCTGGCGGTACCGGAAAACCAGCTTGCGCCATGTCAGCAAGATTTGCCCCCTTGCCGCCGAGAATCATCTTCATATCGGCGGAACCCTCTGATTGACCTTTCCCGAAAAAGTAAACGTACTTCTCCGGACTCTTTTTTGATACCATAGAGCCTCACTTTTTATAGTTATAGTTGTGGAATAACAGAAAATGGTACTCCGGGCTGGAATCGAACCAGCGACCACCTGCTTAGAAGGCAGATGCTCTATCCTCTGAGCTACCGGAGCACGCGCAAGGCTTATAATCTAAACCACTATGACAAAAAATCAATTGCCGCCATCAGAAGAATTTTAATGCTTTTATTCCTTTTATCCATTACCTTTGTGGTCTATATTAAATGCTTCAACCTAAAAAGCATTCGGAACATTGGGTTGCGGTATCCACTGCCAGTTCAAAGCAGGAACAGGGGCCGACCCGAATAGTTGTTCATATAGGTTCAATTAACAGGAGTTTTTAGAATGGATAAAACAATATTATGCATCGGCGCCGGTTATGTGGGCGGCCCCACCATGGCGGTTATCGCAGACAACTGTCCTGAATACAAAGTTATTGTTGTTGATGTCAACGAAGAAAGAATCAGAGCATGGAATTCATACAAACTTCCTATTTATGAACCGGGACTAAATGAAGTGGTAAAGAGAACCCGCGGCCGCAATCTCTTTTTCAGTACCGACGTGGTGGCGGGAATCAAAGAAGCTTCCATTATTTTTGTCAGCGTCAATACTCCAACTAAAACGTTCGGCGCCGGCGCCGGCAAGGCAGCCGACCTCCAGTTCTGGGAAAAAACTGCTCGCGATATTATCGAACATTCCGGTCACGACAAGATTGTGGTCGAAAAAAGTACCTTGCCTGTACGTACTGCTGAAGCTATGCGCAGAATCCTGCAGTCAAACACTAAAGGATTGAATTTCGATATCATCTCCAATCCTGAATTTATGGCTGAGGGTACCGCGATTTCAGATCTGCAGAATCCGGACCGGGTACTCATCGGCGCACTGGAAACTGATTCTGGTCAAAAAGCACTTCAGCGTATCAAAGACATTTATCTGCACTGGGTACCGGAAGAAAAAATCAAAACCACCAATCTTTGGAGTTCGGAACTTTCCAAGCTGGTTTCCAACGCTATGCTGGCGCAACGTATTTCTTCAGTCAACAGCATATCAGCACTCTGCGAAAAGACTGACGCCAATATTCTGGAAGTATCTTCGGCCATGGGCATGGATTCGCGAATCGGCGCGAAGTTTCTCAGAGCCGGAATCGGATTCGGAGGCTCCTGTTTCAAAAAAGATATTCTCAACTTGGTCTATCTATGTGAGTTCTACGGTCTGTCGGAAGTTGCTTCCTATTGGGAACAGGTAGTCAAAATCAATGATTATCAGGCGAGCCGTTTCGTCAGCAAAATCCTCCACAATATGTTTAATTCGGTAGCTTCCAAAAAAATCGCCGTATTCGGCTTTGCTTTCAAAGCAGATACCGGCGACACCAGAGAGTCGCCAGCGATTGCAGTATCCAAAATGCTGCTCGAAGAAAGAGCCCAATTGGCAATCCACGATCCGGAAGCGCTGGATAACGCCAAACTTGATCTGGCGCAGGAAAACGGCACTATTTCTTATCACAGCGACCCTTATGAAGCGGCCACCGGAGCACATGCCATCGTCGTCCTGACCGACTGGAAGCAGTTTCGTGAATATGATTATTCCAGGATTTTTGAATCCATGGAAAAACCCGCTTTTATTTTCGACGGGCGCAACATCCTTGAACATCGGCAACTTTATGAGTTAGGATTTAACGTGTTTCCACTCGGGCAACGCGAATATTCACATCTGACTGAGGTTGAAAAATGAAAATTATTCTATTTTTGTTGTTGATTGCCGGACTCATCTATGGATGCACTTGGGCTTACAAAAACTTCATTAAAACCCCAGAAAATCAGCCCGCCGCTTATCAGTCGACGGAAACGGAAAAAGCCGCAGAGCCGGTTTCACAGGAAACACCTGCCGTCCAAAACCTGAGCACCGCCCAAACTCCGGTTGCCAAAAGCAAAATCGGTAAAAAAATCAACACTATCTACAGCGATCACAATCGCGGTGTTGAAAACGCCGCCGCACAATAGAAGATTTATTCGGTTTAAAATTACCGCGCGCATTGCGCGCGCTAATTTTTGATTGATTTATTACTTCTGATTCCGCAGAAAGAATAATATCGTCCAAGGAAATTGTTTCATATGCGGTATTGGTTTTTTTGCGATGTGTAGGATAAGGCACAATTACTTGCAATCTCGTATGA
>JAAYPP010000185.1 GCA_012519765.1 Lentisphaerota bacterium
CGTCCGTTATTGGGCTTTTTTCGCTGCCGGGCTGTTCGGCATTGGAGTAACTTCAATTGTTGCACGTTGTTCTTCCGCAAACTTGCGCATGGCTTCTTCGTAACGCTCTTTTT
This sequence comes from Lentisphaerota bacterium, assembly GCA_012519765.1. Taxonomy (GTDB): domain Bacteria; phylum Verrucomicrobiota; class Lentisphaeria; order Victivallales; family Victivallaceae; genus UBA7640. The sequence goes on from JAAYPP010000185.1 coordinate 114, forward strand.
TTACCAGAAACAACGCTTTAACGTGAAATTCCATAACTGAGCTGGCGTGAACCTGGCGCTTGCTCGGTTTACCAAAAGAATCATAAGGCTCCCAATAATCGGCAGTGCGGCTTTGAGGCTGAGTACGGGCGCCGAAGTTGGAATTGCCGGGGTCAGATATTTCTTTTTTTCTGACTTCAACCGCTTGTGCTGAAACAATCTGAACGGCATCGACTCCGCGTTTTTCAGCTTCGTCAAGGATAGCTTCTCTGACTTGCTCCTGGTCATAATCAGCGGTTGCTTTTACAGTAGCGCGCCCGATCGGCTGGTAATCATTTGGCGGAACACTTTTAGCATCGTTAAACCATATTATGGGGGCAGGATTGTCCCTGGTATAAGTTTGTCCCACATAATCAACACTTATGCAGCCGGTCAGCATCGCCGCAAGAAACCCTGCCGTTAGAATTTTACAAATTTGCATATAGCTCCCGTTTTGATGAATTATTTCAGAAATTAAAACTTACCATCGCCGGATATAAAATCAAGAGTTCAGTTGCCGGTAAATTCAATATGAAGCAAACCGCTCTTCGAATATCTGATTGCGCGCCAGCAGTGCAGCTCCGCATGCGGTCACATCAGGCGGTAATGCAGAAATTTCCAGTTTCAGATCCATGACCACTCCCGGAAAACAGTTTTGTGAAAGAACTCTTTTGACGGTTTCCGGCAATACCGAACCAATAGCCGTCAGCTCCCCGCTGATAACGATCAATTCCGGGTTCAGCAACGTGGTGATTACGGCCAGCGCAGATCCGATATAAGTACATACTTCTGCGGCAATGATTTTCGCCAGTTTATCATGTTTTACGCATTCAGCGAAATGCGCAATAGAAAAGTTTGCAGTATCAAGACTGGTGTCAACCCCGCTTTTGATGGCTTCGTTTATCCGGCGCAAAATGCCGGATTCTCCGGCGAGTGCTTCAAGGCAACCGCGATTCCCGCATTGGCAGACCGGCCCGCCCGGCATGATGATAATATGTCCGATTTCCATTGCACGGTGAAACGAGCCGGAAAAGATTTCGCCATTTTTGATGAAGCCGCCGCCGATGCCGTCACCTGTTCCCAAATGAAAGATGCTTTGCGGCGGCTTTGGAAGCTTATTGCGATATTCCATATAAATGATTACTGATTCTGCCGGAAAAATGAATGACGGCAGTCCGAATTCCTTACGCAGCCATGCGGCGGTGTCGGCATTTTCCCAGCCGGGAATATTTACCGCTTTCAATGAAATTCCGTTATTGACATCCACCATGCCCGGATCAGCAAATCCGATAGCTTTAAGCTTTTCGCAATGTGCACGGTTTTCATTTAAAAGCTTGCGAATAACATCAGCAATTTCACTGCGGCATTCTTCCAGGGAACGGCGTTTGCCGGCCGGAATGGTCAGTTTTGAGCAAATTTTTCCTTGTGCGTCAATAATGGTGCCAATGGTTTTTTTGACCTGAAAATCAATGCCAATAACCCAAGTCGAATCTGGATTCAACGTCAGTTGCGGAGATTTGCGGCCAGTCTTTTTGCTGTTGCGACCTGGCTCAGCGATAATTCCACATTTTTTCAGTTCATCTACTGCTTCAAGAATGGTCGCCGGGCGAGCCCCGGTAAGAGTACCGAATTCCTGGCGCGTCAACGTTTTTCTTTCCAGTAATATTTTCAGCAAATCTTTGCTTAAATCTTTTTTTCTGGCCATTTAATGATAGATCTGTTTTTGGTTTGAAAATTAACATCGCTAATATGCAAAAAGCAGGAAGTACGTATTAAAGCACACAAAAATATTGATGTTGTTGGGATTAAGAAGGAATTCTCAAATAACACCACCGCAATGTGCAACTGCAAATTACTTAAAGGCGTATTCGATTTCCTGAAGCATGATCCCGGTTCCGTTCGCCACGGCGTTCAAGGGATCTTCGGCAACCAAAACCGGAAGACTGGTTTCTTCACTGATTAATTTGTCCAGCCCGGAAAGCATGGCGCCACCGCCCGCCAACATGATACCGTGGTCAATCAGGTCTGCCGCAAGTTCCGGCGGACAACGTTCAAGAGTGCTGCGCACTGCTTCAATAATGCTGGTGATCGGTTCTTGAAGCGCGATACGGATTTCGCCGCCGGTTATTTTTATGGTTTTAGGTAAACCGGACACAAAGTCACGTCCTTTTACTTCCAGTTCCAAGTCTTCTTTAGTCGGGTAAGCGCTGCCGATATCAATTTTGATTCGCTCCGCAGTTCGTTCTCCAATCAGCAGATTATAAACTCGTTTCATATATTGACCGATGGCTGCATCCAATTCGTCCCCGCCAACTCTGACACTTCGCGATTCGACGATGCCGGAAAGTGAAATAACCGCAACTTCGGTGGTGCCGCCACCGATATCAACAATCATACTTCCGCACGGTTCATAGACCGGAAGACCCACTCCGACTGCGGCTGCCATCGGTTCCTCCACCAGTACCGCCTGCCACGCTCCGGCGTGCTTGGCGCTGTCTTTCACCGCGCGTTTTTCAACTTCGGTAATACCTGATGGTACTGCCACCAGAATCCGCGGCGGGAAAAGACGTTTGTGCCATGGGACTGATTTCATGGCTTTCTGGATAAAGTAACGGAGCATTTTTTCAGTTACTTCAAAATCGGCGATAACACCGTCTTTCATCGGTCTGATAGCACGGATGTTGCCCGGAGTACGGCCGAGCATACGCTTGGCATCACTACCGACGCTCAATACTTCTTTAGTGCTTTCCGCAATGGCAACAACTGATGGTTCAGAGAGTATGATTCCGCGGTCTTTGACAAAAACTACACAGTTGGCAGTTCCAAGGTCGATACCGAGATCGGTCGAAAATATATTTGCCAATTTTTTGAGAAACATTTTTTGAATACCCTCTGTTTATGTGTTGCAAACGATGGTTATACACTACAGCATTAAACTATTTTGTCAAAATAAATAAACCCCGGATCCCAAGGATCCAGGGAATGACTTTACCAGGACGGATTTTCGGGTAATGCTTTGTCGAACTCTGCAACCAGCGAATTCTGATATGCTCCGCTATATGTCCCGTTGAAAAAATGGTTCAAGCCTTCGCTATTCAGCTTGCTCCAGCATTCTTCTTCACGTCCCGGAATTATCGGGAAAAACAGTACTCCGTTAGCCTGTGCTGCTTTCTGATCTCCGGGTGCATCTCCGATCATCAGGATTTTATCGGCATCATATTTGCCGACTGCACAGAATTTGAGATGTTCGGTTTTAGTGCCGTGTTCCTGCCCGCAAATCAGGTCAAGATAGTTATCAATTTTGTTTTCCTTCCATTCTCTGGCAAGAGCTTCAAGCGGCGTTTGAGAAACCACGATCATATCAACTTTGCCTTTGCAACTGTCGAGAACGTCTTTGACTCCCGGGAAAGGGGGAATACCATAGACCATATCGGCTATGCGTTCATTGACTTCAACACTCCAAGCCAGCAGTTTTTTCAATTCTTCATTGGCGGAGGCCGCAACCTTTGCGGTGAGTGCCGGATTGCCAAGTTTACTTTCTTCTTTAATCCAGGTGTCAAGTGCGGAAGTGTCGGCGATATTTAATCCACGGGCAGTGATTTCTTTGCGGGCTTTGCAAAGAGCAATGGCACGCTGAATTGCGAGAAAACGATTGCAGCCACGGGTTTTGCTGTAGAGATTGACGAATTCCCAGATCTCACGCGCATATTTGCTGGCGGGTTGAAGCCCGAAATGTTTGATGAAACAAGGACAGAAACATTCTTTTTGCTTGATTTCCATTGAATCGAATACGCAGCCGTCACTGTCGAAGCCGATGAAAAAATCATGCTTTTTCTGGAGCGAGGTCATTTGTGCCATGTAATCCATAGTTGTTGCTTTCTCCTGCATTTTATTTGTGTTTAAGTGGATACAAACAGCTAACTATAATTCAAAAATGATTAATCTCAAACTCATGGGTAAATCAAATCACAAAAAAGGTTCTTATTTTTAATATTTCATCACGGAGAGAAATTAATTATCTTGAACTTGATGTTGAATTTCAATGGTTATGTATTATTATTTCAGTTGGTTATCTTAATTGAGACCCAAAATATTAACCCAAACCAAGGAGATCATCATGGGCAGCATCAAAGGCACCGAAACTGAAAAAAATCTTCTCAAGGCTTTTGCCGGAGAGTCCCAGGCGCGCAATCGTTATACTTATTTCGCCAGTGTCGCGAAAAAAGAAAATTATGTGCAGATTTCTGCGATTTTTGAAGAAACCGCCAATCAAGAAAAAGAACACGCCAAACGTTTCTTTAAATTCCTCGAAGGCGGCGATCTTGAAATTACCGCAACTTATCCAGCCGGAAAAATCGGCACAACTACTGAAAACCTGAATGCTGCCGCCTGCGGCGAACATGAAGAATGGTCGGCGCTTTATCCTTCTTTTGCCGTCAAAGCGAGAGAAGAAGGATTTGCTGCTGTCGCAATGGTTTTTGAAATGGTTTCTGTCGCGGAAAAGCAACACGAAAAACGCTATCGTGATTTGCTGAAAAACATCGAAGATGGCAAGGTGTTTACGCGCGATGAAGTCGTTACTTGGCGCTGCATCAATTGCGGATACTTGCATGTTGGCAAAAGTGCGCCGCAGATGTGCCCGGCATGTGCTCACCCGCAATCATATTTTGAATTGCTCGGTGAGAATTGGTAAGTTTCAAATTTCACAACCGCAGGCACTGCCTGCGGTTTTTTTATGAAGTATTTCTTTGAATTGTGCATGGCTGACTTAGAACGTGCCGAAAAAACGTCCCGAAGCTGTTCAAGTGTGTTTTGGTGATCCTAAACACATGGAGGCTTTTAACCATATTCTGCTGAAACTTTCCAAGGAATTGGGGTTGGATTATTTAGATATTTATCAGCTGATGAACGCACGTGACGACAAAGCATCCTTGTTATCAGATCTGGGTGGAGTTTACCTTTCTGAAAAAGGGCATCGGTATATTGCTCTCGAGTTTCTGAAATACATAGCATCAAAGCATAAAATAATAACAGAAAAATGAGGTTCATTGATTAATGAAAAAAACAACAGTTTCAGCAGTAGGTTGTTCGCTGGCGGATTATCTCTATACTAATCTCGATTTCGGCAGCGCGGCTTTCAACAAATACAAAACCCGCCGCGACGGCGACGGTGGCCTCAGTCCAGGACATCTGGTTTTTACTGGAAATCTGGAAAAATTCAGCGGTGTGCCGTATTCACAAATTATCGCAGAACTTGGTTGTCATGAACCTGACGGGTTCAATATCGGCGGACCTGCCATTGTCGCGACGATTAATGCGTCTCAGCTGGTTAACGGTGATAAGGCCGATTTTAAATTTTTTGGCGTATTGGGCAAAGACCAGACCGCCGAACGGATTTATTCCATTCTTCGTCAAACTCCAGTGAATATTGATAATTACCAGCAAATTGACGGGATGTCGCCATTTTCAGATTGTTTATCGGATCCTGGCTTTAATAACGGCAACGGGGAACGCCTCTTTGTCAACAATCTCGGTGTGGCCGGCGAATATTCTCCTGAAATGCTTGGTGAAAAATTCTTTGAAGGCGATATCCTGTTTTTTGGCGCTACTGCTTTGGTGCCTCGGCTTCATGATAATCTCGGTGCAATGCTGAAAAAAGGACGCGACCAAGGTAAAATCAACTTTGTGACTACAGTATTCGACTTCCGCAATGAAATGAATAATCCAGGAGGTCGTTGGCCGCTTGGCGACGGAGATGAATCATTTGCCATGATTGACGCACTGGTCATGGATTGGGATGAAACCATGAAAATCAGTGGCTGTAAGGATATCGAAAATGCATTCAAGTTTTTTATTGATCGGGGTATCGGCAGTTTAGTAGTTACGCATGGTGCCGACAATATCTATGCCTGGTCCGGCGGCAGTCTCTTCAAAAAAATGGATTTTACGGTATTACCGGTATGCTCGCTGGTTGAAGTGGACCTCAAGGCTAGTCCGGAAACCCGCGGCGATACGACCGGTTGCGGTGACAATTTTGCCGGCGGCATACTGGCGTCGCTGACTGAAAATCTCGCATCATGCCCACGTGGCGAAATCGATCTGCTTGATGCATGTTCATGGGGTGCCGCTTCCGGAGGATTTGCCTGTTTCTGTGTCGGAGGTACCTATATTGAAAAGTATCCGGGCGAAAAACGTGAAAAAGTATCGCGTTATTATCAGGCATACCGCAGGCAGATCGGTTTGGCTGGAAAATGAATAATTTAGGGAGAATTTGCAGATGAAAACAGTTACAATCTTGCCGTGTCTGGATATTAAAGACGGTCGCGTAGTGAAAGGTGTCCAATTTGTTGATTTAAAAGATATTGGCGATCCGGCTGAGGCCGCGAAAAGTTATGAAGAACAGGGCGCTGATGAATTGGTTTTTCTCGATATAACGGCGACTGTCGAAGGACGTGATTCGAGCCTGGAAGTGATGCGTCGGGCTGCTGCCGGGGTCAACATTCCGATTTGTGTCGGCGGCGGTATTCGCACGGTAGAAGACATGGCGAAATATTTTGATGCGGGTATTGCCAAAGTTTCGGTCAATACCGCAGCCGTGAAAAATCCCGAACTGATCAGCGAAGCCGCTAAGCGTTTCGGCTCCAAAAAAATTGTTGTTGCGATTGACGTCGCCAAGTTTCCCGGCGAAGAAACACGCTGGGAAGTTCTGATCAACGGCGGCAAAACCGGTACCGGTATGGATGCTTTGGAATGGGCGAAAAAATGCGAGTCGCTCGGTGCGGGCGCGCTACTGCCGACCAGCAAAGATACCGATGGCGCCAAAAGCGGTTATGATTTGGCGATGCTCAGAGTTTTAACCAAATCAGTTAAAATTCCAGTTATCGCCTCCGGCGGGGCAGGGACGCTCCAGCATTTGCTGGAAGCGGTAACCATTGGCGGAGCTTCCGCAGTTTTGGCTGCGAGCGTGTTCCATTTTGGTGAACTAACGGTGTCGCAGGTTAAAGCGTTTTTCAAAAAGAACGGAATTGCGGTAAGGGATTGAATTTGATCTGCGGTGGTTGCCGTTGCTTTGTCTCGAAGCTCCGTATCCGGCTTTAATTTAAATCGCTCA
>JAAYPP010000186.1 GCA_012519765.1 Lentisphaerota bacterium
AGACTTTCGCTGACGTCGCTTAGCTTAAGCTGTCATAAAAAAGTAAATTTGTCAAACAACACGCATTGTTTCCAATGCAGGATGGCTTACGCCTAAAATTTCAATTTTTACTACAAAATCCGGCTTGCCTGAGCGATTTTACCGCCAGATAAAACTTTTTCGACATTTATGACGAAAACCCGGCTATGACTTGTTGCCGAATCTCTGATTATCTCCTATTTCGCATGAGTCATTTATTGTTATAAATAAAAACATTAGTTGTTTTTCATAAAATCATTGACTTTGTTTAGAATCACCGTGGCTTCCTCAAGCCTGCCAGTACCATAATCACCACAGGCCACGGTACCGGTTCCCGGTTCTATTATCTGAACATTTCGGCGTTTTAAAACCGAGATATTTTCCTGCACGGCAGGATGTTGCCACATCCGAGGATTCATGGCTGGCGCTATCATTGTCGTTCCGGTATGGGCCAATGCCAGCGTTGAAAGGGCGTCGTCAGCAATTCCCCAGGTCAGTTTTGCAATCATATTGGCGGTGCATGGTACAATCAGCAGGAGTCGACACTTATCGGCAAGAGCAATGTGTTGCGGCTCCCATTCGGTGGTATTCCACAAGCTGGACACAACCCGGTTTCTGGATAAAGTTTGAAAAGTCAATTCACCAACCAATTTCAGTGCATTCGCAGTCATGACAACGTGTACATCATAGCCATATTGGGTAAGTTTACTGCATAAATCCGCCGCTTTATAAGCGCCGATACAGCCTGTAACGCCTAAAATCATTGATTTTTTTAATTTGTTACTCATTTAAAAAGATCCTCCGGCATCCTCTTGGACGCAGATCTTAGAGATTGGATCAGGTTGCATAACCGGCAAACCGAATCTTCAAGTTCATTATTGATCAAAATGTAATCGTATTTTTTCCAAAATTTGATTTCATATGATGATTTTTCCAGTCTTTTGCAGATTTGTTCTTCAGAATCTGATTGTCGGCCACGAAGACGACGTTCCAACTCTTGCCGAGACGGAGGCACTATAAAAACAAATTCCGTGCATTTAGCCAATTCCGGATCATTAACTGAAGCCTCACGAATCTGCATCGCGCCCTGAATATCTATATCTAGAAAAACATCCCTGCCACATCTGGTTCTGTCAAGAACTTCACTTTTCAGTGTTCCATAATAATTTCCAAAAACCTCAGCAAATTCGATGAATTGGTTTTGTGAAATTTTTTTTTCAAATTGTTCGCGACTTAGAAAAAAATAATCTTTACCATCTATTTCACCCGATCGGGGCGGCCTGGTCGTGCATGAAACCGAGAATGCGACATCGCCCATTTCGTGACGAACCTTTTGACAAATGCTCGTTTTACCGGCGCCACTCGGTCCCGAAACAATTAACGCCATTCCAAGTTGTTTGTCATTCACACTCACTTTCCAAATCCTTCCCGTTTTTCGCTTTTGCGGCGCCGCAGTCTTGTTCCCAATCTTGATGTGCCCAACGCAAAGGAAACCCTGTGCACTGTTCCGGCTTTACCGGTTGAATAACACATTCAGCCAAAGCCCCGTGACGATAAAAAATACAATCGCCATTCTCGCGCTCTATCAGCGACAGACACTTGCGATCTTTTGCGAGACGGGTATAACTGCTGATAAATTCTGCGGTCTCAAGTTTTAAAAATCCGGCAATTTTGTCAATATCAGAATCACTCAGCCTGACATCGCCAACCCATCGGCAACATGCACCACAACGAATACAATTAAATTCACTCTTCATAAAACTATTTCGGGGTATTTCACTGTTTTGTGAAATACCCCTTAAGCTATAATTTTAACCTGTTTTCTTATTACTGGAAGCTTTCAAACGTCAGGTCGTCACCCTTAATATCGATAAGAATAAAGCCGAGTAAGGCGTCAACCATTTCTATTGGATGAACAGATACATCTGCTTCAATCAGCAATGCGCCAAGTGTCCCGCCAAATTCCCAGTAGTCACAAGCACCTTCATGATAATTATAATATTCATCAGCTGGATAGGGAAATCCGTAGGTTTCACGATAAAAATTTCTAACCCAACGAGTCTGGTTACGGCGCTCAATATTTTCGCTACTGATTCCAGGAACGTACCAACTCCATCCCTCTTGAAGGGCTGCGCCATATTGACGATTGATATCTTTAACCAATTTTGCGGTATATCCAAATCCGCCACCAATCTGAACGGCGTGGGTAGCACGAAGTTCGCCGCGAAGAGTCGGTCCTGCGCCAAGATTGAGGGTAAATGAATCCAACAAGTCAATGACGCGATTCGGAACATAAAGGGCTACTTTTTCAAGCCATTGAGCTTGTACCGCGGTCCCGGTTAACATAACTACTGCAAAAGACATTCCAACCAAAAACTTTTTCATTTACACAAACCTCTTCGTTATAATGTTTGGTTCTTTCGGTGTTTTCATGGATAGACCTCTCTCATGTCCGGAATAAACCCGGTTGCTTTAAGTATTTTGAGGAAGAAATAATCCACGTCGTGGAACCCATAACT
>JAAYPP010000025.1 GCA_012519765.1 Lentisphaerota bacterium
CATTAACAGCATTATCGAAGCCCCAATCAAAAAAATCGTCAAGAGTACTCCTCTTTTCACGGCAAAACCGTTCAGAATAAAAGTTAACGCGGTGGTAACCGCGACACCGAAGAACATCAATACAAGCCCTGCCCGCGACAGCGAAAAATAGACCAGTAGCACAGCGCAAAGAAATGCCATAAAAAGCATAATGCTCTGACCCGAGGTTGTTTTTTCATTAAAAAGCACACCGAGTAATATACAAACACACATTGTCCCGTACAGTGACAATGAATTATGATGCGGAAGCGTACTTCTTATCTGATAAATATGCAAAGCATATCGTTGAAAAACTGCGACCGCAAACATAATAAAAACGGCAATAACCAAAGCATGAACCAACGGCCAGAAACTCCTCTTCAAAATAATATAATTATATGCGGCAAGAAAAAATATATACATCCAGAACATTTTCAGAATTTCAAATCCGCATTGAACCCGGTATGCAGCAGAAAAAAATGAGATAAAACTCAGACCGCAGTATAACAGATAGAAATTTAGTCCGGGCGGACGCCAGTTAAATTTAAATCCCGGGATGAATAGCAATCCGCACAGCAAAGAAAAACTTAAAAAATCAACTGCATAAATCGCAAATCCACGCGCCGTTCCTTTCCACAACGGCATGGGTAAAAGGTTCATTCCAATATATGTGCTGGTCGATAATATCATCAACACAAAACACCAATCACGGACAGCGCTGTATCGGCGAATCAATATCGCAAACAGCGGCGCTACAAGCGCAAAAGCAAAAACCAAGATCGCAATTTTTAAAAAAATCAGCATTTTTGAATTGATTTAATTGGGGACATAAAGTCCGGAAGGATTGCCAAACGGACCAGCCAGCATACTCATCCCTTGCAGCGTAGGCAAAATCTTACGTACCATAACATTCCAATCCGACAACCCATCACGCGGCACAAACACTATATCATTTGGCTTAAGTAGAAAATCTCTGATTTTGCCCTCCAAAATTTTGCTGACGTTGACAGTATAAACGACAGGGTCTTTCAAGCCACCCCGAATAATTTTAACATGATCAGCATGTGTCTCCATCAACCCCATACAAAAAGACAGCGCATTAATCAGAGTAAGCCCTTCATGATAACCAACATAATTCTGACGGTGAACCTCACCCAGCACTGTAACCGTACTGCCCATCACTTGAGGAATGAAAATATAATCACCGTTTTGTAATGGGATATTGTGCAATATGTCCCCTTGGAGCAGTGCTTTATTAAAATTAACCGGCAGAATCTTACCATTTCTCGCAATATACGCGTTATCCAGATCAGCCAGCGAAAATGTTGTCCCCTGATACAAGCCGGTGGTAAACCCTTCAGCCTCTGCAATCGCATCAATAAGCCTGGTCCTGCCGATAGCAATGGCATATTTGCCTGGACGGTTGACCTGACCGGCAATCACAAAACTGAATCCGCTCACTTGAATCGGAATCAATGATACCTTCGGAGATTTAACATAGTAAGATAATTTGCGGGTAATTTCTTCGACCGCATCGGAAATATTCAAATTTCCGACTTTAATTGTACCGATCAATGGCATGCTCAAAAGCCCGTCTGGGGTTATAACAACATCTTTTACACTCAAATCTTCATTATCGTAAACTATAACGTTAAAACGATCCTGAGGGCAAATGGTATAATCGTGTGCGGACAGGTTTTGAAGCTCATTTAATTCTGCCTTGGCCACTTCTGTCATATCAGAAATTACTCGTTCTGCCGAATATTCTTCTGGAACATCTATTGGCCCAAAATGATTTGAAGAACAGCCTGCGGCAAACAAAAGTACTGAAAGAATAAGTCCATTGGAAATTTTCATTATATTTTCACCTCTTGATAATATTTTTCATCAACAGCATAAATTACCCCGGAAAATGAATTAACTCCGTTTTCTCGCAGGAAATTCAAAATCGGACTGACTGATGCCTTTGATGACCGGCCAAAACAAAACGGCAAAATAGTCACCGCCGCGGTTGAACATACCCTGGCATAAAATTGCGGATAGCTTTTATATGAAAAAAGTTCCCAGATGATCAAGTTCCGCCCGGATGTCTTGCCAATTGAAAAAAGACGTTCAGGGCTTGGCGGACTGAAAAATGCCATATCGTCAAGTTTGAAATAAAGCAAGTTGTCCTTTCCAGGCTTTGGAAGCTCATCAGTAAGACCATATAGAAAATCATTAATAAGAAGTGTTGAGTTGCAATCGTTTTCAGTTATCTCCTTAATCCGCAAATAGGTTATATCTTTGACCACAATCATATTCAAAACTTCATCCAGAATTTTGTTATAATCCTTTGCCTGGTCCTCAATAATCGCCAGCACCATTATACTGTCTTCAGCAATTTTATTTCCCTTGTCCACTTTATCGATAATTTCCTGCAATGAACTATAAAAATCGGAACGTAATTCATTGCTAAGAGTCGGCACAACTCCAAGCAAAGGGATATTTAATGCACTTTCAAGATCCCCCTTGGTTCTTATACTCAAATTGAAAAATTCACGCAAAAAAACATACAGCCATGAAGCCAAAACTCCCATCAGCAAGCCAAGCAATGCCCATAATGCTCTAGCGCGACCAACTGGAGAATTCGACGGCACTGCAAGCTCGTGTATACTGATATCGGAAAAATGGCGGGAACGAAACATTTCCAGTTCGCGCGCTTGAATTTCTTTTTGATTCAATAACTCTTTTTTCTGCTCAATCCGATCCTGAAGCGTATTATATGCCGGCGCCAAATTACTCAATTGTTCTCTGCGCGTCAAAAGCGCATTTAGATTGGCATTACGCTGACTGCCATAACTTTTCAATGCCTTGTACTCAGCCGTTAACTTACTGATTTCAATTTTTAATTCCGTATATTCAGGATTAATCCCGATTACTACCTTATCATTACCGTCATCTTTATTTTCAAGAAGGGTTTTTGCCAACTCATCAATCATTGCTTTCTTTCTGATAACAAGCGGATTTTGGTCAGTATAACGCTGCAACAATTCCGACAATTCAACTTTCATTTTTGCTAACGCCTGCTCACGCGCAGTACTGCTTTCAGAATAAAGTTCAGTTTTTTCGGGGGTTGCTTTAAGTTGTTTTTCCAACTCCTCAAGCTTTACCCTGATAATTTCCATGTCAGTATTGGCTCTCTGATTTTGTTCTTCAGCAAGTAAAATACGCTGTTCTATCATATTGCGTTCTCCCTCAAGGAAACCAATATTATTTTTTGCTGCCAGTGATTTCAGCTCTGCCTGAAGGTTCTCCAATTCTGCCGCCAGTTCACGATTGCTGCGCTCCAGATTTTCATAAGGCTCCTTGCCATAATCACGCAAAAAATTCTTGTAATGCGCTATAAAAACTTCTGCCAAAGTATTTGCTGCCTCCGCCGACAGTTGCGGCTCATTAGTTTTTACTGCAAGAAAAATATAATTTGAATTTTTTGATGCCTGTTCCAGTGAAATCATTTGGAAAAATTGTCCGACAGACCATTTCTGGTTTAGTCTTTTTATAGTTTCACTGAGACATTGGCGACTCAAAATTATATTAAAAATCGCATCCAGCTTTGGCGGCACAATAACTCCTGCCGGATAATCGCGAAACCGGGCATCCGCCGGCTCCTGCCTGATCAGCGAACAACGGCTCATGTAAACCGGTGAAGTCGTTAGAGTCCTAATGGTAAAGAATACAACAGCGCCAAGTAGTGGCGATAAAGCCAATAATATCCAGTATTTTTTTATTGCCCAACGCCAACAACAAACATCACGCTTGAAAAGTTCCAAATAATCTATAACATTAGCCATTATTGAAGTATTTTCACCGCTTTTCTCCTGCTTCTCATGTCCTTCTGAATTTCCCAAATACATATCTTTCCGCCTTGTTTTTGGATTATGTTTCTTTGAAAAAATTACGCGTCAGTGTCTTATATAAAATCCATACATTAAACCTGAATCCAGCGTGATAAAGGTAGTAGAATTCATCGATCCTGCATTGCGCCAGATCTTGACCATGCCCCAGCGCGTCGGAATATGAAAATAATCCCGGCTTATACTCGACAGCGGAATGATCCAAACCAGCCTTCGCAAGTGAACTGTCATCAAGAATGATATTGCCCACCAGCCGCAACTTGCCGGTTATCACTTTCCCCAATAGGTGAAAGCGGTCGAGAGAAAATTTAAAAAACCAGCGCCCAATAAAATTTTTTCCCGGAGGAAGATGTCGCTTTATGGTAAGTCGGTGAAGACCCGAATTAAATGAAATTTCTCTGGTTCTTAAACGACTCCACGGCCGCATCAGCAACCACGGCAACACCCAGATTATAACAAGAAAAAGCGCGGCCAACCGCTGTTCAGGAGTACACAATATTTTTCTGCGTTTGTCTACCGGAGTTAATAAAAATTCATCAGTAATATCCAGCCTGGTTCCATTGTGAGGATTTATAACGATGTTTTGAGCCGCAATTTTGTCTTTCAATTCTAGATTGCAACCGATATAAGAATTATTGATAACAACTGAATTGCTGATATCAGTATTGTTATCAATCAAAGAATTACTGCCGATAATCACTCCCGGACCGATCTTTGTATGCTGTCCCAATTGTACGCAGTCGCCGATTATTACCGGCTTAACGATCTTGGCCGAGCGTGGAATTACCACATTCTGCCCGATAAGATTTTTTTTATCAGCGCCATATCCGGGAAGATTATATCGTATCGAATCGCCATTGAGCAGTGTCATATTTCGCTGAAAAAAACTCATTATGGAATCAAGTGCCGCAACACCAGGCAGTGTTGAATCACTGACGTTATCTTCAACAAACATATGATCTTTGGTACCTTCCGCCAAAGCCGCGGCTAAGTACCAGCCATCTCCAGCGGAAGTCGTTCGCATGATATTGCCGGAAAAGCAGTTAGCGACCGGAACCACTGATCGTTTATCATATTTCAACCAGAACATTCCTTTGAAAATCATTACCTGATCATCTCCGACAAACCCACGGTTATAACGAATAATCGAGTCTATCGGGGAATCGGTCAATGCAGTGGCGTAAGACAACTCAATATTCCAGCGTTCGCCATTACCTAGTTGCTCTTGAACTCTTTCGTCATGCTCATCTTGAACAATTCTGATCTTTTTTATTTTTGCCAATACACAAAAATCAATGATATATTCTAAAAATGGTTTATTACCAATTTCAAGCAAGTATGGCGAACAGCAAGAGAAATTATCTCTTATCCATTTTACCGAATTATCGGCACAATATATGATTGATTTCACCTTACCGCCTCGTTAATATGCGCCGCGTCCGGTCAGCACTGCCGGAATAGTACGCAGCAAAATCATAATATCATTCAACAGTGATTGACTTTGAATATACTTTTTATCCAATGCTACCTGCTTTTTAAATGGGATATCGCTCCGGCCAGAAACTTGCCATAATCCAGTTATTCCGGGAACAACATTCAGTCTTTTGCGATCATCAAGCGTATATTGCTCAACCTCTTTCGGCAGCGGCGGCCGTGGTCCGACCAAACTCATATCACCAAGCAGAACATTAAATAATTGCGGTAATTCGTCAATGCTGAATTTACGTATAAATCTGCCAACCCTGGTTACTCGCGGATCCTTCTTCATTTTAAAAATCACTCCATCTGCAGATTCGTTTTTAACGCTAAGTTCTATAAGACGTCTGTCGGCATCACAGTACATAGAGCGAAATTTGTAAAAATTAAAATGCCGCCCGTTCAATCCCACTCTTACTTGACGATAAATCAAAGGTCCAGGAGAATCCAATTTTATCCAGATTGCAACCAGAATAATTAACGGTGAAAACAATAATATTAATAAAAAAGAGAAACAGAAATCAAGCACTCTTTTTAATACATAGGCACTGGCCATTGTATAGCGCCACAAAAAAAGTTTCCACTTGATACTACTGCCTTTTCGATTCTTGCCGTTGGTCAACAAAAACTCAACCAGCTCTTTCTCCAGATCATACTTAGAACGCATTAAGTACGGCTGTTTATTTTTCAAATCCATTTTCGGAATAATCCCCCTCCCATCATACAAATACGCATCATGTTTTTGAGCAGGACGCTAAATCAGACATTATCCGCTGAATGCAGCAATTGCCGCATCGAGACTATCATAAATCTCGAAAACACGGTAAGCACGAGTAATTTCAAAAATCATCTGAACCTTTGGAGTCAAGTTGGCCAAGCGCAATACGCCGCCATACTCATTACTGCTTTTCATGCAAAAAACCATTGCTCCAAGTCCAGTACTGTCCAAATATTCAAGATTTGAACAGTTAATCACAAAATTGCGGTTCTTTTCTAAAAAA
>JAAYPP010000187.1 GCA_012519765.1 Lentisphaerota bacterium
TTAACATAAATGTACCTGGATGGTGGGGATTAAGATATCCTGACGAACTATTTGTTTCCAACCGCAACCGCCGGGCACTGCAATCATTTTGCTCCGAAATCTGGCGTCAAAATTCCATTGATTTTGTCAACGACATTATTAAATCGCTCGAAAATCGTCCGGTCGGCGTGTCCGTGTCCGGAGTTCTATTGATGGGGTTCCGGGGGGGGGAATTTCAGCTTTGGGGAGAAAATGTCGGCGAGTACGATTGCTCTGCTCCTGCCCAAAAAGCGTTTTCCACCTGGCAGCGAAAAAAACAAGTTTCGCCCGAGATTGAACTGCCGCATCCGGCTTTGGAATATCCTTTTCAGGAAGGCGAAAATTATGATTTGATCAGAAAAAACTTTTTCCAGTTTGTTGCCGAGAGAAGCGCGGACAACATTACTTGGTTTGCCAGTGAATTCAAAAAGCAGCACGGTGACAAATATTCGTTTGGTGTTTATTATGGTTATCCAATGGAACATTCAGCAAGCTTGAAACGGATGCTTTTCAGTGGACATTTGGGTATTCAGAAGGTATTGAATGAAGCGCCGTTGGATATTATATCCTGTCCGGCTTCTTATTCTTTGCGTCGCCTGAATCTGAGCCATGCCTATATGAATCCGGTTGACAGTGCACTGCTGCACGGTATTATGCCTATACTTGAAAACGATATCCGCAACTATGCCACCAAATTTTTCGGAGACAGTTCCGGCACTACTGTATTTTCATTGCGTGATTCGCAACTTACCAGTAGCAAATTGAACCTGCTGGCGGCCGCGCATGGTACTGTGGTGCGATATTATGCTATCATTGAAGGAATGGATTTTTTTGCTCCGCTCCCCATGATTAAAAGCATTGCGCAGGAAAATCGATTGCTAATGAAGCTCAAACCGGCACCGTTGGGCATGAAAGACCAGGTTGCCATGGTGATTGACACGATGAGTTGGGCATCTTGTGCTTCGCCTGCTTTCAATGACCAGATTACCAGGAAAATCA
Source organism: Lentisphaerota bacterium (assembly GCA_012519765.1). Classification (GTDB taxonomy): domain Bacteria; phylum Verrucomicrobiota; class Lentisphaeria; order Victivallales; family Victivallaceae; genus UBA7640. The sequence continues at coordinate 1,018 of JAAYPP010000187.1, forward strand.
GTGAGTTACGCGATACCCTGATGAGAACCGGTCGCAGTGTTGCGTTTATCACAATAGATGACTGGGAGAAAAATGCGGAACGCTGGGAGAATGTTGTTATCCCGTTGCCCGGCGTACTTTCTCAATCTCGAAAAGAGTTTCTAGAAAAAACTTTCGAAAAATTACCGACACTTAAGCTTAACGATGTATTCATGGTATTGCGGAAAGGTGAAAAAACTTTGGTCTGTGACGATACAAAAGAGGTTTGGCAGGCAACTGCATTGCCCCAAGTGTTATCATCCGAAATGAAAAATGTGTGGTATGTCGGCGGTAACTTTACCGCGATCTGGGATGGCAATAAACTGGACATTAAAATCAACGATAAGTGATTTTATATATTTCAGAGATCTGCGCTTAAAATTCGCGCGCGCATTACGCGCGCGCGAATTTTATAGCGTTAAACTTGACCATGGCAACGTATCTTTTGCCGGCTCAAATTGGATATCGTCGATTTTCTGATTTACATTGACGGAAATTATTTTGGATAAGACCTGTGATTGAGGAGTTGTGGTACGGGTTTCCGCAGGGAAAAGCAATCCGGCAAATTTCTGGTAATTGCTATAAAGCGAAGTCATGGGCAACGCTGTATCCTGAGAAAAAGATATCATTTCAGTGCGTCGCGGAAGAAAATCTTTTTTGCTGATATAATAAACAACCGGCATCTGACCATAATGCGAGAATGGAATACAGGTAAGTTTGACGCATGATTCAGCACCGATGGTTTCAGGATTTTTTGAAAGAATAATTTTTTCGAAGCATTCCGAAAGCTTACCGTGCGGGTTGGCGACGGCAGCAGAAAAACGCAAATAATTGGTTTCTTTTTCGCTTAAAAGGCGTTTTTGTCCGTTAGCGTCCTGAAACCAGGCAGTCTTTCCGTTGAAGGCCAAAATTGTATGGGTACCATCGGAAAGCCTGGTGGTGATCCGGATTTTTCCGCCGGTTTTATAAATCTTGTCGAGGTAAATGACTTTGCCGCCGGTGAGTACGGTAACCATATTGACGGCGTAGGAATTAACCGGGAAGTCCGGTTTTGACGTCTGATAAATATTCTCGACCAGTTGTTGAATCCGTAGCGTATCAGCGTCATCAGCCACGGCAATAAAACACAGCGACAAAATCGGAAATATGGCAATCAGGGAATAAAGACGATTGGTGAATGTTCTTGAAAACAATATGCAATGCTCCGGAAAGTTACTTGATGGAGTTTAAGGATATCTTTTTAATTTCTTCGGCAAGCCCGGCAGCCGCGGCAGAAAATGCTTCGGCGAATTCCTGCGGTGACTTTTTCTTTAACTCTATGGTTTTGCGGTAAGTTTGCGATAGCTTCAGGTCGCTGCCATCTTGAAAAATCGTGAAAGAGCATTGCATGGATACCGTTTCGTTGTGTAAATCAATTTCAAAAACTTCCAATTTTCCTCTGAGTCGATAAGATTTACCGGATGCGTTGCCGGTAAGCGATGCTGACAGATAACGACTCAGCATTTCTTCCGGCGATTGAATCCATTTATTTTGTTCGTCAAACACCTGACGGTTGCGGTCAATACGGTAACGCATTTTGTCGCTGCAGCCGGCTAGGTTTTCAAATCCTTCAATTATTATTCGAACCTCTGGTGACGGCGCTGTCTGCGGCGTATCCAGATCATAATAATTGATTGCGGACTGCGATGCGGGGAAAAGACATCCGCTAAGCATAATTGACAAGCCGAGAAATGTTAATACAGGCTTTAGTTTTATGTTCATGATTTTCTCCTTGATGGCGGTTAATGTTGCGTTTATAATCTAGTGCTTTTGGGAGTATGTTGCAATGTAACTCCACGTTAAAACCTCAAAAATGCCGTCAAAAAA
>JAAYPP010000188.1 GCA_012519765.1 Lentisphaerota bacterium
AACACACAAAAATCAGGATTTTGGCGGGATTTTTAAGAAAAAGCCGCATTCGATGCGTCAAAACGGGTTTGACGTGCAAAAGAAAAAGTTATTAACAGGAAAAAGCCAATAGTTTTGAAATTGGCTCTAAAGATACTATAATCAGTGAACTCAAGTTTGCCTATTTTTTTTGAGGCAAATCACGCGTTTTTCGGAAAAAATTCCAATTCAAAGACTTCGGCATATCTGCCCTGCCCCGGATGTTTTTCAGCAATTTCCCGGTTGAGATTCAATATTCGCTGATCGAATCCGATTCCGCGGGTATTTAAATTGCGTTGCTGCTGCGACTGATGAAAACGCAACAGCGTGCCTTTTTCGGCGGCCTCATCTTCATCAAAATAAGTATAAAGGTCTTCACGCATGGCAACGGTTTTCGGATCGCGATTGAGCAAGGCCGCAAATTTTTTCTTCCCGACACCGCCCAAGCGGGTCAAAAAGGCATACATCAGAGCATGATCTGGATTTTCGTCATTGCCGTGCGGCATCACAACAACATCGGGAGCGGTCCGCAAAAAGAAATTCATTACTTTGACAAAGTTGTCGGTATTATCACTGATCAGGCCATTTTTATCTTCGGCCAGCCGCAGAAAATGAATCCGGCGCGAAGGCAATCCGAAATAAGCACAACTGAGGGTCTGTTCGCGCTCACGTGCCAAAGCTTTTTCCTGGACAAACGGTGGTGAACAAAAAGAATCTTCTACCTTGGCGGCTCCGGAGGAAGCCACGGTCAGGTAAATACGGCAGTTGGCATTGAAAAATAACTTCAGGGTAACGGCAACGGCATCGAAATCGTCGGGATGCGGCGCAAAGACCCAAACCGCAAGATTTGGCGGAATAACCAGGTCATTCAACGTCGCTGGGCAACTTTGAGGCAACCAGATAAACATAAAATGCTCCGGAGTTAGAAAAGTGTGTCTTGCGAACTTGCTTCAGGCGGCTGAGATGACGGCGCTGACGTTTGACGTCTGGCGGAACTTTCATCAAACTCCGCCCATTCACCGGCACGACCATCATCGCTAGTTAATATTTCTATCCTTTTTTCAAGTTTCTCAAGTTTTTTACGACAGAATGCGGTTAATTTCATTCCTTGCTCGAAACATGAGAGCATTTTATCCAGCGGCAAATTTCCTTCTTCCATTTGTCCGACCAGATCCTCCAGTTTTTCAAGCGCGTCTTCAAAGCTGAGCGTATTGAAATCAGGCTCCAGAACCGCTTTTTTTGTCATACCGACTCCATTTTTAGATGTTGCCAACAAACTTTAAAAGTCTGTAATTTTTGCGAACAATTTACACTAATACATATAAATTGAGTTGATGTCATTTCAAGCCGATTTGTCAATTTATTAAATAGTAGTCTGTAAAACTTTCTGCAACCGTTTTTTTTAAGATTATTCCGGGTTTGAACTTCAAGCGCGCATTATGCGCGCGCCAAGTTTAAGCGATTGCTCCGATAGCCCGCAATGCCTCGACAATATGAGCATCCCAGAAATACCAATTATGTTCTCCCGGATACTCCCGGTATTCCGCAGCCAGCTTCAACGATTTCAAGTAGTCGCGGAATTTAAGATTATCCTGATAAAGAAAATCTTCAGTTCCGCAACATTGAAAGATTTTTGGAACGGCAACTCCGGATTTCGCCAATTTCGCCGCCGCCGTTTCGAGATCATTTATCGTGCCGGCAAACTGTTTTGGGGTTCCGAAAATCTGCCGCCATTCATCAGGACGCCATCCGCGGATGATATCCATATAAGTCACTGCGGACAACGCTGCGCCGCCCGCAAAACGTTCAGGCTGATTGAACAGTAACTTCAATGTTCCGTATCCGCCCATTGATAAACCGGCGACAAAAGTATCTTCACGCTTCGTGCTGACTGGAAACATATCTTCGACAATGGCAGGCAGTTCCGCGCTGATAAAAGTCCAGTATTTACCGCCTTCTTTCATATCAGTGTAGTAACTGCGATGAACACAAGGCATAACCACCACCAGATCCTGGCCGGCAACATAACGTTCGATGGATGTTCTGCGACCCCAGATCGTATGGTCGTCACTGCAACCATGCAACAAATAAAGCAATTTATATTTTTTTCTTTTACTTTTTGCACTGGTGATACCGATCTCAGTTTTCGCTATTTGCGGAACAATCACGTTCATCTGACAGCCCATTCCAAGGACATCTGAATGAAACGAACACTGCAGAAATGCCATTTTTACTTTCTCCTCCAATTTATTTCAAAACAATTCAGTTTTCACAATATCAAAGCTCCGGCTATTGCCGAACCGAGCAACAGCCAGATAATATTTACTTTTTTCCAGGTCCGCACAGCCAATACCACGCAAAAAATCATTAAGGCGGGAATCCGTACTCCGAAAGCGCCGTCAACCGTCCATAAATTACTCAGCGGTGCAGTGAATATGGAAATTTCCGCAAAGAAAATCACGGCGGCGGCGATCAAGCCGAGCATTGCGGGTCTGATACCGAAAAGTGCCATTTTTAAAAACCGGTTTTCTCGAAAGTTATGCATGAATACGGCGGCAGACAGCCCCACTGTAAGTGAGGGAACCATAATGCCGGCAGTGCCGGCCAGCGCGCCTAATACTCCGCCTTGCTGAAAACCGATGTAAGTTGCGGCATTCAATCCAACCGGGCCCGGAGTCAACTGCGCCAGTGCGACCATCGCGGCAAATTCTTCCGCATCGATAAACTGGTGATTGACAACCAACTCGTATTGAAACAGCGGAATCATCGCATAGCCGCCACCGAAAGTAAAAATACCGATTTTGGCAAAAAGATAAAACAAGAATAAAATATGAATCATTCCCCTGCCCTTTCATCCGGTTTTACAGATTGGTTCAACGATAAAGTACAAAAAATCAAACCGACCGCCGCCGCCCCGACCACCAGCCAGATTACATTTACAGCTCCCAAGGTCATGGCCGCAAATCCGATCACCGCCACTGCTATCCCGAATCGGCCTTTGACTGTACTTTTGACAAGACTCACCACAGAAATCAACATTAACGCACAAACGGCGGAATTAATTCCGATAAACATCTTTTCAATAACAGGATTGTCCCTAAACATCTGAAATCCCGTCGCAATGGCGATGATCGCCAGAAAAGGCGGCAAAACCACCCCGAAGGAAGCCATAAACGCACCACGAAAACCGGCAGTACGAAAACCGGTCATAACTGCCATGTTAATGGCAATAATGCCTGGCATTGACTGTACCGCCGCCGTTATATCAATCATTTCTTCATCGCTTAACCAGTCACGTTTTTTTACAAATTCATCGACAATTACCGGCAGCATCGCCAAGCCGCCGCCAACAGTCACTGCCGATATTTTGAAGAAAATTGTAAAGAGTGTGATAATCCGTTTATTGCATCTTGCAATCACATCATTTCTCCGCATAAAAAGATAAAAAACTAAATTACCCTTTTTCGTTCGGAAATCAATATTCATTGAGTTGAAATAACCCATGGAACAGCTATTTTTTAAATTTAATCATTGATGAGGATTTTAAAATGAGAATATTATCCGGCATTCAACCGTCCGGCAGACTTCATATCGGCAACTATTTCGGAATGATGAAACAGGCTGTCGAACTTCAGAAGCAAGGCGAGACTTTTCTATTTATCGCCGACTATCATTCACTGACTACGCTTCCGAAACCGGAACAACTGCGCGAACGCGTAACAGAAGTAGCAATCGATTTCTTGGCATGTGGACTTGACGTGGAAAAAACTTGTTTTTTCCGCCAGTCCGAAGTTCCACAAGTTTGCGAGCTGACCTGGTTGCTGAATGCGGTTTGCCCGCTCGGTCTGCTCCAAAGAGCTCACAGCTATAAGGACAAGATTGCCAAAGGATTCGATGCCAGCAACGGTTTGTTTTCCTATCCGGTGCTGATGGCTGCCGACATCCTGATTTATCAGTCAAACCTGGTTCCGGTCGGCAAGGATCAGAAACAACACCTGGAAATCACGCGTGATCTGGCTATCAAATTTAATGACCGTTTCGGTGAAATTTTTACCATCCCGGACGGTTATATTCCGGAATCGGTGGCAGTAATTCCCGGCATTGACGGACAGAAAATGTCAAAAAGCTATGATAACACCATTCCGATTTTCGGAACGGAAAAGGAGATTCGCAAGGTTGTGATGTCGATAGTCACTGACTCCAAAGGACTTAATGACTCCAAGGATCCCGATAAATGCAGTATTGTAGGACTCTATAAATTATTTGCCAACCCAGAACAGGTTGAGGAAATGAATGATAAATACCGTACCGGAGGATATGGCTACGGACATGCCAAACAGGCATTATTTGAATCCATGTGGAATTATTTCGAGCCGATGCGCAAACGTCGCAATGAACTCATTGCCAACCCCGATACCGTCCGCGAAATTCTCCAAAAAGGAGCGAAAAAAGCTTCAGCAGAAGCAGAAAAAACGATGTCAAAAGCGCGGCAGGCAGTGGGATTGCGTTAATTATGGAATACTGCAAACTGGAAATTTATGTTCCCGCCGATTATGCCGAATCGGTCAAACAGGCCGCCTTTGAAGCAGGAGCCGGCAAACTGGGGAACTATGAATGCTGTTGCTGGCAGACCACCGGCACCGGTCAATTTCGTCCACTTCCCGGCAGCGCGCCATATATCGGCAGTCATGATAAACTGGAACAAGTTGAAGAAATAAAGCTGGAAATGATCTGTCCCGGTGAGCTGCTGAATATTGTCATTGATGCCGTGCGCCACGCGCACCCTTACGAAACTCCGGCCTTTCAATATTGGCCGGTCAAATTGGATTGAAAAAATATGTTTATTCGTCATTTGTGGGAAAACCCGTCACTTTTTTTTATGCAGATCTGGGTAGTAGTATTTTCAATCTGCTGTCATGAATTCATGCATGCCTGGGTCGCGCTCAAGCAAGGCGACAGTACGGCCGCGGATGCAGGTCATTTGACCTTGAACCCATTTCGCCAAATGAAATTGCTTTCATTGGTGATGCTGGTTTTCATCGGACTTGCCTGGGGCATGGTTCCGGTAAATCCGAACCGCATGCGTCACCGCTGGAGTAATGCCCTGGTCTCTTTTGCCGGGCCTTCGGTCAACTTGGCATTATTTGTTTTATCCGGGCTGGCCATAGGAATAAACGCCGCTTTCATTGCTAATCCCAGTGTCCATTTGCTGTTTTTGATTTGCGGCGGTATCAATATGGTATTGTTTGTGATTAATATGATCCCGGTACCAGGTTTTGACGGCTGGCACGTCGTTTCATACTTTTTACCCAAAATACAATCTGGCACCAACGAACTTAAAACCGGAATCGGATTATCTTTGATTATTTTAATTTTTCTGTTTATTGACCGTATTTCAAGTTTCGGTTTTAATGCCACTCTCTGGATCGGCTCGAATGTCCGCGATATCTTGTCATTGACGTAATAAAAAAATAACCGGGTACAGACAGATAACCATGACATCAGATAAAGTGATATCTTCCACAGTCAATATCCATCATCAGGTGTTAATTTGAAGATTTCTAAAATATTTAATAAACTCAGTTTTTTGCTTATTATTCTGATTATATTATCAGCATTGCTTTATCCAGTCAATATTATTGGAACACGCCTTTTACTGCTCTTTGGCATTTTGCTGGCCTGGAGCTTGATAATCCGTTCGATTTGGCGGCTACGCTGGCTCAGAATCGCCTTATTGGCGTTCTCATCATTATTCATAGTTTCGCTAGCATTTATTCCGGGCGCATCTCATGTGCCAGAATTGCATAATTCATACATTCGTGAATTGCGACGCTATGAAGGTTGCCGCTATATTTGGGGCGGCGAAAATTGTTTCGGCATTGATTGTTCGGGTCTACCTCGTAAAGCAATTAGAACCGCAATGTTCCGTCATGGTCTTACCGGTAATTTCCAGATGTTTCGCTATTCTCTAGAAAACTGGTGGTTTGATGTTTCTGCAAAAGCATTGGCATCAGGATATCGTGAATATGTCAGACCGCTTAATCTCTCCGGGACAGTGTTAACAGCACCAAAATCACAATTAATTCCTGGTGATCTTGCGATCACAGAATGCGGCGTTCATGTTATGGTATTTCTCGGCAAAGAAGAATGGATATCCGCGGATCCCGGTCAGGGAAAAGTTCTCATCGAAGACCCGTCAAAATCAAAAAATCCGTGGTTTACTTGTCGGGTTAATTTTTACCGCTGGAGCATACTGGATCATAACTGAAAATTGCAGGTTTCTACTTTTTTCCAGTGCTGCCAAAGCCGCCGCCGCCGCGAAGCGTATCACTTAAGTCATCAACTTCAACCAGTTCAACATCAGGCAGTTTTGATATCACCATCTGGGCAATACGGTCGCCGCGATGAATAATAAACGGTTCATGCCCCAAGTTGAACATTATCACCCCGACTTCGCCGCGATAACCGGCATCAATCGTTCCCGGAGTATTAGTAAGGGTAAGATTGTGTTTGAGCGCAAGACCGCTCCGGGGACGCACTTGCGCTTCATAGCCAACCGGCAGTTCGATAAACAATCCAGTCGGCACCAAGGTACTGGCAGCGCATGGAAGTTCAACATCAATACGAGCGCGTAAATCATAAGCAGCATCATCATGGTGTGCTTTGCGAGGTGCAAGATCAGAACATCCTTCCAACATTTTTATTTTAACAATGATTTTCATTCAAAATCCTTACAATTTGAATTGTGGGTAATTCCGGTTACTTTATTACTCTAATAATCTTATTTCAATTCACGCTCCGGAGATTTTTATGAACACTATTGCCGGGTTGCTCCAAAAAACATTTGATGATCAGGCTTCCGATCTTTTTATTGCTGCCGGTAAATCCCCGCGATATCGTCGCCAAGGTATTATCATCTCAATTCCCGGGGTTGAAAAATCTCCGCAGCACGAAGAGGAAATCAGTATATTCAGAAATCAAATTCTGCGCGCAGATTTGCAGGATAAATACCGCATTGACGGCAGTTGCGATGCCGGATACACACTTCAATCCGGCAAGATGCGTTTCCGCATCAACTTTTATCGCAGTCAAGAGCAGAGCGCCTTGGTCGCGCGTCCAATTCCATTGGGGTCTTCGCTATCTTTTGAAGATTTGAACTTGCCGCCATTACTGAAAGAATTAGCAGAATGTCCGCGTGGTCTGATTTTGATTGCCGGTTCTTCCGGCAGTGGCAAATCTACCACCATGTCAGCCATGATAAATCATATCAACAACCAATTCCAAAAACACATTGTCACCATCGAAGATCCGATTGAATATATTCATAATGATTTAAAATCCTGGATAAGTCAACGAGAAATCGGAGTCGATACTGCCGGTTTTAATGAAGCATTAACCAATGTAGTCAGGGAAAGCCCGGACGTTATTGTTATTGGGGAAATGCGTGATCAGGGTACCATGCAAACTGCGATTACTGCCGCGCTGACCGGACATCTGGTTATTTCAACGGTTCATACCTCAGATGTAGTTCAGTCTCTGGAGCGTATCATCAATACATTTCCCGAACACCTCAGAAGCCAGGCAGCGGATGATCTGGCACTGGCGCTTCAGGCCGTAATTGCTCAAAGACTGTTGCCGTCCTTATCCGGGGAAAGCATGATTCCCGCCGTTGAAATCATGCTGGCATCTCCGTTAGTGAGAAGTCTGGTGGCGGAACGCAATTTTTCCGACCTGGAACAGGCGATAAAACACGGCGGCGACGGAATGGTGACATTTGACCGAGCAATTCTGGCTTTGCTCAAAGAAGGGAAAATCAGTCATAATGCGGGCGTTGCCGCCGCTGCGCATCGGGAAGAATTTTTGTTGCTGACCCGCGACATGGAGTCAGGAATAGATACTTTCAGAACATCTTTTGGCGGTGAAGATACTGACAGTGAAACGTTAAATATGAAGCGTCTTCTCCATTCTGCTGCGGCAAACTCTGCCAGTGACCTGTTAATCACCACCGGTACCTCGCCAATTTTACGCATTAATGGTGAACTGGTACACTTGGACTTACCGCCGCTAACCGCAAAAGATACCAGACGGCTGTTTTTTAGCATTATTACTGAACGTCAACGGCTGGAATTTGAAGAACAGCGCGAACTTGATTTTGCATTGACCACCAGAATTAAGACCCGTTCAGACCATGAAGAACGCAATTACCGTTTTCGGGTTAACGGCTTCTACCAGCGCGGCTGTATCGGCGCCGCATTCAGGGTTATCCCGAATTCGATACCTTCTCCGGAGGAACTGTCATTACCGCCTCAACTGCTTAATCTAATCAAGCAGAAGCAGGGATTGATTTTAATTACCGGGCCGACCGGACATGGCAAGAGTACCACTCAAGCATGCCTGATTGACCAGATCAATACTAAAACCGCCTGTCATATTGTGACCATCGAAGATCCAATCGAATATGTTCATGTCAACAAAAAAGCAGTTATCGAACAGCGCGAAATAAATTCTGATACGCTCAGTTTCGCCAATGCGCTCAAGTTTGTCTTGCGCCAGGATCCTGATGTTATTCTAGTTGGCGAAATGCGTGATCCGGAAACCATTGCCACCGCATTAACCGCAGCTGAAACCGGGCACCTGGTTCTTGCTACCCTGCATACCAACAATGCCCCGCAAAGTATCGACCGTATAGTGGATTCTTTCCCCGCACACCAGCAAAACCAAATTAAAATTCAGCTGGCCGGTTCATTGTTAGGAGTCGTAGCACAGCGTTTATTGTCGAGCAAAGACGGAACCAAACGCATTGCCGCATTTGAAATTATGCTCGGAACATCAGCTGTCCAGACGTTGATACGCGAAGGCAAAACCAGCAGTTTAAAAGGGGTAATTGAAACCAGTTATAAAGATGGTATGGTTACAATGGAACACGCGTTGACAGAACTTTACAGCCGGAATCTTATTTCTCAGGAAGAGATTCACACTATTGTTAAAGACTATAAAACCAATCGGGGATATTAAGCATGCTAAGGATTGGACAAGGATTTGATGTTCACCGACTGACTCAAGGACGCAAACTGATTTTATGCGGGGTGGAAATACCTCATTGTTCAGGATTGCAGGGACATAGCGATGCCGATGTCGCAGTTCACGCCCTGATTGATGCTTTTCTTGGAGCACTTGCGCTCGGTGATATCGGAAAATGGTTTCCGGACAATGATCCGAAATACAAAGATGCCGACAGTATGAAACTTTTGGAAGCAGTTATCAATGACAAGAATATTTCAGCTTATCAGCTTGTTAATCTTGATTTGACAATAATTGCCGAAGCCCCCAAAATAGCGCCATACATTGACCAGATGCGTTCAAAACTGACCAATGTTCTGGATTGTGGGCCGAATCGTATCTCCATCAAGGCCACAACGACTGAAGGACTCGGCTATTGCGGTCGCGGCGAAGGCATCGCAGCCACGGCAATAGTTTTACTGGAAGCTTGAAATTTAACTTATTTGCTGAATATCTCTTCCGGAGAATCAATATACGGCATGCTATTTCCATGAGCGATAGCTTGCAAAATGTAATCGTGCATGGTTTTGCAATACAAGTTCCCAAGATGAGCGCCGTATTGCAGAAAAACAATACGCTCTCCGAATGTTTTTGCCAGCCATTTACGTTCAGAATCTTTAACCAGAAAATCATCCGCAGAATGTATGATGCGGATTTTGTTATTGGCAGCCAGGCTGGTTTCAATGGCGTGAAGGTCAGCTAAAGCTGAAAACTGCTTTAAAGAATAATCAGACTGGTTATTGCGGTTAAATTGTTTAAGCATAATTTGTTCAGCATAATTTTTAAAGTTCATTCCGGCTAGCATATTATAAAGTTCTTGACGATTGAACCAGCCGTAATTAACTGCTTCCGGCAAAGCGTCATTGCGCGACAGCAAAGCAGCCATCACTTCAACCAAGGAGCGTTTAAAGCTATAGCCGATCAAAAGTTTTGCTTCATCATTTTCGATATGCATTAAATATTGTTTATGATCACCAGCCAACGGCGAATAGCCATGCCACTGGAAGCTGTCATTCCAAAGACCGTAATGTTTGGCCACAGACATTAAAACACGTTCATATGCGAGTTCTCTGCCCCATTTTTTCCATGTATCATAATATTCATCCAGCTGACATATTCCAGAAACCAAATTTACCGGAGGGTTTATCGCCAGATACTTGTCAATTCCCAAAGAATTATTGCGTTCTTCCTGCGCAGCCACAAACAATGAATAAATTCCGCCCATAGAATAACCGGCTAAAACTTTGGCTGCAGGTCGGATTTCATAATTATTTTCCAAATCTTCAATGATTTTTTGTATTGCATGCCGCAGGTCAGCCGCATCATCAGGCGGGAAACCGGGAGCCATGGTTGTCCCGGCAGACTGAACAAATTCCCAACTGAATGGTGAGCTCATTATGACCACAGAATAGCCATTCTCCCAGAGCATCTCCGCCAATGCACTGGAGGTTGTGCCGATATAAGAGCTGCCAAACCCGGGAACTAAAATTACCAATGGCGCATTTTTTTCATTTTTCTGTTGGAGATAACGATATTTCAGTTGGGGACGTTCAGCAATAACCGCTACTGAACGATTGTCAAATTGATGTACTAAATCGGTAGTATTCCATAATGACAATCTTGGCCAAAGATCACTATTGTGAGCTTGAACCTGAAATAACAGTATGCGTAAAGTGTCGGTAGGTGCACCTTGTGATTCATAGCGTGGCATCGGCTCATATCGAGGTTTCAACTCATTGCTACATTGTCTGACAGGTAATACAGCCGGGGACACCGAAGCGCCTTTGAGCTTGATTTCATCTCGAATAATCGTTTGGGGCTTGTCCCAGTCACGAACTTTGATATCTCTTGCCATTGATCCGAAATCACGAAAAAGATAATATGCATCCCAATTTTCCAGTGATGCCTGATCGTAAGCATGATAATCTGACATAACACGATTCACAAAGGAGAAATACTGCCCGCCATAAATATAAGTTTTGGGGTCAAGAGCGGTATCAAATATCATACCGACAGTATCGCGAACATTATTTCCGTACATGGACGGAACCCCGACATAAAATCCACGCCCAATTCCCCAGGATGCAAAAGCCTGTCCGAAATCTTCTCTTACCGGTTTCATATTAAACCAGTAATCGGCAGGATCAAAAAAGCCGGCAGTCATAATGGTATTTATCATGAATCGGGAAAAAACAATGCCCCCGTCTGCAAATTTGGCTTGCAAAAACGAACTGAGCATCGGAGCGGGAAAAGCAACATTGGAGGTGAAGTTGTTAAATGATTTAATCACCGGACGCGGCACTATTGAGCCGTAAACATAACCGACAGGACGGAAGACCCAACGCATAAAAATACTTTCAGCCCCGCTCAAAAAACGGTTTACCGGCTCAATAGGATCGTTACCAACGATAATTTGAGAGAAATCTAAGTCTGATTCATTTCTCCCGAGTTCATTTTCTTCGGCATATGTTATTCCTGCAAACAAAAATAATGAAAAACACACCACGGAAATTTTTTTTCTCAACATAAATTTACCTAAGTTTGGCTGATATTTAAAAATTGTCCAGTATATCAAGTGGTTCAATAATTTAAAAAACTTGATATTGACGCGTTAACAGCTTTTGCAATTAACATAGCATCCCATTGCTTATTTTGAAACAATCAATGATTTGCCGGTGTAAAATCTTTATTCTTTCACTAATCGCCATATTGCGATTTATGCCTGCTCGGAACATAATGACATTATCATTACCGCAACCCAATGATTAAACAGCCTTTTCAGGTCGAATAATTAACCGGAATCTGTTTTTAAAATTTGCGCGCGCATTATGCGCGCGCAAATTTTAGACCGGCAAATAGCTTAGATCAAGCGTCTGCTTCAGCTGTTTCAGCAAAGTTTTTAGCCAAAATTTCTGATAATAATCTGGCTTTTGATTTGAACTTCAAAAAATTTGTTGTATTATAAGTGCTCTGTTAAAAATGACATCGACTTGCGTCCCTTTCGTCTAGAGGCCTAGGACACCGGGTTTTCATCCCGGCAACACGGGTTCGAATCCCGTAGGGGATGCCATTTTTTTCATACCCTCATGCGTCCCTTTCGTCTAGAGGCCTAGGACACCGGGTTTTCATCCCGGCAACACGGGTTCGAATCCCGTAGGGGATGCCATTTTTCTATTCACCTGCGTATTTCGTACTTAACTGAATACCAATTGAACTTGAAACGCTTCTGTGGAGCGTAGCACAAAACGGGGAACAAATGAAAGCTATCGACAACGTGCTGCTTGATGAGATGACCGCCAGAGCGGTGGCGTCAGAACGCAAAAGAGTTCACCACAATCTACATTCTTCAATGGATGATCCGACCCATCGCCTGCTGATCGCGCCGGAACCCGGTACCTATATCAGGCCGCACCGTCACCTCAATCCGCCTAAATGGGAGTTGTTTGGTATTATCCGCGGCCGCATGTTTATTTTCGAGTTCGATAAAGAAGGCAAAATAGTACAAAAAATTGAACTGAAAGCCGGCTCCACACCGTGTTTTGTTGAAAGTAAACCGGAAACTTGGCATGGTTTCACGGTAATGGAACACGGCACCATCGGTCTGGAAATTAAACCGGGCCCCTATGTCAAACCTGGTACCGAAGACGTTGCCGACTGGGCTCCTGCGGAAGGCGAACCACGCGCTGCAGAACTTGAAAGATGGCTCAAAACCGCACAAGTTGGCGACTGCTGGAAATAGTTAGAATCACGTTAGATTTTCCATGTCATACTGGCAGAAGATGTTTTTGAATTTATATTCTTTTTAACTCAAAAACACAGGAGCAAATATTATTGATGAATGAATTGAAAAACAAAACCGCTTTCATTTCCGACATGGACGGAGTCATATATCATGGTAACCGTCTTTTGCCGGGGACTTTGGAATTTGTAAATTGGCTTAACGAACACCAGAAAAGGTTTCTTTTCCTAACCAACAGCAGCGAACGAACTCCGCGTGAACTACGCGAAAAACTCTCCCGACTCGGCATTGACGTGGCTGAAGAACATTTTTATACCAGTGCGCTGGCCACCGCAGATTTTCTCTCCCGGCAACGCCCGGGTTGCACGGTTTTTGTCATTGGCGAAGCCGGTCTTTACAATGCGCTTTATGAGCGCGGCATCTCCATGAACGATAATAATCCTGATTATGTGGTTGTCGGCGAAACTCGTACTTATAGTTTTGAACGGATAGAAAAAGCAGTGCATCTGATCAACCAGAAGGGAGCGCGACTGATCGGAGCCAATCCCGATCTCACCGGCCCTTCCGAACATGGCATCGTCCCTGCAACCGGATCATTAATTGCACCGATTGAATTAGCCACCGGTACCAAAGCTTATTTTGTCGGCAAACCTAATCCGCTGATGATGCGCAGAGCGGTAAAACGCCTTGATGCCGCCAGCCGCGAAACGGTAATCATCGGCGACCGAATGGATACTGATATTATTGCCGGAGTGGAAGCCGAGGTGGATACTGTACTGGTATTAAGCGGAGTAACCAAAATTGATGATGTACAACGTTTTGCTTATAGCCCGCAGTATATTATGAACGGTCTTGATGAGCTGGTTACGAAATTGATCTGAAAATTCCCGCTGGATGATTTGACTTAATCTTCCTGAATCAGTGTTTCATTGCCACATTCATGCAGAAAGAACGTATCGCCAGCTCTTCACTGACCATAAAGCGCAAATTATAAAGTAATTTTTCAGCTTCTTCCAGGCAACCGGCGGCTTTCTCCTCTGAGATATCCGGCAATGTCAGATTATCGAAAATTTCTGGATTTGCCAGAAATTCCTGCGGCACACCACAGGAAAGTTGATAAACTTGCGCAAACCAGGTATGAATTGCCGACATGAAATAGTTGCGAATCCTGACATACTCTCCGGCAACTCCTGATTCCACATGCTTGTCCAAACGTTTTTTAAACGCAGAATCCATTTCTTCCGCCTGCTCGATACGCGTTGCCCAAATTGCGGAGACTTCAGAGTCAGCCTGGTTTTCGAGCTGTCGCGACAGCATGATAATCTGCCCGGCCGCCTGTTCAGCAGCCACTAGGTCGCGCGAAGATGAGAATTGCAACTTATGTAAAGTAGCGAACAATTCAGGAGCGCCGATAAAGTTAAATTCACAATGATTTTCAAGCACCATAATGCCATGACAGCGCGAACGTGTAGTCGGCAGCAAAGCCGCAGGGTTCCCAGTGGCGACAATAAAAAATGAATCAGGCGGTGGTTCCTCAAGTGTTTTCAAAAAAGCATTCTGTGATTCAGTATTCATGCGGTCAGCGTCAAAAATTACGCCAATTTTACGACCACCCCCGGCAATGCTGGTGAAATAGAACTGTTCCTCAAACCAACGTACAGTATTGGGTTCAGGATTGGTGCGGTCACCGACCTGAATCTGTAATTTTTTCCCAACCGGTGTGAGCGTATAATACTCCGAATAAACTCCACGACACAACTGATCGCATACCTGACAGACTCCGCAAGGCGCACCATCAGATTTTGGTTGGAGACAGGATGAGAGTTGCGCCAGCGCTACCGCAAAATCATTGCGGATCTGCGGGGTATCGCCATGCAACAGATAAGCATGGGCCAGCCGACGTTCCTTGCGCGCGCGTTTGAGACAAGTCATTAAAGCCGGGTATTTTTGTTCGAAATCATTGAAATTCATATCTTGAACCTGTCACGAAAAATACTGGTAATCATGTTGTGAATTAACTCAGGCGACTGATCGGCGGGCACCACTGCAAACCGTTGCGGCTCTTGCGCTGCCAGTTCCAGATAACCTTCGCGCACTCTACGGTGGAATTCGATATTCTCTATTTCCAGACGATCATGAACACCTTGCGTTTCAGCACGTTTCGCAGTCCGCAGACGCCCATTTTCGGGATCAAGATCAAGTAGAACCGTCAAATCGGGAATGCATTCGCCGATACAAAAAGCATTGAGATGTCTGATGAATTCGATATCACCATGGCGCGCGTAACCCTGATATGCCATTGTCGAATCGGTAAAACGGTCGCAAAGCACGAACATCCCCGCTTCCAATGCGGGACGAATACGATAATTGACATGTTGAGCCCGGCTGGCGGCAAAAAGCAACAGCTCGGTCTGTTTGAAAACCGGTTCTTCAGAATTGTGATGCTTAACGGTTTTACGAATTATTTCAGCCAACGGTGTACCGCCGGGTTCTCTGGTAATCAGACACTGCCGCTCATGCTGTTTCAGCCAGGGTTCCAGCAGCTTCAACTGTGTGGTTTTTCCTGCGCCTTCCGGCCCTTCAAAAGTAATAAAAAATCCCCGCACAGTCATTCCCTGATAAATTATTTTTTCCAATTTGCGAAATAGTCTAAAGAGTTATACTTTAAACAAATTCAAGCAACTAATATAAACATGGTGAATAAGGATTTCAAATATGACCAACCAATTGAGTCGTGATACTTATCTTTCGAAAAACATCGGCGAATTTGCGGAAAGCGCGATTTTTAACGGGCAGGAATATATCAAAGTCTGTGATCTGCGTTATGGCACCAATCCCCATCAACCGGCTGCGTTTTACCGACCGGCCGGGCGAGTTACCCCTATCGGCGAAATGAAAATCCTTAAAGACGGTAAAAGCGGACTTTCCCAAACCAACCTCGAAGATATTTCATATGCACTGAATATAGTAAAATTTTTTCACCGCCCGGCTTGTGCTGTTATGAAACATGTCAACCCCAGCGGCGCGGCTATTTCATGTATCGGTGAATCGCTTCATGATGTTTATGTTAAAGCGCGCGACTGTGACGCGCGAGCCGCCTTTGGCAGTGTGATCGCATTTAACGTGGAAATTGATGCGCCAACCGCTCAAGAAATCATGAGCACTTTTAATGAATGTGTGGTCGCTCCCGGAGCAACACCCGAAGCAATGAAAATTTTCAACGATCAGGAAAACTATAAACTCAATCGCCATATCCGAGTTGTTCAGTGCGGCGATCTGTCACTGTTGCCCAAATTTGTCGGCGACAGTGCGGATAAAACCGTCAAGGTGCTTGCCGACGGCTCACTGGTGGTTGCCGAGCCTTTGCTGACCAATCTGCGAAGCATTGCTGATTTGAGACCGGCTACCGGCGAAAATAAGTCCTGCGGTCATGTTGTTTCCAATATTGAAGCCACTGCTCAGCAACTGGAAGATTTATTGTTTGCATGGTATGTCAATATCAGCGTCCGTTCCAACGGCGTAGTTATCGCTAAAGACGGTCAGACTCTCTCAGTGGGAACCGGTGAACAGGATCGGGTTGGCGCCATCGAACAAGCCATTGCCAAATTCAATGCCAAATATAAGGGCAGCAGCAGTCTGAAAGGGTCGGTTATGGCCAGTGACGGCTTCTTTCCTTTCGCGGATGGTGTAGAAACCGCCGCCGCCGCCGGTATCAGCGCCATTATCGCACCATCAGGCTCATTAAAGGATGCCGATGTCATCAAACGCGCCAACGAACTTGGCGTTGCTTTATATCACGCATCTGAACGTATCTTTTCACACCATTGATATTATGAACAAACGCAATATCTGGATAATATCCGGCGAATCGTCCGGCGACATGTACGGCGCAATGCTTTGCAAGGAAATGCAGAAAATTGCGGTTGCGCGTGGCGAACATCTGCGCGTCGCCGGCATGGGCGGACCGCGTATGAAAGAGGCTGGTGTCGATATTCTGGTCGATGCCACTGAACTTGGAGTAGTCGGACTGATCGAAGTCTTGAAAATCATCGGGAAAATTATTAAAATTTTCAGATTCTTACTCAATAAAGCGGCTGAAGAACGCCCGGACGCGATTGTGCTGATCGACTATCCCGGTTTCAATCTGCGTTTTGCCAAACAACTTCACAAACGTGGTCACAAAGTGATCTGGTAAGTCAGTCCGCAGGTTTGGAGTTGGGGCAAACATCGTATTCCAAAGCTGGCCGAATATTGCGACAAAATGATGGTGATTTTTCCTTTTGAGCCCGAAGTTTATGCTTCCACCAAGTTGGACGTTGAATTCGTCGGACATCCGCTGGTGGAAATTATTAACGAACGCAACGATGCCTCTATCGTTCGAGATAATGAAACCGTACTGCTGTTACCCGGCAGCCGCTCAATGGAAATCAACCGCCTGTTGGTCCCCATGCTGGAAACAGTTCTTGAACTCAGCTGCCGACGACCGAATCTGAAATTTATTCTTTCAGCACCGCGCGAAAAAATCTTCAGGCATTGTGCCGATATTATCGAAAAATTTCGCAAATCGCATCCTGACATGCCGGAAATTAAACTTACCTGTGGCGATACACCTTACTGGCAGCAACGCGCCGGTACCGGACTTGCCGCCTCCGGCACCGTTACCGTAGAATGTGCATTATCCGGTCTGCCTTTAGTGGTAGTTTATAAACTTAACCCGATAAGCCTTCTGATTCTCGGTTGGATGATCAAATTATTCCGCGGCTTCTTCACTATGGTCAACGTTATCGCAGATAAAAAAGTATTCGAAGAATTTTTTCAGTACAAAGTTAAACCCCAAAATCTTGTTCCCGCACTCGAACGAATTCTCCCGGGCGGTGAACGGCGGCAGGAAGTCGAAGACGACATGAAACGTGTAACCGAAATGATCAGAGGTGACCTTCAAGGGGCTTCTAATCGTGCCGCAGAAATTTGTCTCGACCAACAATAACCTTGTGCATAAAATAAATAATCGCAGAAATACATAAGGATACTCAAATGCGTATTATGGAGCCAATTGCAAAACGTCCGATAGCCGCGCGACACATCATTTTGTTGCTTCTGATGTGCTGTTCAATCGCGTATTGCGACTACGAATTTACCCAACTGCTCAAATCCACAAATCCGTCGCTTTGGGAAATTGATTATTCCAAATTACAGAATGAAACCCGGAAAAAGGCTGAATTCTATTTTAACGACAAATCCCAAAAAGAAGTCCGCTATGCCTTGTCAAACCGTCGCGGGATATTGAAGTTCGGCGGTATGACCGTTTACGAAGCACTGATCGCGCTCGACAATCAAAAATTATCTGAAATCACCCTGTCAATTTTCAATCGTGGCGACGGCGGTTCATGGGGTACTGACAACCTTGAACATGCGATTCGGATTATAACCGCAATTATCAAAGAGATGCATCCGGAAATTCAACCGGTCAGTGAAAAAACTAAGATCGGCAGAAACAAAACTGAGATACTGCGCTGGGACAGTAGCGACCGATTTTATCAATTAAAATGGAGCATCGGCGAATCCGGCAAAAAATCATTCTGCGAATATCTGACTCTCGTCATTAGCAAGTCCCAAATTGATTCCGCCAAACAAGCCATGAAAACCGGCATCAATGACTCAAATGAGCTGAAGCAACGCCTGAAAGTAAATGAAAATGGTCTCCGCTATTTGGAAATCCCTATGGTTAACCAAGGCGAAAAAGGTTATTGCGTCGTCGCAGTGCTGGAACGTATTCTCCAGTACTACGGTTCTGAATTCGATCAGCACCAGCTGGCGCAACTTGCCAAAACCGATTATCGTGGTACTGCTTTAGACAACATGTTGGCGGCGGTCAAAAAGGCCGACAGCAAACTCGGCATTTCCATGCAGCAATTGTATATAAACCGTTCTTATGAAAACCTTCACGATTTTCAGGTTATGATTAAAGACTATAACCGGGCCGCCAGAAAAGCCAACGAAAACGAAATAAAACAAAAGAAATATTTGATAACCAGAAACAACGCCAGCGGTTATAATATCAGCGCTTTAATGAGAGAAATGAAAAGTGAAATATTCATTCAAAGCCGGGTTGACGGTGAACGTATTGCATATAAAAAATTCTGTGACAATATCGAAAAAAATATCGACGCGGGTACCCCGTTGGTTTGGTGCGTCATTCTCGGATTGGTTAAGGAAAAAAATGCTCCACAAGCAATGGGCGCACATATGCGCCTGATTACCGGATATAATCCCAAAACTATGGAAATCAGCTATTCCGATAGCTGGGGATTCGGTCATGAAGTAAAAATCATGAGCACCCCCGCGGCATGGGCGATAACCACTTGGCTCGGCTCAATAGTTCCCCGCGTCAATAATCCGCGATAAGTAAGGATATTTACATGAACGATCAGGAATTAATGCGTAAAGCACTGGAATGCGCAGAAAAAGGCTGGGGCAAAACCAGTCCGAACCCGATGGTGGGCGCAATCATCGTTAAAAACGGCGAAATTGTCGGCAGCGGTTATCATGCCAAAGCTGGTGAAGCTCATGCCGAAGTCAATGCCATCAATGACGCCGGCTCAAACGCTTCCGGCGCAGATTTGTACGTTACCCTGGAACCGTGCAGCAGCTACGGACGAACGCCCCCCTGCACTGAAGCAATTAAAAAAGCAGGGATTAAAAGTGTTTTTGTCGGAGCCTTAGACCCCAATCCCAAACATCGAGGAGCGGCAATAACCATTCTGCACGAAGCCGGAATTCAGGTGTTTGAAAATATCCTGCGCGAAGAATGCGCAGTCATCAATGAAGCGTTTTTTAAATGGATAACCACCGGCAAACCGTTTGTTCTGCTGAAAATGGCCATGACTCTGGACGGCAAAATTGCCACGCATTCAGGAACTTCACAATGGATTACCGGCGAACAAGCTCGACAACGCGTTCAGCATCTTCGGCAATGGGCCGATGCCATTATGATCGGCGCCGGCACCGCCCGCCAGGACCACCCTGCCCTAAAAGTCCGTGAACCTCAAAATTGGCCACGCCAGCCGCGCCGCCTGGTCGTTTCCAAATCCATGACCGTTGCCGAAGCGGCAAAAACTCTTGCGGACGGCGTAACACCCGAAGTATTGAACGGTACAAACTGGGATGCTGACTTCCGTCGCCTGGGTTCCGAAAAAACCGTTTCGATCCTGGTTGAAGGCGGCGGCGAATTAGCCGCTTCATTGTTGAATGCCGGTGAAGTTGATAAAATTGAATTTCATATCGCGATGAAAATTCTCGGCGGACGCGACAGCCG
>JAAYPP010000189.1 GCA_012519765.1 Lentisphaerota bacterium
AGCAACAGCTTTATCATTATTGCGAATCAAATTACTGACCATATATCTGACAAGTTCAGTACGCTCGCGCATATCTTTATGAATCTGATCCAGAAACGCGCTCGAAAGCGAATCGGTCTGGTACCAAATCACCGCACTTGAGAAAAGCAGCACGAAAACTACTATACTTGGAGAAAAACGATAAGAACGCTTCTTCATAACCCACTCCTAACTGGTTGACTGTCTCAAATAATACAACTGCAACCACAAAATACAATACTGGAACTACTGAGTCGAAATTCATAAGTAATTAAAAATCTTGACATAACCGCAGCTCAGATTATATTAGAAAATTTAATTTTAATTTTATTTAGGAACAAACCGATGAATATGGAAGAAATGGAGGAGTTGCCTCGCGAACCGCTGAGTGCTGATAATTTTAGAATCGATGTCCCTGAATTTTTTAATTTCGGTTATGATATTATTGACCGACGGGCAGAAGAAGACCGCAACAAACTTGCGATGATCTGGTGTAATCAATACGGCGAAGAGCGCAAACTGACTTTTCTTGAGTTGAGCCGACTTTCCAATCGCGCCGCCAATTTTTTACTCAGTCAAGGCCTAAAACAAAATGATGCCGTGGCGCTTATGCTGCCGCGCATTCCCGAATGGTGGATTTTTTCCATCGCGCTGATTAAACTGGGTATCGTTCAGTGTTCCATGCCATTGATGCTGACCTCGTATGATATAAAACACCGTATGGATGCCGGCAAATTCAAGATGGTCATCTCCGATATCGATAATGCGCCGAAATTTGAAGAAATTTTTAATGAATGCCCGGAATTCGAGCACATGGTACTGGCTCAAGGTGAAAAAATAGATTGGATTAGCTTCGAGAAAGAAGCCGCCGCGATGCCGCGCTCCAGTTTTTACACAATCAACACTCCGACTCCGATTAAAACCAAAGCGGACGACCTGATGATGATCTGGTTCACTTCCGGCACCAGCAAATTTCCCAAAATGGTTGCCCACTCACATGCTTATCCGCTTGGTCATAAAATTACTGCACTTTACTGGCAACGCCTCAATGCCAATGATCTCCAGCTCTGCTGGACTGATACCGGCTGGGCTAAAATCGCCTGGGGCAGTTATTTCGGTCAATGGATCGCCGGAGCGTGTCTGCTGGTTTGTGATTTTCGCCATAAATTTAACCCGGAAGAAATTCCGCCCTTGCTCGAAAAATACGGCGTCACTTCGATTTGCGCGGCTCCTACCATCTACCGGATGCTGGTATTGTCCGACCTGAAAAAATATGACCTGAGCCAATTGCAGAAATGTTTCACTGCCGGCGAAAATATCCATAAAGAAACTATGCAGGCATGGTACGAAGGAACCGGCCAATTGGTTTACGCGGGTTACGGACAGACTGAAACTGTTTGTATGCTTTGCAGTACTCCGGAAATGCCATATCGCCCCGGCGCGATGGGCAGACCTACCCCGGGCTGGAATATCGAACTCCATGACGAAGACGGCAAACCCGTACAGCAGGGCGAAGAAGGACGCCTTGCTTTGAAGGTTGAAAATTGCCATATTCCGGCAGGACTTTTCAAAGGTTACATGTTTAATCCTGAAGCAAATGCCGAATCCTTTATCAACGGCTATTATTATACTGGCGACAAAGCGCGTTGCGACGCTGAAGGAATGTACTGGTTTGCCGGACGCAATGACGACATCATCAAAAGTTCCGGTTACCGAATCAGTCCCTCAGAAGTTGAACACGTAATCATGCAGCATCCGGCTGTGCATGAAGTGGCAGTAGTAGGCGCTCCCGACAAAATCCGCGGTATCGTGGTCAAGGCTTATATAGTTCTAAAACCGGAATATTCCGGTACCGAAACTATGAGCAAAGACATTCAGCGCCATGCCAAAGCATTGACTGCTCCCTATAAATATCCGCGACAGATCGAATTCATCACTCAAATGCCTAAAACTTACTCGGGAAAAATCAAACGCAATGTGCTCCGCAATCACGCGGAAAACGGCATTTGCGACTGGATTTGAAAATATTTGATTTTTTCTGAGCAGCGCCGGAAAGACATCAGGTATCCGGCGATATGAGTTTTACCAATGACCGTCGAGCGAAGTATCTGCCAGCATTTTTGGAGATGCGGTAAAATTTCTTGGAACGATTACCGCCGCAAGCTCGAAGAAGCAACGCTGACGTGGTTCCAGTGTTCTGTAAAACGTAAAATAAGACTCCGTGATTCCGCAAAAAATCGGAAATGTGTAAATAAGAAGGAAGATAGAGCAATATTAAAATTTCAACTGCTTTTATAAAATGAATGATTATCCCATAAATCAGATCCTCGATGAATTTCTG
The DNA here is from genome assembly GCA_012519765.1 of Lentisphaerota bacterium. Taxonomy (GTDB): domain Bacteria; phylum Verrucomicrobiota; class Lentisphaeria; order Victivallales; family Victivallaceae; genus UBA7640. The sequence continues at coordinate 2,360 of JAAYPP010000189.1, forward strand.
GACATTATGCAGAAACATTCCCGCTGCATCGTATCTGCCGCGCCCGGGGCAGGGAAAACCACCGTTTTGCCGCTGCACCTGCTCGATGCGCCATGGCGTAAAGGCAAAATCCTGATTCTTGAGCCGCGTCGTCTGGCGGTCTATGCCGCAGCCTCACGCCTGGCCGAAAATCTCGGCTGCAACCTTGGCGAACGTATCGGTTACCGCATGCGCTTTGAAACCTGCGTTTCCCGTACCACTGAAGTCGAACTTATTACCGAAGGCATTTTGACCAGGATGATCCAGAATGATCCGGAATTAAGCGGCATCAGCGCGGTTATTTTTGATGAATATCATGAACGTTCGCTTCACGGCGATACCGGTCTGGCCTTGGCAGTTGATGTCCAGAACAACCTTCGACCTGACTTGAAAATCATCGTCATGAGCGCAACCCTGGATGTGCAACGTCTGCAAAACCTGCTTGATGCCCCGGTAGTTATTTCTGAAGGACGACGCTATCCGGTCACAATTTCTCAGCAGGAGCAACCTTCGCGACTGCCGCTGGCGGAACAAACCGCCGGCGTAATCATCCGCGCCATGGAAGCCCAGACCGGCAGTTTGCTGGTTTTTCTGCCGGGCGAAGGCGCGATCAGGAAAACTGCCGGGCTGCTGAAAGAAAAACTCCCTCACAACACATTGCTTTTTGAACTTTACGGACGACTTGATAAAAATTCTCAGCGCGCAGCCATCGCGCCGCCCCCGCCCGGTAAACGCAAAGTTGTACTGGCCACCTCCATCGCTGAAACCTCGCTGACTATCGAGGATGTCCGCATTGTAATTGACAGCGGTTTGACACGAAGGCAGATATTCTCTCCGGCCACCGGTATGAACCGTCTTGAAACAGTTCCAATTTCCAGAGCGGCGGCAGATCAACGTGCCGGACGCGCCGGACGGCTTGAACCCGGAGTTTGCTACCGGCTTTGGACTGCGGCTGATGAAAAAAACATGCCTGAATTTACCGCACCGGAAATCTCCTGTTGCGATCTGACTCCGCTGGTTCTTGAACTGGCGGCATGGGGCGTCAATAGCGCGTCAGAACTCTGCTGGCTTGATCCTCCGCCGCCGGCACACTGGGCGCAGGCCACTGAATTTCTGATGCAGCTCGGCGCGCTTGACCATGACGGACGAATCACCGAAAACGGACGAAAAATTCTGGCATCCGGACTCGAACCACGCCTGGGACTGTTGCTCCATGCCGGTTTTAAAATCGGCTTGCCCCGGCTTGCCGCGCAGCTGGCGGCGTTGCTGTCCGAATTCGATTCAAGAGCCGGAGACAATCCCGATATCAGATTTTTACTTGATGAACTTCGTCACGAC
>JAAYPP010000190.1 GCA_012519765.1 Lentisphaerota bacterium
AAAAAATTTACCATCCTTAAGCAGAGAGAAAATTATTGATGATTATCAACGGTGCATATCAGGAATTGCGAGTCGAAAAAGAGACTGAGCACGGTGTTTATGTTGGCGATTCCCAGGGAAACCGGGTTTTACTACCGTCGCGTTTTGTAACTCTTGACATGAAAATCGGTCGGATAGTTCGAGTTTTTGTCTGCAACGATTCGGAAGACCGGCTGATGGCCACAACTCAACAGCCGCTGGCGGTAGTCGGTGATATCTGTGTCTTGAGAGTAAAGGACGTCAACCGTGTCGGCGCGTTTCTGGACTGGGGATTAGATAAAGACCTGATGGTGCCGTATAAAGAACAGCTACGGGATTTGGAGATCGGCGAAAATATTCTTGTCAAAGTCAAGGCAGACCAGGTCAGCGGACGAATCATTGCTACCATGAAGGTGCAAAAAGGTGCCGTTGACATGCCGTCGGACTTGCCGCATGGACAGCCATTCAAAGCTGTAGTAATCGCCAATACCGCCATCGGCTGGCGGGTACTGCTGGACGATAAATATCTCGGCATGCTTTATCGTAGCAACGTTTATGAACGTCTCAACCTCGGTGATCAACGAACTGTTTATCTGATCGGCGTCAGGCAAGACGGTCGCGCCGATGTCTCTTTACAGAAGTCCGGCTATGAAGCGGCTGTTCCCGACGCCACTGCCGCCTTGCTGGAAGTACTCAAAAACCAAGGCGGCATCTTAAAAATAACCGCCAAAACGCCGCCTGCCGAGATTGAACGTCTGTTCAAAATGAGCAAAAAAACATTCAAAAAAGCACTCGGCGCACTTTATAAAAACCGCCAAATCGAAATAACCGAAACCCATACCAAAATGATTGCACAAAATGAGAATCTGGACTGATTTAAAATCCGAAATTGCGGCGCTCAACCCGCAGTCGGCTAAATTCGCCGGACGCAAAGAACTCCGCAATATCAGCGACATTCTTGGCGATGATGAACATATCCTGTCCATCACTCAAGGCGTTTATGACGGTCGCACCTGGTTATTGGCCGGAACCAATTACCGTGTCCTTTTCCTTGATCAGGTGATGTTTATCGGGCTAAAAAAAATGGAAATTGTTTTGAGCGTGCTTACTAAGTTTTCCGCTGAAAAAGGAATTCTAAGCAACAACATTGTTCTGCATCGGCGCGACGGCGCCGCCTGCCGTATCACCAAAGTTTCAAAATCTGCCGCGTCAGAATTCTGTGCCGTTATGAACTACCAATGCGGATTCGAGCAAAACAATGAGAACCCGGAAAGTTTTTCCGCTGCTCCGGCTATGAGCAAACCGGTTGCCTCGGACTTCCAGATCAACCGAGGAACAGAAAACATCAATACGCCCCCCACTGTCCCGCCGTTAATTCCTCCGACGGCCGTTCAGCCTCATAGTTTCGAATATCAGTGCCCGCATTGCCGTGCACTCCTGGCGGTAAATGACAACTGGATAAATCTCGAACTGGAATGTCCCGAATGTCACGCCGCGATCAAGCCACGCCCAACACTCCGGGTCATCGCGTCAGCACCGGCTCCCGCAGGCCAGCTTTCACCTGATGAAGCAGATAACCAGTCAACTGAAAACAATGTGATCCAGAATACCGGATTCAAATACAGCAATTCGATTTTCCCATGGTGGGTATGGTTGTTTTTGTCACTGTTGTTGGTTTTTGTCATTGTCGGCGTCAGTAACAAAAACATCTTTTCGTGTCATGCCCAAACCGAACAGAGCCGATGAACGATATTGTTTTCAACCCTGTCGGCATGGTTGAAGCCGATGCCAAATACCGTTTTGAAACCCCGCGCCAAAGCGTCTTTGCCGGCAACACGGGGATTATCAGAATGAATCCGCAATGCAACTTTGAAACTGCGTTGCGCGATCTTGACGGTTTCAGTCACATCTGGGTGATTTTCTGTTTCCACCTCAACCAGTCATCAGGCTGGAAACCCGCAGTCAATCCACCAATAGCGCCAAGCTCGCGGAAAATCGGAGTTTTCGCCACCCGTTCGCCGCATCGCCCCAACTCCATCGGGATCAGTTGCGTCGAATTAACTGCCATTGACGGGCTGGAACTTCATATCCGCAACTTTGACATGCTTGACGGCACTCCGGTTCTCGATATCAAACCATACATCATCCATGCCGACTGCTTTCCAGAAGCTTCAACCGGGTGGCTGCCGCCTCTCCCCGAACCTTATCAGGTCAACTTCACGAAAACGGTACTGTTAAAAATTGAATGGTTGCGCGAACAAAGCGGACTCGACCTGCAGTCATTCGCGCTGATTCAGCTTGGAACAGACCCGCTGAACCGCAACCGGAAACGGCTAAACATGATTTCAGAACAACGCTACATTATCTGTTGCCGTACCTGGAAATTATCATTCAGCATCAATCCCGAAACCCGTCACATCGAAGTCGACGATTTGCATTCCGGTTACAACGCTGAAGAACTCATTCCTAACGCTCCGGATAAATATCATGATAAAACACTGCATCGCAGATTTCTGAAGATTTTTGGAGCTCTTTAAAATTCGCGCGCGCATAATGCGCGCGCGAATTTTAAGCGTTATATTTCAAGCGCGATAATTTGGGTGTGGTGCGGTTCAGTTCAATGCTGAATGCCGAGGGCTTTTTGTACCGCCGCTTTCGCGAGAATATCCGTGGGGTCAACAAACGGAACCTCAAGATCACCGTTTCTTAAAGCCAGCGGAATTTCCGTACAGCCGAGAATAATCAGTTGAGCACCCTGTTTTACCAAATCCGCTGCAGCTGATAATAAAAGGTCACGAGGAACTCCGGTCTTGTGTCCAGCCTTGATACCGTTCTTTCCGTAGATAGCTTCCATTACTGCGTTTTGCTGAGTTTCTACATCCGGAGTCAAAAGTTCAAAATTCCGCTTCATAAGTGGCTCGGCGTAAACCGCAGATTCCACGGTGCCGGTAGTTGCCAAAAGCCCAATCTTCCTGACATTCGGAAAGCTTTCCTGGATATATTGTACGGTAGATTCAATCATACTTAAAACTGGAATCGTAATATGCTGTTCCACGGCCTTGATAAATACATGTGCCGTATTGCAAGGCACAATAATAAAATCAACCCCCGCAGCAACCAGCTTTTCAGCAGTGGCAAGCATAGCGATACTCGGATCTTCCGCACCATTGCGCAATGCCGCAGTACGGTCGGGTATTTGCGGATTATTCTCAATTACCACCTTGATATGCTCCTGATCGCACGAAGCCGGAGTATGACGGACAATTTTATCAAAAATATCGACAGTCGCCGCCGGTCCTAAACCGCCTAAAATACCGATTGTACCGCACCTGGCATATGATCTTTCTGAACCAACTACGTCATGAACCAGTTCTTCAGCAATGGCTTCATTACAGTCCAGATAATGACTATCAGGATAATATTGCCGCTCAATCAGCGGCAACTCAGTAATCGCGGAAACAACTACCTCGGCTCCGTGCTCATACAGGTTCTGGCAAGCCTGGCGGATCAGTTCACCGGGTTTTTCGCTGATAACACCGTATTTAACCCCTTCCCTACCGTATATCGCTTCCATAACCATCCGAGCCTGGATATCAGCATCAGGATAGATCGGAGTCAGACCAAAATTGCCGAATTTTTTTTCGAAGATTTTATTTTCAATCGCCGCGCTTGTCGCCAAAACACCGACACGAACCGCTTCCGGCCACTGAGCACGAATTCGGCGCGCCAATACACCGACAATGTCAATCAACGGCAATCTGATTTGTTCGCTGATCGTGCCGGCAAAATTGCAACTCAAAAAATCAGGAACCAGTATTTTGTCAACCCCGCGTTGTTTAAGCTCTCTGCATACCTGATAGATATATAAAATTCGGTGTTGCATGTCATAATTGCGTTCCGGCGAATTATCGAAATGGTTGCCGCGCTGAGTTTGTTCGAGTGCGGCATTGATAATGATATCAGGATAATCAGCGTCACCGCCTTCAACTTTAACCTTTTTCATTGCCTTAAGATAAATATCCGCAGTTGCAAGCGGGCACAACCCGCCAACAATACCTACTGTCAAGCGTTTCTTATCCATATCTCCCCTTCCCGTTCAGCGTCCAAGCCATTCCGGTGCGGTACACTGCAAATTAAAACCACGCTCAAAGATTGATTTCCTACCTTCTTCAAGCGTAACAAAAGAAGCATCTTCACTGCATATTTCACCATTTTGGAAAATTATCCTGCCTCCTGAAATAACTTGTTCAACCATAGCGCTTTCACGATCAACTACAATGACGTCAGCATCGGCATTTTCAGCAAGGATCCCCTTATTGTGCAAACCCAGCAGACGCGCTGGATTCATTGACGCTTTTTGGGACAACTCCGGCAAAGTCATGGCTCCATACTTGACCAAGCATAAGCCTTGTTGCAATGTAACATTTCTCGGGACACGACCACCATCTGTTGCCAATGCATTGACGGCATACTCACCGTCATCCTTTTTGGACAGAGCAAGAGAAATTGCCGCTAAAGGAGAATTTACCGCAAAGCTAATTGTCAGCTTTCCTCCGCCAGCACGATATAATTTCAAGCCATCAGCTGGTTCTGCCAAAACAACTTCACGACGGCTTTGGTCATAATGATTAACCTTGGCCCAGCCGTCGGCGAGTGCTTCCATCAAACCTTGCGCATCATCGCTGTAACCGCCTTGAATCAAGCAACGTCTGGTAACCTTGCTGACAGGCAAACCATTCTCCGTTCTGCCTGATGTTCCGTTAATCAAAGCCAAATATGATTCTGAACGGCACGCAGGGACTGACAACAAGCCGTCAAATGCCCGCTTAGCCTCGTTAAAAGGATTATCCTGAAGGCCGCGGCAGTATGAATTGATATGCGCAATATGCACCGGAAGCTTTCCGGCCAGGCTGACCAGTTCCTCAAATCCGCGAATATCACCGGGAGTCTCGACAGTACCGGCATGAACAGTAATCCAGCACCGGCGCTCGTGTGAAAGTTCGATAGCCAGCCGCGTTGCTTCACCGGTTAAGGGATAATGCCCCCCCAGAATTTTTACTCCAACCGCACCGCTATTCAAGGCAAAATCAATTGCGTCAGAAAGTTCCTGACGGCTTGGAGCAGATGTTTTAATCGTATCACCTGGCACCAGTGGATAAAGATAAGCCAGATTCAAACCTGCCCCAGCTTCAATTGCACCTCTGAAAATATCGTCAGGCTTCCCCGCCACATCCAACGCTGTTGTTACACCTGCCTTGACCAACATTCTACGGCTGTCCGGAACGTCGGCGACATGAACATGCATATCCACCAGCCCCGGCATTACCAACTTCCCAGTCACATCAATTACTTGCTCGCCAGCCTTAACGGCTATACCCGAGTCTATTGCTTCAATCTTTCCTCCGGATATTCTGATATCGCCTGAAAATTCTCGTGTCTTAAGTGGATTGACAACCGTTCCACCTCTTAAAATAATTGATTTAGCCATTAAATCTCTCCTTTTTTAACATTGCACTGAGCCAATTTCAAAACTATTGGCTTTTTCCTGTTAATAACTTTTTCTTTTGCACGTCAAACCCGTTTTGACGCATCGAATGCGGCTTTTTCTTAAAAATCCCGCCAAAATCCTGATTTTTGTGTGTT
>JAAYPP010000191.1 GCA_012519765.1 Lentisphaerota bacterium
AACGGTTTCAGACGGATATCAAATACTCCTGAATCTGTAAAAAAAACAAATCAGAACATTCGTTATCGGAAACCTCGGATGAGGAGGAAATCTCACACCGAATTTTCAACTGCGTTTTTTAGGATAATATATAAAAAGAATGGTTTAAACCACGACTAAACCACTGGGTTATGATAAATATGACTGAATATCCAAAATATGAAACCATCCCGGAAAAAATTTTTCGACTGATTGTCGCAAAAATACAATCTGGGGAACTTTGTGCCGGAGACCGGCTTCCCGGCGACCGGCAACTTGCCGGAGAATATGAAGTCGGCCGCAGTTCCATGATCGCCGCGTTGCAGCTTCTTCAGCAAAAAGGATATATCGACCGTATCCCGATGCGGGGAAGTTTCGTACGCACAAACGTCGAGAAAATTACCGGAGAAGTACGTATTTTCGTTCCTCTACCGGAAGCGGTAATGCTGCCGGAGTTAATTGGATTTGCCAACTTCATTGCCGAAAACGAGATGCAGCAGGGAATGGTTGCCGAGGCCAATTTGCGCAATTTCAGCACAACTTTTCGCCATATGGAGGACAGTTCCGATCCATTGGTGCTTCGGCGCCAACTGGAAATCATTTCCGAAAGCGCCGATGCGGTGGCTTTCATTGGTCCGCAATTCATCCACCTCCGGGAACAGATCATGCAACAGAGAATTCCGGCGGTGATCGTCGAACCGAACCAAATCTTTCATTCCGAAGAAATTCCAAGTATTTCCTACAACCGGGAAACCGCTTTCGCCATGCTGACGGAAAGGGTACGGCAAGACACTCCGCATACGTTCGAGTTTATTTATCTGGACAATCCTACCATTTCCGCGCGGCTGGACCTAGAGTACCGGATGAAGATATTCGAAAAACATCTGATTGCGCGAAACATTGAAGTAAAGTATCACGTGCTGCCAAACGTTGACCGGGTTTCGCCGGAACTGGTCTCCGGGCTGGAGGAAATCCTCACCGGCAGAGTTTTGCCGGATGCCGTCTGCTGTCCGCACTTCCCGGTTGTCATGGCGGTACAGGAGATCGCGTTGCGCAAAAACTTGGGTCTGGGGGAGAAATTTCGGGTCTTCGGTTTTACCGGGGGCGGTATTTTTTCATTGGCCTATCCCTCCGTACCTTATTTGCGCGTTCCCTGTTTCGAACTGGGACGTATTGCCAGTGAGATGCTCTGCGAACACGTCGTTTCTGGCAAAAAGCTTCAATCCCGTGTGATCAATGGAACCATTTACGATGGCGGAAAATGAAAACGCTTGAACCATATATCCCTCTGAACGAAATCAAGCCGGACGATCTGCATCTGCTTGTCTGTCGCCAAGAACCGCGCCGAACATTTCGGGTTCAGAAGCGGAAGGAAATTCCCGGAATGCTTTCGCTGGCGCGAGGTTTTTCCATTTCCGGTGCTGACGGGCCTGCCGCTGAGGATTTTCGTCATTTCCTGCAAAACTGCATGTTAGTGCGTGAATGTGCCTGTGGCGTGCCGATCGACTGTAGCCTTGCGCCGGAACTCGCCCGGCCGGGACGTTATGAAAACTGCCGTATGGAAATTCGTCCTGACCGGATCAGGATTAAGGCCGAAAATGAAGCAGGAATTTCCCGCGCACTGCTTTGCCTCGAAGATGTCATGCGTCGCCAGAACACGCCGGACCTGAAATTTGGAGTAATGCACGATTGGACCTGCCAGCGCTTGCGCATTTCGCGGTCTCCCATAGCCAGTTACCGTTTCGGCGGCGGGTGGGAACTGCTGCGGAACACTGATTTTTATCCCGATGAATACTTGAACCGGTTACGGCGGGCACGTATCAACGCAATATGGGTGGCAGGTCTTTTTCGCGAAATGATCAAATCAGAAATACTCCCTGAAATCACCGAGTTCGCCGATGAAAAGCGCTTGACAATCTTCGGATTCTGACTGAACGTGCGGCACGTTACGGGATTAAGGTTTTATTTTTCTGTATGGAACCGCGAGTGCTTCCTTCCGACCATCAGGTTTTTACACAACACCCCGAATTGCGCGGCACCATCTGCGGGCATGGAGAGAACAGCCTGAGTATGCTCTGCACCTCTCATTCGATGGTATTGGATTACTTGAATGAGGCTATCTGCAAACTTTTTTTGCGAGCACCACAACTTGGTGGAATGCTCCAGATTTTTGCAGGCGAGCGTGCTACGAGTTGTCGTTCAATAGACGCCTATCTTGCGAATGGGGATGTCCTCTGTTCACGGTGCGCGACAATGCGGCAAGGTGAAGCGTTAGCAAAGCTGATCACTTTTCAGTTTGAGGCAATGCGACGCACCGCGCCTGCTGCTGATTATCTGGTTTGGAGCTATGGTATTCCGTTGCATGATTTCAAAATCAAGGAAGAAATTTATGATGCAATTCCACATGAAGTAGTCTGGCTTGAAAATTTCGAACATGGGGTCGTTAAGGAATTCTTCGGAAAAAAAGTCATCAACGAAGAATATTCACAGAGTTGCACTGGACCAGCAAACTATTTTCGTTCAATGGCAGAAAAACAGTCATCTTCTTTGCCGCCTGTCTGGCCTAAATTCCAATTTGGAAATACCTATGAAATGCCATTAGTTCCCTATATTCCGGTTCCATCAATGGCTTGGCGCAAACAGAAGATAGCTTACAAGTTTAAGTGTTCCGGAGCTCTAGTTTCTTGGGTTATCGGTGGAGGTGGAGACCTGATGCTCCATGCCTTTGCTCTTGCCGGAAGCGGCAATGCAATGAGTGAATCGCGTTTTCTTGAGAAACTCGCCGCCACGCTTTACCCCCCAGAAGCGGTAATTCCGGTAGTAAAAGCATGGAAAATCTTCGACCGCGCGTTTCAACAATACCCTTGCGACAAAAGCATCTTTTATTATGGGCCGATTGCCCGGTCACCGGGATATAAGCTGTATCTGACCGGAGAAATTTCGCTGGTAGCACCGAATTACAACTGGGGGATTGATAGGATGCGAAATATTCAGGAGTATTCCACGCCGACCGGTAAATGCTGGACGGGGGAAATCCTGTCGGCCATGGAAATCGCCCAGCTTTTCCGAAAAATCGCCATAGGCTTTCGTAAAGGAGAAGCATTACTGGAGCATCCGGCTTTATCACAATTGCGAAATATTGCGCTGGCGATAGCTATAATTTTCGACTCAGCGGCTAACGTCTACGAATTTTACGAATTGAGAAATGATTCGAAACAGAAACAAAAACTTGCAGAGCTCTTGCGTGCTGAAATTAAGAATGCTATGGCCATGCTACCTTTGTTGCAAAGTGACCCGTATATCGGCTTTCAAGGCGAACTACTCTACTATCCCATAAGTGCACCAATTCTCAAAGATAAAATTAATCATATCCGACAAACGCTCAAGCAATTAGAGTGAAAAGTTGATTATAAAAATGGGATGAATGAAGATAATAAATTACGAAAAAGAAAACTAGTAATCACCATAAACTAACCATGGAGGTCGCATGAATCGACAAACGGTTCAGAACAGTCGGGCTGAAAAAAATGAAGATTTTTTCAGCGAAAGTAACTTTTTGACACTAAATGATTACCCGATTTTCAAAAAAGGAATCGCAAAAATGGGAACGCAAAAAAGCCGTAACTTGTTTATTAATAAGAGTTTTACTCTTATTGAACTCCTCATTGTAATCGCTATTATTGCCATACTTGCAGCCATGCTGCTACCGGCGTTGAACCAAGCGCGCGAAAAGGCGCGGGCAGCTCATTGCAAAGGTAACCTCAAGCAAATCGGAACCGGATTATTGTTTTATGTGGATAGTTACAGAGATTTTCTGCCAATGCAATATGGAAATGGCCGTTCATGGGCCGATCAGGTTCGTCCTTTCATTGGGATGGGCTACTCAGATCTGGCCGATCGCCCGCCGATTGGAAAGTCTACGGTACTGACCTGTAGTTCCGAACTAGAGCGGACAGAGTTTCTGAGCTACGGTGTCAATCTTTTTCTCCACCCTAGTGGTAACATTCATGGCGTATACGGCAAAATCCGCAGGAGCACCGGCGCGTTCGTCGTTGCCAAAACCCCCTCGGTCAACGCCTGGGTGCTTGACGCCAAAAACGGATTATTCTCGCCGGGCTCAGATGATCTTTATAACAAAATTCAGTGGCGCCACAGTGATTTCACCAACGTTCTTTTTTATGACGGCCATGTCGGTCAGCAGAAAAGATACATCAATGGGCGTGCTGCTTATAATGTCGGCGACAAAAAACTATTCTTTGCCTTCGAGGGTTGAATCATGAATAAAATTTTTCTTCTGATGTTTGTTGCAATGTCTCTTTTTGCCGATTCCGTCCGCTTGCCGCTGGAAAAGGATTTTCATGCCGACGGCGGCAAGCTTGAGATCAGCCAAAGCCCCGGCGATATGGTCTTCCGCGATAAGGCGCTGGTTCTTGAGGATAGAAAAAACGAACTTCGTTTCACCGTTCCAGACTACCGTGGCGATTCGGGTACCGTCATCTTCGACTTCATGCCGATCAACTGGGGCGGAGACAATCAGAAGGAAAATATAGTTTTCCTCCAAAGCACCGACGGAACTGATGGCAATTTCACGCTCTACAAGTATGCCGATATTCCTGGCATCTGGCTGATGACTCAAGAAAAACTGCCCGACGGAAAGTTTAAAAATCAATTCCCGGTCATGGACCGCAAAGCACTCATCAAACTAGAAAACGGCCAATACCATCAGATTGCGCTGGTCTGGAAATACGGCAGTTCCGTGCGGGTTTTTCTCGACGGTCAGTTGATCGGCGAGGCCGGACGCGCCGCGTTCTTTCCCTCCGACTTCTCTACGCTGTCCGTCGGCAGGTATAGCGGAGCACCGGCCCGGAAAAAGACTGCCATCCGCGAACTTATATTTGACCGCCGCCCCTTTACCGACCAGGAAATTAAACTCTATTACAGCCGTTCCCGCGACGAAAACGCCCAAGCGAGTCTGACTATTCTGCCGCTTTCGACGGCCACCTCAATCCAGACGGACGGTCAAATCGGCAGCGGTGAATATCCGGTCCGCATTCCCGGATTTTTAAATAGCGCAACTAGCTTCGACTGCATCCCGGGAAACTCGGCTTTAGTGCTGGGAGAAGACGCCGAAAATGTTTATTTCGGTGCGGAAATCATGCTTCCTGCCGATTACCGACCCCATTCATCTGCCGTCCGCAATGACGATTCGGCGCAAATTGCCAGTGGCGATCTTTTCGTGCTGGCCTGCAGTGCTCCCGGCGGTCCGGAAAAAGTTTTTTCTGGGCTTTATCTCACCGTTACTCCAAACAACACGGTTTATGACGCGGAAGCCACCGTCGATTGGGGTAAGGGAAGTTGTGTTCGCAATTCCGAAAGCAATTTCAACGTTCGTAGCGCCTCCAAAATTTCTGGCAACAAATGGACGGTCGAGTTGGCTATACCGCGCAATATGCTCCCAAGCGGGGATTTTTTATTGTCCTGTGGATTTTTTCTGGAAGGAATACGATATACTCTGACACCGCAGCCGGTCTGGTTTGACCACTTTCAAAATCAGGCACTGATTCGGCGAATTTCCGGACTGGAACTGAAAACGACCGTCTATGATTTTAACAACGGAACTTTTGAACAGACTCTTGCGCTCAAGTCACAGCAGAAAGGCTATGGAACGTTGCTTTTTGAGCTCTCATCGCCGGACTACCGCCACTCCAGCGAAGGAATGGTCGTTGACCAATTTGTCGGAGAAAAGATTGAAATTCTTTCCGGAAAAAGTTTTGACCGCGCTCGCGAAGAATTCTCATTGGCACCTGCAACCCCATTTTCGGGGAAAACCCGATCGGTTCTGCCGTCGCCGGATATTTATCTGGCTTCGACGCAAATCAAACTGAATGATACGATCGCCTATCAACGGCAATTCATCTTTCGAAGTCAGCATTCGCTGGATCTGGCGCTGACCCCGGAACCTTCGCGGCAGGTTTTGCGCGTACGGCCATTGTTATACGGCAAGAAGGGAAAAGATTGCAGCACGTTGCGTTTGACTTTTCGCAGGAATGACCAGGTTTATCACGAGACAACGCTCAAGCCGGACGTCGAAACCGAAATCAATCTATCCGGGTTCCTTCCCGGCAGTTATCGCTTGGAATTGGCCAGTCTCGACGCGAATGGCACCGTACTCGACTCCATCGCCAAGAAATGGGTGCTGCCCGAGACCGAATACTGGCGTCAGAATGCCTCCGGTATTGCGGCGCTTTCACCCGATTGGTGTCCCGCACCTTGGATTCCGGTGACGCGCCAAAATGAACGTTTTTCGGTCTGGGGCCGAACCTACGATTTTACAGGGAACACCTTTCTGTCCCAGATTACCAGCCTAGACCAGCTCCTTTTTCAAAAGCCCGCGCTGCTCGGTTTCGTGAAACAGCATAGAGTAATTTCCGCCGAATGGGAAAGTATCCGAATGAAAGAGCAAGTCCCCGGTCGCGCCATTTGGACTCGGGACGGCAGAATGGGCGATTTGCGCATTCGGAATGAAATGCGCCTGGAATTCGACGGTTTTCTGGTTGTCAGGATGCGTATTACCCCGGAAAAACCGGTCGATGTGGATTCGCTCTTTCTCGAATTTTCACTCAAGGATATTCCTCTCATGGCGGTTCAGTCCCGGCGCTGGTGGCAAATCGGCGAGGTGCAAGACGAAGCTTGGAACTCGTTCCCGAGTATTTGGCTCGGCAATGATCACGTAGGGATAAACTTCTCCGCCGAGAACTGTAAAGGCTGGTGGGTTGATTCGAAATATCCCCGTGTTGAGCTCCGGCGTGAAAAATCCGACGGTGCCACCTTAAAGTTACTGATCGTCAACCGTCCAGGACGAATCGCCAATGAACTCGATTTCACCTTCTTTGTACAAGCTGGGCCGGTTAAGCCGAATTTTCCCGGCGCGACCGATTTTCGCCTGGTTGGAGGTTTGGGGCCCGCGCGGGGAAGCGCCAACGCCTTCTATGTTGACCCGCGTTTCTGGTCATCCAGTTATTCGCGTCCCAAACCGCTCAACATGGCGCGCTTCCATGACATGATCCAAACGGTGCACAATGAAGGGAGCAAACTCTACTGCTACCTTACCCCCTTTTCCATTTCCACCTACGAGATCATCCCCTCCGAAACGCCGGTGACCAGATGGGCTGAGTCGCTGTCCAAATATAACAAGCTTCTTAAGAAAGAAACTAATCCGGTCTTGGAATATTTTCACAACGCCACCGACTGGAACCTCAAACCGGTACAGTTCACCGGAGACGGCGTCGCAGGACGCGAAACCTCGGAATTGGCTTACGTCAACCCCGCCAGCTCATGGGCCGATTATTTCACCGGACAAATCGAAGCGATGTTGAAGGAAACCGACATTGACGGTTTCTACTTCGACCTGCCGCTGCCGCAGGAAAATTTTGATGAACGTATGGGTTTGAGCTACTCCACTCGTGACGGCTTGACTGAAGGGACGGTGCAATTGCTTGCGGCGCGCGATCTGTACAAACGGCTTTATTACCTCTTCAGTCAGTACCGCTCCGGCCGCCATCCGTGGCTAATCACGCACCACATCCGCGAACTTTATCCGATCAACGCTTTCAGCGACCTCGAACTTCACGGTGAAGGAGTCAAGCCTCGACGAGCTTTCGAGTACAGCGATATCTACAACCAACGCAACATTAAAGGCACTCCGGTAGCTCGCACCGACACTTCAAATATGATATCTAATCCTTCGCCGGGTTTTCGCGCGGCACACGGTGGAACCCACAGCATTCCCTCAATTGTGCTGCCGCAGTATGGATACGATCCCGCGCTCGGAAGTGATCCGAGGTTGGCGTGGGAACTGTTGGGTTGGACACTCAGTTACGGTGCCTTGCTTTGGCCGGTTTATATCCATACGCAAACGGTGCTTGACTTCTGGAAAAAACTTGAACAAAGCAAAATTCTTAAGGATGCCGAATTTTCATCTCTGTCGCCAGATTCGCTCCAAATCGGATTCTACCGGCAGAAGAGTAGCGGCAAAACGTTGCTGATCCTGTTCAATCCTTCCCCCAAAATGGTTATATGGCCTGTTCCGGAAAAATATCAACCGCTTGCTGACTTCGAAAAAGGAGGAAATGTTTCGGAAACAGTCACTGTTACACCGTGTGACTTCGTCGCTCTCGTTTCCGGCAATTGAACCGTTTTCCCTGCCAAATCGGAGGTTGTGCTACCTGCGGAAGTCGTTTGCAGAATAATTGGTTCCGACTCTCTATATATATTCGTACATTCCATCAGGTCGGCGGCATATGCCGCCGGCAAACTGACGAAAATGCTGAATCCGTCCAATATTGCCGCCAGCTGGGCGTGCTCAGTAACTATATAGTAGCCAGTATTCCATCGTATATCTTATCTACCACTGGAAACAGTTGGTTCGGCTGGGAGATCGGAATGCGGAACCCGAGCCAGCAGGAAAATTCGTTTTGTTATCGGTTGTCGCAGGTGAATGAAAATGTCGATTACTGGTTGGCGTTTAAAACCGCAAATGCCGAGATTGGCAGCATGAAACCAATAAATAATTAAAAAAACTAAAATATCAATAACGAAACACACCCGCTTGGTAGTGGTTACGACAGGTTGAATTCTTTGATTTTGCGGATCAGAGTACGGCGGCTGATGCCCAGTTTGGCGGCGGCGTGAGTCCGGTTGCCGTTACATTCGCGCAGCGCCGCCATGACTAGAAGTTTTTCGTGATTGTCTAGGTTGAGCGAGGTTTGCATGCCTTGACCGTGCGAAATTATCGCCTGCTGGTTACGTACATTGGACGGTACGTTTTCAAGTTCAAGAACAGGTTTTTGGGCTAGCACGACCATTTGTTCGATGCAATTGCGCAGTTCACGGATATTACCGGGCCAGGAATAAGCGTAAATAGTATCCAGTGCGCTGTGTGAAATGCTCTCAATATGCTTATTGTTGAATTCGGCAAATTCGTCGATGAAGCGTTTCACCAGAATTGGAATATCTTCGAGTCTATCTCGTAATGGCGGCATATTGATGTTAATGACATCAAGGCGGTAGAACAGGTCTTCGCGGAATTTTCCTTCTTCAACCAGGAATTTTAAATCGCGGTTGGTCGCGGAGATGAGTCTGGTGTCGGTGAATATCGGTTCTTCGCCGCCGACGCGTTCAAAAGTCCGTGTTTCCAGTACCCGCAACAGTTTTACTTGAACGAGCTGGTCGATTTCGCCGATTTCATCGAGAAAAAGAGTTCCGCCGTCGGCGAGTTCGAATCGTCCTTTTTTCTGTTCCAGCGCGCCGGTAAAAGAGCCGCGTTCATGTCCGAATAATTCGCTTTCAAGCAGGGTGGCGGGCAGTGCCGCGCAATTAACCGGAATGAAAGCGCCGTCTCTTTCGCTCAATTTATGAATAGCGCGGGCGATTACTTCTTTTCCGGTGCCGCTTTCGCCGGTGATCATGACGGTGGAACGTGTTTTCGCGATTTGGGTCACCATGTCCATAATGGCGCGCATTTGAGGAGATTTGGCGACAATGTGCTCAATTTCGAAATTTGAATTGAGCCGTTTTTTCAGGCGTTGATTTTCAGCTTTAAGGGTCTGGGTTTCCAGGGTTTTATTGACGGTATGGTCAAGCTGTTCCAGATTGATGGGTTTGGTGACGAAGTCGGTGGCGCCGCGCTTAATGGCGGCAATGGCGTTTTCAACTGAACCGTAAGCGGTAAAAACAATGCATGGCGGCGGCGGTGATTTTTTCAGCGCGGCATCAATTACGGCCATACCATCGGCGTTCGGCATATTGAGGTCTGTGAGCAGCAAGTCATAGTGGTTGCGTTTCAGGAGATTTATGGCGCGTTCGCCGTCTTCCGCAGTCGTAACTTCATATTTACGTCTGAAAAATCTTTCCAGAGCGTCGCGGGTATGGCGTTCGTCATCGGCAATCAGAATTGATTTTTTATTATCATGGTTCATGGTTCAGTTCTCCCACATTACGGCAAAATCATGGATATCATCGGCAGTTCCGGAGGGAATTTCCAAAACAAAAAGTTCAACGCCGGCATCCCGGCAGATACGGACAAAATCCGGTAAATTCATGGCATTGTCAGTTTGCAGCGGCAAATGACCGTCTCGCCAATTTTCAAACGGGGTGGCGTTGGTAAATGGGGATGCGTGTAAATGAACCATTTTCAGCCGACCGGAGTTTGCGAAAGCGGCGGTTTCCTGGAGGAAATCGTTTCCAAGCAGATAACATGTTATCCACAAATGTCCGGCATCCAGGCACAATGGATGTTGAAGCTGAATTGCGCCTGATGCAAGCAAGTTAGCCGAACCGTGTGACGGGAAGTCATTTTCAATGCAGAACGTAAGGTCCGGATAATTTTGTCTTAAGAGTGTCAGATTGTTTTTCAGTATTTCAGTTCGCTCAATAAACTCGGGTTCGCCAATAAAATTGCGATTGAGTTTTGAATCCGGCCGTGCCGCTAAATCGGGACGGAAACCGACCGACATGGCCAGTTCGTAAGGTTTATTCCGGTTGAATGCGGGGGTAGGGAGGTCGCACATTCGGAAGCCATGAAAAACCGCTTCCGTGATGCCATAGCGCCGCATCAGCGCGGCAGTATGG